>NZ_VBZC01000077.1:0-41236 GCF_005786655.1 Streptomyces montanus
GGGGCCTGGGGCGGCGGCGGGGCCTGGGGCGGCGGCGGGGCCTGGGGCGGCGGCGCCTGGGGCGGCGGTGGGACTCGGGGCGGCAGTGGAACTCGGGGTGGCGGCGGGACTTGGGGCTCGTGCGGGATGAGGGGCAGTGGTGGTGGCGGGGGTGGGAGCGAGCGCCGGGGCCGAGGTGGACGCCGGGGCCTCTTCCTTGGGCGGCGCAGTACTGGCCGACACGGTCAACGCCACCTCTTCATGAGCAACCCATCCGTCAACTCATCCGTCAAAAGCGGTCATAGCATCACAAGACATGTGCACTGTGTGCAAGCACCGCAAAGAGTCGTGTTGGTGACAAGTGTGGGCATAAGGTGCACCGCGGCTCCGCGCGGCTCAGAACTCGTAGTCGGCGATCACCCACGTGGCGAATTCGCGCCACAGCGCGACGCCGGCCTGGTGTGCGGGGTGCTCGAGGTAGCGCTTCAGCGCGTCCGTGTCCTCCACCGCCGAGTTGATGGCGAAGTCGTACGCGATGGGGCGGTCGGTGATGTTCCAGTCGCACTCCCAGAACTTCAGCTCCGGGATCTGCCCGCCCAGAGCCCGGAAGGCCGCGACCCCCGCGACGACCCGCGGGTCGTCGCGCTCGACGCCCTCGTTGAGCTTGAAGAGGACCAGGTGGCGGATCACGGGCACTCCCAGGAGATGCGGCGGCCGCCGATCAGTTCGGGGCCCCGTCGGCGATCCACGTCATGAAGTCGCCGACGGCTTGGGCGGCGTTCGAAATGCCCTCGAACCCTATCTGCACGTAGTCGGCGGCCTTGGCCGGGTCGGTGACGATCACATAGACCACGAAGACCACGAGCACATAGATGGCGATCTTCTTCGAATTCACCGCCACCGCGGCCTCCCCTGTGCCTGCTGTCCTGCTTGTGCTTTCTGGGACTCCTGCTGCCGGCGGTGAGTGTATCTCGGCCACTTGTGCCCCCATCGCTCCTGTGAACGACGGCCCGGTCGCCGAGGGGAACGCACGAAGGGCCCCGTCTGTCGACGGGGCCCTTCTGAAGCGGTAGCGGAGGGATTTGAACCCTCGGTGACTTGCGCCACACTCGCTTTCGAGGCGAGCTCCTTCGGCCGCTCGGACACGCTACCGGGAGAGATCCTAGCCCACGATGGGCCGTGGTCTGAAATCCGTATCCGGCCGACGGTCCAGCGGTCGAGCGGCCCATCCCACCGTCGTGGTTCAGCGGTCCGTGGTTCAGCGGTCGTGGAAGAAGTCGGTGAGCAACTGGGCGCACTCCTCGTCGAGTACGCCGCCGATCACTTCGGGGCGGTGGTTGAGGCGGCGGTCGCGTACGACGTCCCAGAGGGAGCCCGCCGCGCCGGCTTTCTCGTCGCGGGCGCCGTAGACGAGGCGGTCCACGCGCGACTGCACGATCGCGCCCGCGCACATCGTGCAGGGCTCCAGCGTGACGACGAGTGTGCACCCGGTGAGCCGCCACGATCCGAGCTCCGCGGCGGCCCGGCGCAGGGCGAGCACCTCGGCGTGCGCCGTGGGATCGCCGGTCGCCTCGCGTTCGTTGTGGCCCGTGGCGAGCACCGTCGTCCCGTCCGGGGACAGCATGACGGCGCCGACGGGGACGTCCCCGCCCCGGACGGCCAGTCCGGCCTCGTCCAGGGCGAGCCGCATCGCCGCCCGCCAGCGGTCGCGTATGGGATCCAGCTGTTCCTGAGTGCTCAGCGGACGGTCTCCAGGACCTCCGCCGCGCCCAGGACGTCGGCGATCTCGTTGAGCGCGTCGGTGCTGTCCAGGGCCAGCAGTTCCTTCTCGGTCACGCCGAGGTCGGCGAGGACCTCGCGGTCTCCGATGGGTCCGGACGGCACGGCGTCGCCCGCGGTGGCGCCGCCGTCCTCGTCGTCGGCGTCGTCGTCGTTCTCGGGTTCACCGTCCTCCGTGCCGTCGAGGTCGAGGGAGTCCAGGTCGGCGACGTCGTCGTCGGGCTCCCTTCCGAGCAGTTCGTCCGTGAGCAGGATCTCGCCATACGAACTGCGGGCAGCGGCAGCGGCGTCCGAGACGTAGATACGAGGGTCCTCCTCGCCGTCCACGCGGACGACGCCGAACCATGCGTCCTCCTGCTCGATGAGTACGAGAACCGTGTCCTCGTCGGCCGAGGCCTCGCGGGCCAGGTCGGCCAGATCCGACAGGGTCTCCACATCGTCGAGCTCTGTGTCGCTCGCTTCCCACCCGTCTTCGGTGCGCGCGAGCAGTGCGGCGAAGTACACCGTGACTCTCCCACTGGTCATAGGCGTGCCGGTTGGGGGTCCCCCCGGCGGAGGTTGCGGGCGGGGAGGGCTGCTCCGAGCCCCGCCCACTCGGAATCGTGGCAGAAACAGAGCGTTCAGGAGAGGTCTTCGGCTCGCTGTGTCCCGCTCGCGTCTTCGCAATCCGTACGAGCGGGGGTGTGTGTCACGTCGCCGTGGTACCTCACCTGGGCGCCCGGCGCCCGCCGTCAGCGGGATCGTACGCCGAGGACGGCTCCGCCGCGCACACGGCTGTCCGGCGCCGACCCGTACGCCCCTCCAGTGGCCGTTCGGCGCCGGGCCACCGCTACCAGCGGAACGTGCGCATACGCAGGGCGTGGCGTAACCGGGCCGCCTTGGCTCGGCGCGGCTGCACCCGGTCGCGCAGTTCGCGCGCCTCCGTGAGATCCCGCAGGAACTGGGCCCGCCGCCGACGACGTTCGACGTCATTCTCCGGCGGGGACGGCGGGGACGGCGGGGACGGCGGGGACGGCGGGGACGGGGAAGGCCGGGACCCTTCGACGACTCCCTGCGGTGACCGGCCCGACCGGCCTCCCGCGGCCGTTTCCATCGGAGGGCGTCCGGCGGCGGTCTCCGGCGGCGCGGCCCGGCCCGCGGTTCCCCGCCGGGGAGGCACGTCCGTTTTCAGGTCCCGTTTCAGTTCCCGTTCGCGGTTCCCCATAGGCCACCACCCCAGTCCGTCCCTCCCACCTTCCCTCTGCCGGGTGGTTTGATGCCAGAGTCGGGTTTGCCGGGTGTGGGGCGAAGCCCGGCCCCACAAGGGCGGTGTGGGCGGCCAGGGCCCCGGATACCCTGGTGCGCATGCGTCTCCACGTCGTCGACCACCCCCTGGTCGCTCATAAGCTCACCACGCTGCGCGACCAGCGCACCGACTCCCCGACCTTCCGGCGGCTCGCCGACGAACTGGTCACCCTGCTCGCCTACGAGGCGACCCGCGACGTGCGCACCGAGCAGGTCGACATCGTGACCCCGGTGTCCGGGACCACGGGCGTCAAGCTGTCCCACCCGCGCCCTCTCGTCGTACCGATCCTGCGGGCGGGCCTGGGCATGCTCGACGGCATGATGCGTCTGCTGCCGACCGCCGAGGTGGGCTTCCTGGGCATGATCCGCAACGAGGAGACGCTCGAGGCGTCCACGTACGCGACGCGCATGCCCGAGGATCTCTCCGGCCGCCAGGTGTACGTACTCGACCCGATGCTCGCCACGGGCGGCACCCTCGTCGCGGCGATCCAGGAGCTGATCAAGCGCGGCGCCGACGACGTCACGGCCGTGGTGCTGCTGGCGGCGCCCGAGGGTGTCGAGGTCATGGAGCGCGAGCTCGCGGGCACGCCGGTGACGGTCGTGACGGCGTCCGTCGACCAGCGGCTCAACGACAGCGGTTACATCGTGCCGGGCCTCGGAGACGCGGGGGACCGGATGTACGGGGCTGCCGAGTAGCGGCTCGCCAGGCCCCAGGCCGACAGGGCCTAGCAGCCCTTCTTCGTCGGTGAGGGTGCCGGCGCCGGCTTGGCCAGGGTGGTCAGGGCCTTGTCGGCGTCCTCTTTCTTCGCCAGCTTCTTGAAGCCGGTGCCGAGGACGAGGTCGACCTCGGCGGGCTTCGTACGGGCGTCGGTCTTCAGCTCGGCGCCCGCCAGCTGGGTGGCGAGTACGGGCAGCGCGGTCTCGGCGGCCGTCTTGGCGCCGAGCAGCAGTCCGGGGCCCTTGACCTTCTTGTCGTACTCCTTCGTCGCGTTGCCCACCTCGCCGATCTTGAAGCCGCGCTTCTTGAGCTCGTCCGCGGTGGCCTTGGCGAGGCCGCTGCGGGGCGTGGCGTTGAGGACGTTGACGGTGATCTGGCCGGGCCTGGTCAGGGCCTTGACCGGCTGCGTCGCGGAGGCGGACGGGGACGGGGAGGCCTTGCAGCCCGCTGCCGAGTCCGCGGCGCCGGCCTCGGCGCCGCCCGTGAACACGTCGATGAGCTGCAGCGTGCCCCAGCCGAGCAGACCGAGCACGGCGACGGAGGCCACGACCGCGAGGGCGAGCCTGCGGCGCCCACGGTTTCGGCGCATCCGTGGGTACTTGCCCCCCGTGATCTTGTACTTGCCGCCCATGCCAGGGGGAGTCAGCATGCTCATGAGCGCAGCGTAGTGCGCCAGGGCGATGATTCCTACTAGATGATCATTGCCCGGCGCTCAGTCCAACCCGAAAGGGTCAACGCGTGGGTGAGTGCCCGTCAGTCAGTCGAGTTCGAGGACGCGGGCGTGCAGCACCTGGCGCTGCTGGAGCGCGGCGCGGACGGCTCTGTGCAGGCCGTCCTCCAGATACAGGTCGCCCCGCCACTTCACCACGTGCGCGAAGAGGTCGCCGTAGAACGTGGAGTCCTCGGCGAGCAGCGTTTCGAGGTCGAGCTGCCCCTTGGTCGTCACGAGCTGATCGAGGCGGACCGGGCGCGGCGCGACGTCCGCCCACTGCCGGGTGCTTTCCCGGCCGTGGTCGGGGTACGGCCGGCCGTTTCCGATGCGCTTGAAGATCACACGGAAAGCCTACCGGTCATGACCTTCCGGGCGCAGCCATGGCGGCGTAGTGCGACCTCGGAAATTCGTTGTAAATCCGGCCACATGGTTCATTCTTCGAGCGCGCCTGGGCGCGATCGGGCGTGCTCGGGCGCACTCGGGGCGGGCGTTCGTGCCGGACAAACAGGGAGAAGAGGGTGAAATGACCGGCATGAGGGCCGGATCGGGGGTCGAAATGACGGGGGATTCGCCCCCGGGCGCGCCGCTGACGGGGCGCCCCCTGCGGTGGGCGTCAGAAGGATCGCGGGACGTATCGCGCGCGCTCGCGCATGCGTACGGCCGTGATGATCTCCGTGATCCCCAGGGCGAGGAGCCAGCAGCCGCCGACGACGGTCAGGACGGCGACCGACTCGAAGGGCGACACGACCAGGACGACGCCGGCGAAGAAGCTGATGACACCGAGGAGGATCTGCCAGGCGCGGGCGGGCATGGCGGGGTCGGACGCGGCGGCCAGGGTCTGGGTGACGCCGCGGAAGAGCCAGCCGATGCCGATCCACAACGCCAGCAGCAGGATCGACCGCATCGCCCCGCGGAAGCAGAACAGGCCCAGCAGAATCGACAACCCGCCACTGATGAAGGCCATGACGCGCAGGGAAGTCGTCGTGTGCGTACCGAAGGCGGCGACCAGCTGCAGTACGCCGTTGAAGAGCAGATAGAGCCCGAAGAGCACGCCCGCCGCGAGCAGCGTCGCCTCGGGCCAGACCAGTGCCACGATGCCCAGCGCGAGGGCCGCGATCCCGGCCCCCAGCACCGCCTGCCAGGCGCTCCGCGCGAGACGGTGCAGAGGTCCTTCCGGACCCATGGGCCCGTCGGGCCGGTGGGTGGCCCGCGTCGCGTGGACCCGTCGGTCGTCGAACTCCGACCCCCACGGGGACCCACTCGGTACCTCGGCCATGCCCCATGCTCCGACCGGGCGCGGCAGCCCTGCCACTCGGGTGGGCCACGCGACTGAAAGCGGCGTGACGGAGCGCGCTCGCCCTCTGTTTCCCGGCTATTTCCCGGAGGCCTTCGTGGACTTCGTGGCCCTGGCGGTCTTCGCCGCCTTCGCGGCCGCCTTCATCTCTTGTTTGTGCGCCCTGACCTTCGCCAGGGACTCGGGCCCGGTGATGTCCGCGACCGAGCGGAACGACTGCGGCTCGCCGTACGGGCCCGCCGCCTCGCGCCAGCCCTCCGGCCGCACGCCGAGCTGTTTCCCCAGGAGGGCGAGGAAGATCTGGGACTTCTGGGTGCCGAAGCCGGGGAGGGCGTTGAGGCGCTTGAGGAGTTCCTCACCGGTCCCCACGTCCTCCCAGAGCGCGGCCGCGTTTCCGTCGTAGTGCTCCACGAGGTACTGGCACAGCTGCTGGATCCGGTTGGCCATGGAGCCCGGGTAGCGGTGCACGGCCGGCTTGGTGGAGAGGAGCGCGGCGAAGGCCTCGGGGGCGTACGCCGCGATCTCGTGCGCGTCGAGATCGTCCGCGCTCATCCGCCGGGCGATCGTGTACGGGCCCGCGAACGCCCACTCCATCGGAACCTGCTGGTCCAGCAGCATTCCGACCAGTGCGGCGAGCGGACTGCGCCCGAGAAGTTCATCGGCTTCGGGCTGCTGAGCGAGGTGAAGGGTCACGTCCATATACCGATGATCGCCCCGGACGCCCGTGCACGCCCGCCCGGGTCCGGGCGCACGTCGCCGGGGTCAACGAGGGCCTGGCCGAGGAGGCGCGCCGCTCCCTCGGCCTCCCCACCCCGACCAGAGCGATCGTGGTGGGCATCGGACCGTCCAGACCCGACCGGAGGCTCGACGGCGTGAGGAAACCCGCCCCCACCTGCCTCCTTCGGGATGCGTCGGCGGGCCCTCGTGGGGCATGGTCGGTGGGTGGTCCATGACATCAGTCCCGAAGCCCTGGTCGCTCGCTATCAGTTGGAGCCGATTCCCCGGGAGGGCGGGCGCTTCCGTCAGACCTGGGAGGGCCCCGAACGCCCCGACGGCCGTCCCGAGGGAACGGCGATCGTCGCGCTCCTGACCTCGGAGCCCGGCGACTTCTCGGCGCTGCACCGGCTCCCGGCCGACGAGGTGTGGCACTTCTACCTGGGCGATCCACTGGAGGTGCTGCTGCTGGCCCCGGACGGTACGTCCCGAACGGTCGTGCTCGGCCCCGATGTGCTCGACGGGCGGCAGCACGTGCAGTACACCGTGCCCGCGGGCACCTGGATGGGGGCGCATGTCGTCCCGGGCGGGGCCTGGTCGTTCTTCGGCTGCACGATGGCGCCGGGCTTCACCTACGGCGGTTACGAGCACGGGGACGCCGCCGAGTTGACCGCCCGCTACCCGGCGGAGGCCGCGCGGATCGCCGCGCTGAGCCGGCCGTGACCGGGCGGGCCGAGACCGGGCCGACGGTGCGGGGCCGACCGCGACCGGGCCGGTCGAGACGGGGCCGGTCGTGAGCGGGTTGCTCGCGGGGCAGGTGGCGCTGGTGACCGGGGCCTCGGGCGGCCTCGGGCGGGGGATCGTGCTGCGGTTCGCGCAGGCGGGGGCGGCGGTGGCCGTTCACTACCGCACGGACGCGGACGGGGCGCGCGAAGTGGTCGGTCTCGTCGAGGACCTGGGCGGCAGCGCGGTCGCCCTGCACGCCGATCTGACCGTCGAGGCAGAGTGCCACCGCCTGGTGCGGGAAGCGGCCGACTGGGGCGGCGGCACTCTGACGGCGCTGGTGGACAACGCGGGCGTACAACCGACCCAGGAGCTGCCCGGGATGACCGTGGCCGACTGGCGGGCCGTGGTCGACGCGAACCTGTCGAGCGTCTTCGCGTGTACGCAGGCGGCCGCGGAGGTGATGCGGCCGAGCGACGGCGGCGACGGCAGCGGGGGCGGTAACGGCGGGAGCATCACCCACATCGCGTCCATCGAGGCCACGCACCCCGCGCCGCTGCACGCCCACTACTCCGCGTCCAAGGCGGCCGTCGTCATGCACGCACGGTCGGCGGCCCTGGAGTACGGTCCGTACGGGATCCGCGTCAACACCGTCTCGCCGGGGTTGATCGACCGCGCCGGCCTGGCTCAGGCGTGGCCGGACGGTGTACGGCGCTGGCAGCGGGCCGTACCCACCGGACGGCTCGGGCGCCCGGAGGACGTCGGCGACGCCTGCGTGTTCCTCGCCTCACCCATGGCCTCGTGGATCACGGGACACGACCTGGTCGTGGACGGCGGGGTGTCGGCGCGACCGACGTGGTGAGAGGGAGCGTCCCTACCTGCGCGGTGTTGAGCAAGGTGCCGTGTACATCCGTATCAACAGGGCAGAGCACGACGACGGAGAACGGAGACGCGACGTGGGCCGAATACCGCGGATGTCGGCGCCGCGCCGGGCAGTGGCCCTCGTCGTGCTGCTGGGCACTCTGTTCCTGCTCGGCGGCGCCGGAACCGCGTCCGCGCATTCCGCCCTGCGCGACACCGACCCCCGTGAGGATTCGGTCGTCAAGACCGCCCCGAAGCAGGTCACTTTGACCTTCACCGAGTCGGTCGGCCTCTCCGACGACTCGATCCGGATCCTGGATCCCGAGAACCGCGATGTGAGCGTGGGCGGAGCGGCCCACGCGGCCGGCCGCTCCGACACCGCGCGCGTACGGCTCGGCGACGACCTGCCCGACGGCACGTTCACCGTGGCCTGGCGCGTGGTCTCGGCGGACAGCCACCCCATCGCGGGCGCCTTCACCTTCTCCATCGGCAAGCCCTCCGAGACCGCCGCGGTGGCGGTCGGGCCCGCGGTGAACCCCGCCACGGGCGTGCTCTACGGCATCGCCCGGTACGCCGCGTACGCCGCCGCGGCCCTGCTCATCGGCGCGGCCGCCTTCCTGCTCGCCTGCCGGCCGCCCTCCGCCGAACCGCTGCGGAAACTCTTCCGCATCGGCTGCTGGACGCTGCTCGCGTCCACGGTGGCCCTGCTGTTCCTGCGTGGCCCGTACGCCCGCGGAACCGGCCCCACGACCGCCTTCGACCCCTCCCTCCTCCAGAACACGCTGAACAGCAGGCCCGGTTGGGCGCTGCTGGCGAGGCTGGTCGTGCTCGGGGCGGCGACGGTCTTCCTCGTACGACTGGGCAGGAGCGAGCATCGGCCGGAGGAGCGTCCGAAGCCCGCCGTCCTCGTGTCGGGCTCTCTCCTCGCCGTGGCCCTGGCGGGTACCTGGGCCGTCGCCGAGCACGCGTCCGCCGGGATCCAGGTCCCCGTGGCGATGACCTCCTCCGTGCTGCACCTGCTGGCGATGGCGGTCTGGCTGGGCGGCCTCGCCGCACTGCTCATCACCCTTCACCGCCCCGAGATCCCGCTCCTGGCACCGCCGGTGGCCCGCTTCTCCCGACTGGCGTTCACCTCGGTGGCGGTGCTGGTGGCCACGGGCGTCTACCAGTCCTGGCGTGGCCTCGGCTCGTGGGAAGCGCTGGTCGGTACGCAGTACGGCCGGCTCCTGGTCGCCAAGGTGGGCGTGGTGGTGCTGTTGCTGGGAGCGGCGGCGTACTCGCGGCAGTGGACGACCGGACGGCTCGGACTGGGTGCGGAAACGCAGCCGCGCGTGCGGGAGTTGGAGACGGTGGGGGCAGCGGCGTCGGCAGGGGCCAGTACGGGCGGCGCGGTCGATGCCGATGAGCCCGACGAGTCCCATGAACCAAACGAGTCTCATGAGCCCGACGGGCCCCATGAGTCCAGCGGCGCCCCTGAGACGCCGGCCCGCCGTCAGGAGCTGCGCCGCTCGGTGCTGACCGAAGTCGTCGTGGGCGTACTGGTGTTGGTGGTCACGACGGTCCTGACCGGCACCGAGCCGGGCCGGGCGGCCACCGAGACGCGGACGGCCGCCACGGCGGCCGCCGACCCGCCCGTGACGTCAACGACCGTGGTTCCCTTCGACGTCGGCACCCCCAACGGCCGCGGCAAGGTCCAGATCGTGCTGGAGCCGGGCCGCGTGGGCGAGAACAGGGTCGAGGCGCTGGTCATGGCAGCCGACGGAGGTGTCTCGACGGTCCCCGAAATCCGCCTCACCTTCACCCTGCCCTCCCGGAAGATCGGCCCTATCGACGCCGAACTCACCGACCAGGGCGGCTATTGGGGCACGGACTCCCTCAACCTCCCGCTCTCCGGCACCTGGACGATGAAGGTCACCGTCCGTACGACGGACATCGACCAGGTGACGGAGTCGAAAACGGTGAAGATCGCCCCCTGAGCGGGCACCTGAGCCGACAGCTGATCAGGCACCTGATCAGGCACCTGAGCAGGCACCAGAGCGGGGGCAGCTGGGCTCAGGCGCCCCCGGCCTTCCGTCGGGCCTCCAGCCCGTCGAGAACGGACGCCAGCCCGTCGTCGAAGCTGTCGTCCAGGGCGCCGCCCTTCGCCCCGCGCGCACGCTGGGCGGCGTACAGCCTCTGGAGTCGCGGATAGGCGTCGCGTGCGGCCTCCTCGGCCGCCGGCAGCAGCCGCTCCATCCACTCCTGTTCGCTCTGTCCGCTGCGGTTGACCGTGGTGAGCCAGGCGGCCTCGGTGATCGCGACGCCCATCGTGTACGCGCCGACGGTGGTCACCGCCTGATCGGCCTGTTCCAGGCTGAAGCCCGCGTCCTCGAACACACCGAGCATGGCGTCGGAGAACCGCATCATGTTCGGCCCCAGATAGGCCAGTCCGGCCTCGCCGAGCACGGAGGCCACCCATGGATGCCGCAGGAAAGCGGCCCGCAGACTCCGGGCACACCGCCGGACGGCCGCCCGCCACTCCACGGACTCGCCCTCGCCCGGGATCTCGATCTCCCCGAAGACCTCGTCCACGACGAGCTCGATCAGCTCGTCCTTGTTGGCCACGTGCGAGTACATGGACGTCGCCCCCGCATTCAGCCGAGCCCCCAACTTCCGCATACTCAGGGCCTCTAGCCCCTCCGCGTCCAGCAACTCCAGGGCCGCCTTCACGATCTGACCCCGGCTCAGCACGGGCTGCTCCCGCCGCTCTTTGCGGGGCCGGGTCCAGACGGAGGGGAAGGCCTGCTTGTCGGGTGTCATGCGGTGTCCTCTTCGATTGCGGCGTCTGACTCTCGGCGATGGATCCGCGCCTGTTCCCCGACCACTGTTCCCCGACCACTATTCCCAGGCCACTCTTCGCGACCACTATTCCCAGACCACGACGTTCCGCCGCACCGGCACCGTCTGGGAGTTCGTGGCGAAGAGTTCCGGTGAGCGTGCCCGGATGCGCTCGACGTCGTCGAACACCGCGCGCAGATGGGTGCGCATGGCCGTGCGGGCCAGTGCGGCGTTCCCGCCGAGCACCGCGTCGAAGATCTCTGAGTGCTGGGCTGCGAAGCGGGCCGGCGAGGCGTTCTCGTAGAGGCCGAGGCGACGGGCCCGGTCGAGGTGGCCCTTCGCCGCGACCACGGTCGCCCAGGCGTTCCCGTGTCCGCTCAGGCGCAGAAGCCCCTGGTGGAAGGCCTCGTCGAGCGCGAAGAACTCCTCCAGACCCAGGTCGGGACGGCGCTGCTCCTCCAGATTGGCGCGCAGTTCCTGGACCAGCTCGGGGGCGAGGCCGGCGGGAAGGTCCTCCAGGGCGGCCAGCTCCACGGCCTCGCGGATGAACTGCGCGTCGGCGACCTTGGCCGGGTCGACGCGTGAGACGAAGGAGCCGACCTGCGGAAAGACCTGGACCAGGCCCTCCTGGGACAGCAGGATCAGGCTCTCCCTGACCGGTGTGCGGCTCACGCCGAGGGATGCCGCGAGCTCGTTCTCGGACAGGGCGGCGCCCGGGGGTAGTTCCAGCGTGAGGACCTTCTGGCGCAGCGTCTCGTAGACGGTGGTGCGACTGGTCCGCTCCCGGCTCGGCTGCCGGTTCGATCGAGCCATGCACTCATCGTATCGGGGGCCCGTACAGGCCGTTGCCCACTGCTGACACAGGTATTGCAACTCTGGCCGACCGCTGCTTGTATACCAGTACTGATAGACCAGTCGGCGGAACCAGTGGCGGCGAGCGGGCGGCGGCCGAGGAGTGGGATCTGTGAGCACGATCGAGCGAGCCGAAGTGTTCGTCGCCTCCCCGGGGCGCACCTTCGTCACCCTGCGCATCACGACCTCGGACGGGGTGACCGGACTCGGCGACGCCACGCTCAACGGCCGTGAACTCGCCGTCGCCTCCTACCTCCAGGACCACCTCGTGCCCCTGCTGATCGGCAAGGACCCGGCGCGCATCGAGGACATGTGGCAGTACCTCTACAAGGGCGCGTACTGGCGGCGCGGTCCGGTCACCATGACCGCGATCTCCGCCGTCGACACGGCCCTGTGGGACATCAAGGGCAAGGTCGCGGGCCTGCCCGTCTACCAGCTGCTCGGCGGCCGCTCGCGGGACGGCGTGATGGTCTACTCGCACGCCAGCGGCACCGACGTCCCGTCCCTGCTCGACGACGTCCAGCGCTACCTCGACCTGGGCTACAAGGCCGTGCGCGCCCAGGCCGCCGTCCCGGACGTGGGCGGTACCTACGGCGTGCGCAAGGGCACGGTCTACGAGCCGGCCGCGAGCACGCTGCCCGACGAGCAGCCCTGGGACACCGAGGCGTATCTCAGGTTCGCGCCGACCTACCTCGACGCGGTCCGCGAGCGCTTCGGCTTCGGCTTCCACCTCCTGCACGACGTGCACCACCGGCTCACCCCGATCGAGGCCGCCCGCTTCGGCAAGCGGGTCGAGGACGCCCAGCTGTTCTGGATGGAGGACCCGACGCCCGCCGAGAACCAGGAGGCGTTCCGGCTGATCCGGCAGCACACGACGACACCCCTCGCCGTCGGAGAGGTGCTGACCTCGATCTGGGACGTGCAGCACCTGATCACCGAGCAGCTCATCGACTACGTACGCACCACCGTCGTGCACGCCGGCGGGATCACGCATCTGCGCCGGATCTTCGACCTGGCCGCCCTCTACCAGGTCCGCACCGGCTCGCACGGCGCGACGGACCTCTCGCCGGTCAGCCTCGCCGCCGCCGTGCACGTCGACATCACGGTCCCCAACTTCGGCATCCAGGAGTACATGGGGCACGTCGACGAGACCGGGGAGGTCTTCCGCAGCGGGGTGACCTTCGCCGACGGCATGCTGCACCCCTCCGAGGAGCCGGGCCTCGGGGTCGAGTACGACGAGAAGGCGGCCGAGCGCTTCCCCTACGAGCCCCGCTATCTGCCCGTGGCGCGGCGGCTCGACGGCTCGGTGCACGACTGGTGAGCGCCGTGAACCCTTCGCTGTCCTCCTCGCTGAGCCTCGCGGCGCTCGGCGGACTCGCGGTAGAGCGGCGCCCGGCCGTCGACCCCCGTGAACTGCGGCCCCGCGTCGTCCACTTCGGCCTCGGCGCCTTCCACCGCGCGCACCAGGCCGTCTACACGGAGCACGCCGCCGCCCGCTCCGGCGAGCCGTGGGGTATCGCCGCCGTCGCCCCGCGCTCCGTCGATGCGGTCGCCGCCCTGCGCGCCCAGGACTGCCTCTACTCGCTGACCGAGCGGCGCCCCGCGGGGACGGTCACCCGCGCGGTCGGGTCGGTCGTCGAGGCGCTGGGGCTGGGCCCGGACGGCGCGCGCGTCGACGCACTCCTCGCCTCTCCCGACGTCACGGTGCTGACCCTGACGATCACGGAGAAGGGCTACCACCGCCGCCCCGACACGGGTCGGCTGGACCTCGCGGCACCGGGGATCGCCGCGGACCTGGCCGCCTGCCGGAGTTCCTCCAGCGGGAGCGGCGGCGCCGGAAGCGCCGTCGAGGGAGGCGCCGTCACGGTAGTCGGGCGGATCGCCGCCGGGCTCGCCGCGCGGATGCGCTCCGGCGGCGCCCCGCTCACCGTCGTGTCCTGCGACAACATGGCGGACAACGGTGCCGCGCTCGAAACCGTCGTCCGCGGCTTCGTGGCGGCCTCGTCCTGGCCCGACCGCCAAGCGGTGCTCGACTGGATGACCAACTCCGTCGCCTTCCCCGCGACGGTCGTCGACCGCATCGTGCCCGCGACCACCGACGCCGACCGGGCGGCGGCCCACGGCGCGCTCGGCGTACGCGACCGGATGCCGGTCGTCGGGGAGCCGTACCGGCAGTGGGTCCTGGAGGACTCCTTCGCCGGACCGCGCCCCGAGTGGGAGCTCGACGGCGCCCTGTTCGTCCCCGACGTCGTGCCGTACCAGCTCACCAAGCTGCGGATGCTCAACGGCTCCCACTCGGCCCTGGCCTACCTCGGCGCCGCGGCCGGCTGTACGACCATCGCCGACACCATGGCGGCCGGCTGGGGCGAGCGGCTGGTCGAAGCGCTGTGCGCCGAGGTCGCGCCGACCCTGCCTCCGGGCGGCCCGGACCCGGCGGCGTACGCGGGCGACCTGGTCGAGCGGTTCGCCAACCCCGGGATGCGGCACCTGCTCCGGCAGATCGGCTGCGACGGTTCCCTGAAGCTGCCGGAACGGTGGCTCGACGCACTCCGCTCGCTGCGCGCGGCCGACGCACCGGCTCCGGTGCTCGAACTGGCCCTCGCGGCCTGGGCGAACGCGACCCGCCCCGCCGCGGACGGCGGCCAGCTGTTCGGCACGACCGACCCCGCAGCAGCCGAACTCGCCTCCTGCTGGGGCCGGTTACCGGAAGACCCCAGGGACGAAGGCTTCAGGGACGAAGACGTGAAGGACACGGACTCCAAGGCCACGGTGCGACGCCTGCTCCGTGTCCTCGGCGCGGCCGACCTGGCGGAGGACGGCACGCTCGTCACCGCCGTCGCCGCGCGGCTGCCCGCCCTGCGGGCCGGCCGCATCGAGATCTGACGTTCCCACCTCCCCCCCCCCCCGGCTCACCTCCCTACAGCCCACCCCGCACATCCCCCTCCCCACATCCCCCTCCCCAAGTACCGCCCCGAACAACGGAGTTCACCATGTCGGACAGCAGGACGGCGGAGCCCGAGACCGCCGTGAGGAGGACGACACGCGACCTCACCAGGGCAGCCGTCTCCGGCTGGCTCGGTACGGCGATGGAGTTCATGGACTTCCAGCTGTACTCCCTGGCCGCGGCCATCGTCTTCAACAAGATCTTCTTCCCCGACGTCAGCCCGGCGATCGGGCTGATCGCCGCGATGGCGACGTACGGCGTCGGATACGTCGCCCGGCTCGCCGGAGCCGTCTACTTCGGGCGGATGGGTGACCGCATCGGCCGCAAGAAGGTGCTGTTCCTGACGATCCTGCTGATGGGCGCGTCGACCACGCTGATCGGCGTCCTGCCGACGTACGCGACGATCGGCATCCTCGCTCCGGTGCTGCTGGTCGTGCTCCGTCTCATCCAGGGCTTCGGCGCCGGCGCGGAGATCGCCGGGGCCACCGTCATGCTCGCCGAGTACGCCCCCGTCCCGCGCCGCGGCCTGATCTCCTCGCTGGTGTCGCTCGGCACCAACTCCGGCACGCTGGCCGCGTCCGGCCTGTGGGCGATCCTGCTCGCCACCCTCAGCGACGAGCAGCTGCTCGCCTGGGGATGGCGTCTGCCGTTCCTGCTGAGCTTCCTGCTCATGCTCTTCGCCGTCTGGCTGCGCCGGAACCTCAAGGAGAGCCCCGTCTTCGAGGAGCGGGCCGACGTCGTGGACGGGGTCGCGATGACCCGTACCGAGATCGAGCAGGTCATCGAGGGGACCCCGGACCAGAAGTCCCACGAGAAGCTCGACGTGAAGCGCGACACGACACCCGAAACGAAGCCCGGCGGAAAGCCCGACGAGAAGCGCGAGAGCGTCCTGGAGGCGGGCATCCGGCAGCGCAAGGGCAAGGCGTTCTTCCTCGCCCTCGGGCTGCGGTTCGGCCAGGCCGGCAACTCGGGCCTGATCCAGACCTTCCTCGTCGGTTACATCGCCTCCACGCTGGACGCCGAGAAGTCCGTCCCGACCAGCGCCATCGTGTACGGCTCCCTGCTGGGTTTCGCCACCGTGCCCCTCATCGGCCTGCTCGGCGACCGTTTCGGCCGCCGTCCGATGTACATCGGCCTCTCCCTGCTGACCATCGCCTTCGCCTTCCCGATGATGCTGCTCATCACGTCCGACAGCACGTTCGCGCTGACGCTCGGCATGGTCCTCGGCCTCAACATCGGTGTCCTGGGCCTGTTCTCGCTGGAGAGCGTCGCGATGGCCGAGCTGTTCGGCTCCCGGACCCGCTTCACCCAGCTGGCCCTGGCCAAAGAGATAGGCGGCATCCTCGCCACCGCGATCGGCCCGGTCCTCGCGGCGACGCTCACCGCCGTCACCGGCAGCTGGTGGCCGATCGCGGCGATGCTCGTCGTCTACTCGCTGATCACCCTGGTCTCCGCGCTCCTCGCCCCCGAGACCCGTGGACGGGACCTGGTCCGGCTGGAGGACGCGGTATGACACCGGAGGCGGGCCGCGCCATGCGGGCGGTCGTCGTCCACGGCCCCCAGGACGTCCGGATCGACGTACGCCCCTGTCCCGTACCGGGGGAGGGTGAGGTCCTCCTCGCCATGGAGTGGGGCGGGATCTGCGGCTCCGACGTCGCGTACTGGAAGCACGGGGCGTCCGGGACGGCCGCGCTCAGGCACCCCCTGGTCCTCGGACACGAGGTCGCCGGTCGCGTCGCCGCCGTGGGTGCGGGAACCGGCGGCCGCCTGGAGACCGGTCAGCCGGCCACGGTCCATCCCGCCGAACTCGTCGGCGACGGCCGTCTTCCCGACCGCATCGCCGGCCGTACGAACCTCTACCCCGAGGTCCGCTACTTCGGCTCGGCCGCCTTCGACCCGCACACCGACGGGGGGTTCAGCGAGTACCGGGTGGTCCGCGCGGACCGGATACGCCCGCTCCCGGAGGGCGTGAGCACCGAACACGGCGCCCTCGCCGAGCCGTTGGCGGTGGCGATGCACGCGGTCCACCGGGCCGGGGACATCCGCGGCAGGACCGTGTTGGTCAACGGCGCGGGTCCGATCGGTTCGCTGGTCGTGGCGGCGGCGAAGTACGGCGGGGCGGCGGCGGTGATCGCGGCGGACCTGTCGCCGCCGTCGCTCGCGGTCGCACGGGCGATGGGCGCGGACGAGACGGTCGACATCGCCGCGGGCGAGGTCCTCCCCACGGATGTGGAAGTGACCTTCGAGGCGTCGGGTGCCCCTGCCGCCCTCGGCCCCGTCCTGCGGTCCACCGCGCGCGGCGGCACGATCGTCCAGGTCGGCAACCTGCCCGGCGCGGCCGTCTCCGCCGCCCTCGGCGACCTGGTGACCCGGGAGATCACCTGGATCGGCTCCTACCGCTTCGTCGAGGAGATCGACGACGCGCTGCGCGCGATGCGCGAGGGCCTCGACGTGTCCCCCCTCATCACCCATCGCTTCCCCCTCGCGGCGGCGCACGAGGCCCTGTCCGTCGCGGCGGACCCGGCGAGCGGGAGCAGCAAGGTGCTGTTGCGGCTCGGCGGCGGGGACAACAAGGGGTATTCGCAGGTGAGTTGAAGCCTGAAGTCGAACTCGGCCAACTCCTCGGAGGTGTCGTCCTCACCGCGCTCACCGCGGTGGCGGGCGGCACCGGCACGGCGAACGCCGCCGCCTCCGCCCCGGCCGGCACCTGGCCGACCGAGTTCCCGCTGCCCAACGGTTTCCTCCCCGAGGGGATCACCATCGGCCGGAAGCCGTACGCCTACATGGGCTCGCGCGCCAACGGCGCCGTCTACCGCACCGATCTGCGGACCGGCGAGGGCGGAGTCATCCACGAGGGCGCCACCGGCACGGCGTCCATCGGGCTGAAGGCGGACCATGACGGCCTGCTCTACATCGCCGGAGGCGGCGGAGGAACCGCGCGGGTCGTCGACTCCCGCACCGGCCGGCTCGTGACGACGTACCAACTGACCGGGACGACCGGGCACTTCATCAACGACGTCATCCTGCTCGGCGGCCGCGCCTGGTTCACCGACTCGCGCGACAGCGTGCTCTACGGCGTACCGCGCGGGCACGCGGCGAGGTCCGTGCTCTGCCTCTCGGCGGCGACTGGGTGCAGACGTCCGACGTGAACAACGCGAACGGCGTCGTCTCCACCCCCGACGGCCGAGGACTGATCGTCGTCAGCAGCACGCCCGGCAAGCTCTACCGCGTCGACCTCGGGACGGGGCACGCCACCGAGATCGCGCTGAACGGAGCGGACAATGTCGCGTTCGGCGACGGGCTCCTCCGTATCGGCCGGGCTCTGTACGTCGTGCAGAACCGGCAGAATCTCATCAGCGTGTTCGACCTCGACGCCGAGGTCCGCTCCGCCAGCCTGCGCCGCACGATCACCGCCCCCCGCTTCGACGTCCCCACCACCGTCGCACGCCGGGGCGACCGCCTCTACCTCGTCAACGCCCGCTTCACCAGCCCTCAGACGCCCGACACGACGTTCAACGGGGTAGCCGTCTCCCTCTAGTCATGTGACGCAACGTCACATCGCTTTGCCCCTTCGTGTTTTGGATCGGCGCTTCTCCCGCGCTTCATCAGCGCTGTACGGGCGCTAACCGACGTCTCGCCACAGTGGCACCACCCGCTCTCCCCCGGGAGAGCGGGCCGACGAGTCGTCGCAGGAAGGGACAGATTCATGCGTAGTGCTGTGCCACCGCAGCGCAGGGCCATACTGACCGGCGGGCTGGCGGCCACCGCGGCCCTGCTCACCGGCTGTTCGTCGAAGTCGGACGGCGCCGGGACGGAGAAGACGGCGCCCGCCGGGGCGGCGAAGACGCCCTCACCCTCCGCGGGCCAGCGACCGGACTCGCCCTGGGCGGCCTTCGCGCGGCTCATGGACGGCAACAAGCGCTGGGTGGACGGGAATCTTCAGCACCCCGACCGGGACCCCCGCCGACGCGAGTTCGTCGCCGAGGAACAGAATCCCTTCGGCGTGATCCTCTCGTGCATCGACTCCCGGGTGCCGCCCGAGCTGCTCTTCGACACCGGGCTCGGCGACCTGTTCGTGATGCGCACCGGTGGCCAGGTGGTCGGACCGGTGGTCACCGGTTCCGTCGAGTACGGGCCGATGACGTCGGGGACCCCGCTGATCGTCGTGCTCGGGCATCAGCGCTGCGGCGCCGTCAAGGCGGCGTACGAAGCGATGCGTGACGGCAAGGAGTTGCCCGGCAACCTGCAGGCGATCGCCGACGCCCTGCGGCCGGCGTACGAGGAGACGGTCAAGGAGAAGGCCAAGGACCCGGTCGACGCGATGATCCGCATCCACGTCAAGCAGACCTCCGCCGATCTGCGGGCCAACAAAGACCTCGGCCCGCTGGTGAAGAAGGGCGACCTGGCCGTGGTCAGCGCCTACTACTCGCTCGACACGGGCCAGGTGGAGGTCCTCACCGGGGCGCCCTCCGCCTGACGGAGGGGCACGGGGACAGACAAAGCCCCTGGCCTACGGGGGCCTGCCCGCGCTGTCACTTCACAGGACTCACACGAAGTCGCAGCTAAAACTTTAGGTTTAAAGCGTTACGCTCCCCGGCATTCGAGTCCGGGAGCGGCTCAGCCGCCGCGGCACTCGCACCCCCCACAAGGCACAGGAGAATGAGTGTGCGTGACGGCGATGTAGGCGATGTAGTGGTGATCGGCGGCGGCTATGCGGGCGTCCGTCTGGCGAAACGATTGGACGGGATGGCGCGGGTCACGCTCGTGGATCGCAAGGAGGTCTTCTTCCATCGCATCGCCTCCCTGCGCGCAGGCGTGCACGCGGATTGGACGGCGACCCCCTTCATTCCGTACGACCGGCTGCTGCGCAACGGTCGCGTGGCCGTGGGCAAGGCGGTGCGCGTCGACACCACCGAGCGGCAGGTGGTGCTCGCCACCGGCGAGCGGCTGCCCTACGACGTGGTGGTGATCGCCACCGGCGCCGACTACCCCGAACCGGCCCGCTTCACCGGCACCACCACCGAGGAGGCGGCCAAGTCGTTCGCCGCACACCAGCAGAAGATCGCCACCGCCGATCAGGTCCTCGTCGTCGGCGGCGGCCCCTCCGGCGTCGAGCTCAGCGCCGAGATCCGCCTGGCCCGGCCGGACGCCCGGGTGACGCTGGCCCACTCCGGTTCGGCGCTGCTCGACAACACGGGGAGCGCGCGGGCCGGGCACAAGGCCCGCGCCTGGCTGGAGTCCCACGACGTGGAGGTACGGCTCGACTCCTTCATGTCCCCCGGCAACGACTTCGGCACCTATCGCGACGCCCGCGGCAGCGTCATCGACGCCGACCTCTCCTTCTGGGCGACCGGTACCACGCCCAACACCCTGTGGCTGCGACTGGCCGGGCACAGCGACTGGCTGAACCGGGCCGGCCACGTGAGGGTCGACCGGATGCTCCGGGTCGAGGGCCGGCTGGACGTCTTCGCGGTCGGTGACGTGAACGACGTCAGCGAGCTCAAGATCACACCCGTCGCGATCGCCCAGGCGGACCTCGCCGCCCACAACATCCGCTCGTACCTGCACAGTTCAGGCAAGCACCGCAAGGAGCCGCGCTTCTACCGGCCGATCCACCGCACCCCGATCATCGTGCCCTTCGGCCCGGCCAACGGACTGACGGTGCTGCCCGTGCCGGGCGGCGAGACCGCGGTCCTCGGCAACCGCACCACCACCCTCGCCAAGGCGAAGACCCTGATGACCCCGTACATGAGGCGTCAGCTCGGCTACACCGCGGCCTGAGGACGCCGGCGGATCAGTACCTGTCCCGCCCGGTGGTCGCCGGGCGGGACAGGGGTTCCCCGGAACGTGCGGGAGCGGATCAGCTCTCCGCGCTGATGAACTGGCTGGTCGGTGCGTCCGGTGACCTCCGGACAGTGCCGCCTTCGCCGTCTCCTCCCTCGGAGTCGAGGTCGAGGAACCGGCTCCGGCCGTTGTCCTCGGCGAGGCCGTAGTCGCCCCCGGCCTCCGCCGTCTCGAAGCCGTTGTCGGCCTGCCTCATGTAGGGGATGGCGTAGACGTTCCTGCGGTGGATCTGCCGGCGGCTCTCCGCCGCCTCCGCCTCGGTCGCCATGTCCGAGGGCGGTCCGTCGGTCGGGGGCGAGTACGGGACGACGCTGCTCAGCCAGGCGATGATCTGGGCGCCCGGCACGGTGATCGTCGTGCCGTCGAAGGTGGAGGAGAAGCGGCGGGTCGAGGAGCTGTTGGTATAGCTGCCCGACAGGGAGAACGGTCCCCATCCGACGGAGGCGCCGGCCGACGTCGACTGAGACGCGAGCTGGAGGTCGCTGGTACTCCAGTTACCGCTGATCTTGATGTCGCGGGCGACGATGAAGGACGTCGTCAGGAGCGGGAAAACCCCCTCGTTCTTGTCCACCTGGCCGGTCGAGTAATCACCGGGCCGGCGGCCTGCCGTGCTCCAGCCGTGCAGGGAGGCAAGCGCCGTGTCCAGCCACCGACGGCGGACTTCGACCCTGCCGTAGCGGAAGGAAATGGTGATATTGCTCGTCGACGTGCTGAGGTCGTATTGGCGCCTTTCGCTGGAGCCAGAGGCACCGACCCGCCAGAGCCCGAAATTCACGCCGCCGCCCGCCCCGTAGCGGGAGAAACGAGAGCTTTCGTTGATGCGTATACGGTTCGACTGAATGGTCTGCGAGGCGAAATTCGCCGCGCCGGACTCGGTGAACCAGTTTCCCGGGAACGCCTCGCAAGGATGCCAGAAGACTCCGGGGTTGCCGAGGCTGCCCTTTCGTGTCTGTTCGTACGTCTGCCGCGCCCTGGAGAAGATGTTCGCCAGGGTGGACTGCTGGTACTGGCCGAGGGTGGCCACCGCGTTCTCTACGACACCGGGGCGCGCCGCCTGGAGATCCTTGTAGGCCATGTCGACGGGAGCCTGCAGCACGGGGGCGAGGATCGCCCACTTCCGGGCGTCCTCGGGCTTGCTGAGGTCGTACTGGAGGTAGTTGGTGAGGTAGCTGGTCAGGGCCGCCGTGTAGGCCAGCATCTTGTTCTTGTAGTTGCGGTACAGCGGGGACTCCACCTTGACGGTGACGGGCAGGCCGTTCTCGTCGTAGTCCACGCCGTCGACGTAGAGCAGGTTGAACGCCTTGTTGAACGCCTCCTCGCCGGCCGGGTCGGGCGGCGGGGGTTTGACGTTCGCGCGGACGATCTCGCCGTACATGCCGTCGATGCTGGAACCGCTCGCCACGTAGCCCGGGCTGAGGACCGGGACAGGATCCACCAGGGTGGCGAAGTTCTCCGCCGTCGCGATCGAGCCGTTCGTGTTGGTCGGCGACCAGGGATTCGCGAACTGCGCCGGATCAATGGGATTTCCGGGCAGCTGGAACGACATGAAGGTCGTCGCTTTGGGGAGGATCGGCCGACCGCCGCCGATTGCCGGAGGCGTGGTCGTCAACGCGTCGAATATCGCGTCGTAGACCGCTTGCATCAATTGTTTCTGATTGATCGCCATGCAATTCTCTCCCAGAATCGGATCACTGTCCCACAGGTGCTTGAGGAACTGTCTATAGCGTCCTACGCCCGGGAAGAGGAGCCGTCAACGAGGAATGAGCGCTACCGCAAGCGGAAAATTGCAACGGCTGGAAAAAGGCGTCGAGTAAGTTCTCTGTTCTCTGTTGCATGAGAGATTGCGCGGACCACAAGTGGTGCTTGACCCGCCGCCCTGCCCGCCCGTCCGGGCCCGACGGGGACTCATGCCACGGTCGAGTGGTCCGGCCTGGACCTCATCAGCGGCTGGATGCGCGTACCGAAGTTCTCGATGCCTTCGAGGAAGTCGTCGAAGACCAGCATGATTCCCTTGGTGCCGGACACCTCGGCGACCTCGTCGAGCATCCTCGCGACGGTCTCGTACGAGCCGACGAGCGTGCCCATGTTGAAGTTCACGGCGCCCTCGGGCAGCGAGATGGTCCTGGCGGTCGAGGAGTCGTCGGCGGTCTTGTCCGTGGCCGATTCACCCGCCATGTACGCCAGCGCCGCGAGATCGGCGTTGTCGTGGTAGTCCTTCCACTTGGCCCGGGCGGCCTCGTCGGTCTCGTCCGCGATGACCATGAACAGCGAGAGCGCTCCGACGTCGCGGCCGGTCTTCTTCGCCTCGTGCATGAGCGTGGCCGTGGAGTCCGAGAGCGCGAGCGGGGTGTTGACCCCGCTGCCCAGGATGAAGCTGTAGTCGGCGTGCTCGGCGGCGAACCTCATTCCGGTGCCGCTCTGCCCGGCGGCAACGATGTCGATGTGCCCGTTCTCCGGGCGGGGAGACAACACGCAGTCGTCCATCTCGTAGAACTCGCCCTTGAAGTCGCTGACGCCCTCGCTCCACAGCTCCTTCATCACGGTGACGTACTCGGCGGCCCGGGCGTAGCGGTTGCCGAAGTGCTCGTCCCCGGGCCACAGGCCCATCTGGGAGTACTCGCCGGGTGCCCAGCCGGTGACGATGTTGACGCCGAACCGGCCGGGAGCGATCGAGTCGACCGTCACGGCCATGCGCGCGACGATCGCCGGTGGCAGCGCGAGGATGGGCGTGGAGGCGTACAGCTTGATCCGGTCCGTCGCGGCGGCCAGGCCCGCCATCAGCGTGAACGACTCGAGGTTGTGGTCCCAGAACTCCGTCTCGCCGCCGAACCCCTTGAGCTTGATCATCGACAGTGCGAAGTCGAGCCCGTGCTCCTCGGCCTTCCGCACGATGGCCTTGTTCAGCTCGAAGGTCGGCATGTACTGCGGAGAACTCTTCGATATGAGCCAGCCGTTGTTGCCGATGGGGATGAATACGCCGATGTCCATGCTGCTCCTCAGCGGGTCGGGGGTGTCTCTCGGGGAAGAAGTGCCATGCCAGTGGGCCGTACGGAGGCGTCGGTCCGCACGTTCAGGACGAGCCCCCGGTGCGATCGATCAGCAAGGGCTCCGGTCCTCGTGCCCGGTGAACCCTCAGGGCAACCCGAGGTAACTCGGCCTCGGTTCCGGGCGGGTGCCGGGCGGTTGAGTCTCGTGGGCAGCAGGGCGGAGCGGACGGCGGGATTCCCGCAAGGGACGGTCTCTGCCGAGGCAGGAACGTTAAAGTTCGTCATATGAACGCGCGGCTGGCCTTGCTCGGCACGGTGGATCCCGGTGTCGCGGAAAGTGAGGTCTTCCGGCTGGCGCTCCAGCATGCGGTGGGAGAGCTGGGTGCCCTTGGCGGAACGATTCATCTGCGCGGCCCCATGTCCGCGCTGTGCCTGGTGTCGGTGACCGGGCTCCCTCCCGCCCTCACCCGCTCCTGGGAGATCATCGACCAGGAGGGCCCGCTGGCCCCCGCCCGCGCTCTGCACCAGGGCAGTGGCGTGTGGGTGCCCCTGAACTCCGCCGGGCACACCGATCCGGCCGGGTCCTCGCCGGAAGCGCCGGAAGCGCCGGAAACAGCGGAAGCGGCGAAAACAGCGGATACCGCGGATACCGCGGAAGCGGCGGACATCACCTGGCCCGGCACCGGTCTGGCCGCGCTACCGGTGCTCAACGGGGACCGCAGCATCGGCGCGCTCACGGTCCTGACGGGCGAACGGGGCAAGCCGACCCCGCAGCAGTGGGACTTCCTCCGGAGCGTCGTCGCCTGGACCGAGGAGCGCATGGTCCAGGCGCCGCCACCGTCCGGACCCGCACAGACGGAGCTGAACGGTGAGCGCCTGCGGCAGGCCCTGAAGGAGGTCAGTGTCGGCTCGTGGGACTGGAACATCCGGACCGGCGACCTGATCTGGGACGACGCGGCCCTGGATCTCTACGGCACCAGACGGGACGACTTCACCGGCAAGGTCGAGAACTGGATGAGGATCGTCCACCCCGACGACCTGGCGCCGACGCTGGCCGCGGCGCAGAGGGCCATACGCGACCACTCCGTCTTCGAGGCCGAGTACCGGGTACGCCGCCTGGACGGCACGTACGGCTGGACGCAGGCCCGTGGCAGGGCGACCTACGACGAGCAGGGCGAGCCCCAGCGAATGATCGGCGTGGGGTGGGAGAGCAACGAGTCCCGGTCCGCCCGTGACGCGCTCAGCCGGGCCCTGCGCCATATGAGCGATGGCTTCCTCGCGGTGGACGACGAGTGGCGGATCACCTTCGCCAACCTGGAGGCGGAACGCGCGCTGGGCCTGTCCGAGGAGGAGCTGTTCGGGCGCGTGCTGTGGGATCTGCCGTCCGCTCGTCAGGTACCCGGCCTGGAGATCCGCTGCCGGAAGGCCGCGTCCGAGGGGAAGCCGGCCGGCTTCGACGTGCACACGTCGGACGGCGGGCACCGCTACCACCTGCGGATGGTCCCGGGGCCCGACGGCCACACCCTCTATTTCGCCGACGTCACCGAGAGACGGCGCCTGGAGGAGGAGCGCCGGGCGACAGAGCGCGCCGCGTCCGAGCGCTCGGACCGGATCGCGGAGCTGACCGCGGCGCTCGCCAAGGCGTCGACCTCACAGGATGTGGTGGACGCGGTCGCCCGGCGGGTGCTGCCGCCGTTCGCCGCCGCCGGACTCCTGGTACAGGTCATCGAGGGCGACCGGCTCTGCAACGTCGGAGCCGTCGGCTACTCGGACGACTTCCTCGACCTCGTGAACGGCCGCTCCCAGACGGCGTGCAGCCCGGCCTGGAACGTGATCACGTCCGATACGCCGGTGTTCCTGTCCTCGCCGCGGGAGTACGCCGAGTACGCACCCGACCACGCCGACCTGCCCGCACGCGCCGACAAGCAGGCGTGGGCGTTCCTGCCGCTGACCGCGTCCGACCACACCTTCGGGGTGTGTGTCGTGGCCTTCGACCAGCCGCGCCGCCTCACCGACGAGGAACGCATCCTGCTCACGACGATCACCGCCCTCGTCGCACAGGCCCTGGAACGGGCCCGGCTCTACGACTCCGAGCACACCCGGTCCCGCGAACTCCAGCGCAGCCTGCTCCCCCGGGGCCTGCCCGAGCTGCCCGCGTGCAGGGCCGCCGCCCGCTATCTCCCCGCGGGACAGGGCATGGACGTGGGCGGCGACTGGTACGACATCATCCCGCTCTCCAGCGGCCAGGTCGCCCTCGTCGTCGGCGACGTCATGGGGCACGGCCTGCCCGAGGCGGCCACCATGGGCCGCCTGCGCACAGCCGTCCACACCCTGGCCGACCTCGAACTGCCGCCCGACGAGATCATGAGCCACCTCAACCACATCGTCGGCGGCATGGGCGAGGAGTCGTACGTCACCTGCCTGTACGCGCTCTACGACTCCACCACCCAGGTCTGCTCCATCGCCCGCGCCGGACACCCGCCCCCGGCCCTGGTCCACCCCGACGGCACCGTGCACTTCCCGGAGCTGGCCCCCGACCCGCCGCTGGGCGCGGCGGAGCCGCCGTTCGACACGGTCGAGCTGACGGTGCCCGAGGGAAGCCTGCTCGTGCTCTACACGGACGGACTCGTCGAGTCGGCGAAGCGCGACATCGACGAAGGCATGGCGGAACTGGCCCGGCTCCTGCGCACCGCCCACGACGACGGCACCGGCGCGGACCTGGAGCACCTCTGCGACACCCTGACGGGCGGCCTGCTCCCCGCGGAGCACCAGGCCGCCGACGACGCGGCGCTCCTCGTCGCCCGCCTCCACGCCCTGACCGGCGACAGGGTGGCCTCCTGGCCGCTCGCCGAGGACCCGAGGGCGGCCGGCCAGGCCCGCCGCCATGTCCGCGAGCAACTCTCCGTCTGGGGCCTGGACGACCTGACACCCACCACGGAACTACTGGCCAGCGAGCTGGTGGGCAACGTCGTACGCCACGCCAAGGGCCCGGTCAGCCTGCGTCTGCTGCACAGCACCGAGCTGACCTGCGAGGTCTTCGACGGCAGCCTCACGATGCCCCGCATCCGCCGCGCCACGGACACCGATGAGGGAGGCCGCGGCCTGCAACTGATCACGGCACTCTCCCAGCGCTGGGGAACGCGCTACACGGCGACCGGAAAGTGCATCTGGGCCGAGCAGGCCCTCCTCGGCTCGGACAGGCGCGGGGAGAAGCCGTCCGATGCCCTGGACCTGATGTTCCTCTCCACGGAGGGCTTCGACGGAGACCTGGACGCGCTGCCCTTCGGGGACGAGGACCAGTAGGGACTCGTCGCCGGCACCGTCCCGTCCACCTGCGGGGCGCTGCCGTTCTTGAGCATGTGTCGGAACCCGCGGGGCCGGGAGTCTGACATCTGTCCATGGTGCGACCGGAGAGAGCTCCCTACGTTCGGTGTACGCGAGATTCCGCGTCGGGCGATCCTCGGCGTTCTTCGCCGGCCGGCCCGGCCCTCTCCGTAGCGGACGAGCCCTGACTCCCGTGCGGCTCTCGGTCTCCTGCCTGGGCCTCAAGCCTTCCCGGCCGCCGCCTCTCATCCGACCGGAGGACACCCATGAGTGCTGCAAGCAGTCGTTCCCCCGAGCCCCGTACCGCCCTCACCCGTAGCCGAGCGGTCATGGAGAAGGAGCCCGGTGATCCGGGCGACCTCAGGTGCCACTGCGGCCGGTTGTTCGTCCGATGCGGTGGCTGCCAGACCCCCCGTTGCCTCGACTGCGACCCCTACCGGTCCGATGACTGCGCCTTCGATCTCTGAGCACGCGCCGGACACAGCCGGTGAAGCCCCGCCCCCCGGGGACGAAGCACCACAGCGGTACTACGTCGTGATCGGCGGCGACGTGGCGCGCAGGGTCTGCGGTTTCCTCCAGTCGGAGGGACACCTCGTGTGCCATCTGACGCATCCCACGGACCAAGATCTGCGCCGGGCCCTGAACCGGGAAGTGGCAGGCGTCGCGGTCCTTTTCGACGACGATGCCGAATCCTTGCGCTACGCGCTCGCCGTCGAGCACATCCGTCCCAACGTCACCCTGGTCGTGTCGGTCTTCGACCGTACGGTTGCCGAGCAACTCGCGCGCGTGGTCCCGAACTGCCAGGTCACCTCGTCGGCCGATGTCGCCGCACCCGTCCTGCTGGCCGCCTGTCTCCATCCCGGCCTGCTGGCACTCGACCGGACACCCTCCGGGCATGTCGGCGCCCGCTGGGAGGACGGCGAGGTGCGCCTCGAAACGTACCGGCCGCCGCGCTCCCTGAGATACCAGGCCCTGCTGGGCAAGATCAGGGGCCAGTTGCGACCGCACGACGGCAGCTCACGGATCATGCTGACCGGCCTTGCGGGGCTGTTCGCGGTGCTCCTGGCGGACTGGATCTGGTCCGTGACCCTCAATCACCGGCCGCCGGTGGAGGCTCTCTTCGAAGCGGTACGAACGGTGGCGGCCGTCGGCCCCGCAAACCCGCACGGATCAACCGTCTACCTGGTGTTCGCCAGCATCGCCATGCTGACCACCATCGCCTTCACCGCCGTCTTCACCGCCGGAATGGTCGACCGCCTGCTGGCCCCACGCTCGATCGGCATGATCGGCCCCCGGACACTTCCCCGGACGGGCCACGTCGTGGTCGTCGGGCTCGGACAGATCGGGCTCCGGCTGTGCACCCGGTTGCAGGACCTCGGCTTCGGTGTGATCGCGGTGGAACGCGACCCCGCGGCCCCCAACCTCCGGCTGGCCAAAGCGCTGGGGATCCCCGTCGTCATGGCCGACGCCAGGGACAAGTTCGTCCTGCGCAAGCTCGGCCTGCACACGGCCCAGGCGATGGCCGCCGTCGCCTCCGACGACCTGGACAACATCGCGGTCGCCGTGGCCGCACGAGCCGTAGCACCCGATCTGCGGGTCGTCATCCGGGCGGGCGATCACGAGGCCATCGCCGAGACCCAGTCCCTGTTCAGCATCGGCATCGTCCGCGACCTCGCCAGCCTGACCGCCGCGTACACGACAGCGAGCCTGACCGGACTGCAGCCGAGCGGAGTGCTCGCACACGGCAGACGGCTCCTGGTGCGGAGCGCGAACGGAACCTGCACCCAGTGGCCGCACGCCGTCCGGTGCGACCACCAACAGGACAGGCGTCAGGACGGGCGTCAGGCACCGCGAGAGACGAGCGACTGACCGTGGAACCGTGAGAGACAGGCGACTGATCGAAGGCCGCGGGATTCACGCGATGCGTGGTGGGCGCGCCCCGCATAGCCTGAAGGAGTGAAGCGCGTTGTCGTCGATCATTTCGGCGGGCCCGAGGTCTTGAGGGTCGTGGAGGACGACGATCCCCGACCGGGGCTGGGCGAGGTGTGCGTCAGGGTCCTGGCCGCCGGAGTGTCGTTCACCGATGCCCAGCTGCGCGCGGGCACGTATCTCGGCGTACCGAAGCCGCCGTTCACGCCTGGCTACGAGCTCGTCGGCGTCGTCGAGGAACTGGGCCCGGGCTGCTCGAGGCTGAGCGAGGGAGACCGCATCGGCGCGCTGACGGTGTGGGGCGCCGACGCCGAGCGCGTCTGCGTGCCGGAGGCGGAGGCGGTCAAGGTGCCCGAGGACCTCGACCCGGCGGAGGTCATGAGCCTCGTCTTCACCTACATGACCGCCTACCAGCTGCTGCACCGTGTGGCCAAGGTGAGGAGCGGCGAGACGGTGCTCGTGCACGGTGCGGCCGGCAGGGTGGGCACCGCGATCCTCGAACTCGGGGCGCAGGCCGAGCTCCGCCTCTACGGGACCGCTTCGGCACACGACCGCGCCGCCGTCGAACGGCTCGGCGCGGAGGCGATCGACTACCGCGGCGAGGACTTTCTGGCGCGGGTGCGCGAGCTCCCCGGGAAAGGCGTGGACGTCGTGCTCGACGGGCTCGGCGGCGCGGTGTCGCTGCGCTCCTTCCGCGCCCTGCGGCCCGGCGGAAGGCTTGTCCTGTACGGCCACTACGCCACGCTCTCGCACGGGCACAAGAGCCGGCGAGCGTGGGTTGAGTGGTACGCGGCGACCGCCACCCTCTGGCTCTGGGGCCTGCTCTCGACCCGTCGGCGGGTGCTCGCCTACCGGATCCAGAAAATGCGCGACCGTCACCAGGTGCTGCCCGTGGCCGGCGGCCACCGAGCGCTTCCCGTGGGGGGAGGCCCTCGTGACCCGGACGGCTTCCGGGAGGACTTCCGCGCGCTGCTCGAGCTGCTCCGTGAGGCCCGGATCCATCCGGTCGTGGCCGAGCGGCTGCCTCTGTCCGACGCCCGTCGCGCGCACGAGATGCTCGAGCGCTCGGCGGTGAAGGGGAAGCTCGTGCTCGTGCCCTGAGCCGAGGAGGACACTCGCCGATGGTGCGCGACGGCCCTGACGACCAGGTTGCCGGGGGCGTGTCCGGTGGAGCTCGGCGGGCGTCGCGGACGCGCCGGCCCTCGCCGCCGACGCGCCGGCCCTCGCGGGCGCGCTACCTGCCCATCGCCGAGCACGGCCTGATCGGCGACCTGCACACCGTCGCACTCGTCGGCACCGACGGGACGATCGACTGGTACTGCTGCCCGCACTTCGACTCGCCGAGCGTCTTCGCCGCGATCCTCGACGCCGACCGCGGGGGCCTGTTCCGCATCTCGCCCGACTGCGAGGGCTGGACCTCCAAGCAGCTCTACCTCCCCGACACCAACATCCTCGTCACCCGCTTCCTGATGCCGGACGGCGTGGGGGAGGTGCAGGACTTCATGCCCCCACCGCGCACCGGTGAGGCGGCGCACCGCCACCGCATGATCCGCCGGGTGGTCGCCGTGCGCGGGCAGATGAGCTTCGTCGTCGACGTCGCCCCGCGCTTCGACTACGCGCGCGCCCGCCACGAGGTCGCGCCCACCCCGCACGGCGCGCTCTTCCGCTCTCCCGACCTGGCGCTCAGCCTCTCGACGCGCTGCCCGGTCGAGATCGTGGACGGCGGCGACGTCCGCACCCGTATCGCCCTGCGGGCCGGGGAGACGGCCACCTTCGTACTCGACCGTGTCGAGTCCGGCGGGACGCGGACGCCGTACTCCGATGCCGACATCGACGCCGAGTTCGACGCCACCGTGTCGTTCTGGCGGCGCTGGCTGCGCCGCTCCCGCTACAGCGGGCGCTGGCGTGAGACGGTGCACCGCTCGGCGCTCACGCTCAAGCTGCTCACGTACGAGCCCACCGGCGCGATCGTGGCCGCCCCCACCACCAGCCTGCCCGAGGAGCTCGGCGGCGGGCGCAACTGGGACTACCGCTACACATGGATGCGCGACGCCGCCTTCTCGCTCTACGCGCTGCTCAGGCTCGGGTTCACCGAGGAAGCCGACGCGTTCATGCGATGGCTGGAGGGACGCTACCGCTACACCGCCGACCGCGAGTCGGGCCCGCTGCAGATCATGTACGGCATCGACGGGCGCGAGGACCTGCCCGAGGAGGAACTCCCGCACCTGGAGGGCTACATGGGCTCGGCGCCGGTGCGGATCGGCAACCGGGCGGCCACCCAGCTGCAGCTCGACATCTACGGCGAGCTGATGGACTCCGTCTACCTCGGCAACAAGTACGGGACGCCCCTCTACCACGACGGCTGGATGGAGCTCACCCGCAACCTCGAGTGGCTGATGGACCACTGGGACCAGCCCGACGAGGGGATCTGGGAGACGCGCGGCGGCCGACGGGACTACACGTACTCCCGGCTGATGAGCTGGGTCGCGGTCGAGCGGGCGATCCGGATCGCCCGCCAGCGCGGCCTGCCCGCCGACCTCCCCCGCTGGATGACGGTCCGGGACAGCATCTACCACCAGATCATGGAGCGCGGCTGGCACCCCGCCCGCCGGGCGTTCGTCCAGCACTACGACACCGACGTGCTCGACGCCTCCCTGCTGCTGATGCCCCTGTGCAAGCTGGTCGCGCCCACCGACCCGCGCTGGGTCTCCACGCTCGACGCCATCACCGCGGAACTGGTGTCCGACAGCCTCGTCTACCGCTACAACGTGGAGGCGTCGCCCGACGGGCTCGCCGGAAAGGAGGCGACCTTCTCGATGTGCTCCTTCTGGTGGGTGGAGGCGCTCGCCCGGGCCGGGCGGCTCGACGAGGCACGGCTGGCCTTCGAGAAGATGCTCACCTACGCGAACCACGTCGGGCTGTACTCGGAGGAGATCGGGCCGACCGGCGAGCAACTCGGCAACTTCCCCCAGGCTTTCACGCACCTGGCGCTGATCAGCGCCGCCTACAACCTGGACCGTCGGCTCGGGTGAGCGTCGGCGAACTCGCGCCCCCCGGCCGCGCGGCCGTCACGGTCCGAGCCATCCATTCCCGCGGAGGTGACCATGCCTGAACTTCCAGACGTCGAGGGATTCCGGAAGGTGCTCGAGTCCTGCGCGAAGGGCAGGGTCATCCGGCGGGTCGACGTGCGCGACACGGGCGTACTGCACGGCGTGAACACGCGGCGGCTGCGCGACGCCCTGGAAGGCCGGCGTTTCACCGAGCCGGAGCGGCACGGGAAGTGGCTGCTCGCTCACACCGGCGGCCCCACCCTCGTGCTGCACTTCGGCATGACCGGTCAACTGCTCTGCGCCCATCCCGACGATACGGTCGAAGCCCACGACCGCGTCCTGTTCACCGTGGGCGGCGAGCGTCAGCTCCGCTACCGCGACCAGCGCAAGCTCCAGGGCCTCTGGCTGGCCCACGACGACTCCGAGGTCGCACGGCTGCTGGACCGCCAGGGCCCCGACGCGATGGCGGTGGACCGCAAGCAGTTCGAGGCCGAGCTCTCGTCACACCGCGGCAGCATCAAGACCGTCCTCACCGACCAGACCGTCCTGGCCGGACTCGGCAATCTGCTCGCGGACGAGATCCTGTGGCGCGCGAAGCTGCGCCCCACCAGCCGGGCGAGCGATCTCACCGAGGCCGACCGCCGTCGCCTGTACACACACATGCGCCGCACCCTGCGTTCCGCGGTCACCGCCGGCTGCGTCCCACCGCGGAACTCCTGGCTCACCGGTCACCGCGACGCCCCCGTCCCGACCTGCCCGCGCTGCGGCACCCCCCTGCGCCGGTCCCGCATGGCGGGCCGCAGCACGGTGTGGTGCCCGCAGTGCCAGTCGCACGGTTCTTGAGCCACGTCGGCGGACCGCACAACGAGAAATGATCCCAAGTCGGCCTACGGTCAGGCGGCGGTGGCCGGCGACTCCCAGGAGCCCAGCCCCTGCTCACGCCCCGCGCCAGGCGCTCAGCAATTCCTCGGGGCCGTAGGTCGCTTGGAGCCCGGAACAGCTGACCCCGTTGCGGGAGACCGCCACGAGCGGTACGGGCTCGTCGGTGATCGCCGCGCGGTGCTTCTGCAACGCGGCCAGGTCATGGTGGTCGAACGCGGAGTTCTCCAGCCACTTGACCGAGCCGAGGAAGTGCAACTGCTTGGCCACCGGCTGCCGGTCGGCGCCCACCAGGTCGATTTCGACGTCGTTGCTGCGGGTCCAGTACCCGCCGATCGCCGGTGTGGCGGGCAGGCGCCCGTCCGGCAGGAGACGGGCGAGGGATTCCCGGACCAGGGGCTCGATCGCGCGGCCCCGCCAGCTCGTCCACTGCTCCTTGATCCGGCTCAGAGTGAGATCTCCCCGCATCCGCTCGATCTCCGCCATGTGCGGATCCAGAAACGCGAGCCAGAACCGCACGTAAGGGTCGGCCACTCGGTAGCGGCGTTCCTTCGACGGCCGCAGGGAGAGTGGCAACTCCGCTGCCACCACCCGTTTTTCGGTCAGGACTTCCGTGGCTCGGGTGAGAGTGGTGTGGGCGATGCCGCCGGCGGCGCGCGCGATGTTGGTGAAGGTTCGCTCCCCGGTTCCGATGGCCCGCAGGACTTCCCTGCTCATCGCCTGCGGTGGAAACTCCGCGGCCAGTGAGCGCTCGGCGGAGACCAGCAGCGCCGAGATCGGGTTGTCCAGCGAGTCGCGGAGGAACTCCCAGATGTCCGCTCCCGCCCGCCACTCCGCGCAGATCAGCGGGAGACCGCCCGTGATCAGGGCGGCGTCAAAGGCGGCCGCCGGCGGAAGTCCCAGCATCTCGCCGATGTCGGCCGGGTTCAGCGGCCCCACGACCATTTCCCGGCCGCGCTGATGGAAGGGGCGGTCGTAGCTGTTCAGCGCCTCCATCATCGACAGGTCGGATCCGACGAGGAGGAGGAGTACGGGCTTGCGGCTGAGCAGGCGGTCCCATGCCCGCTGGAGCATGCCCTCGAAGGCGTCGACGCGGTCCATGAGATACGGGACCTCGTCGATGACGACCACGCTCGGGCTGTCGTCGGGCAGGACCTCCGCAAGCAGCCTGAATGCCGCGTTCCACTGCTCCGGGGTCTCCTCCGAGAACAGTCCCCGCTCCGGCAGGGTGGATCTGGCGACGGCGTCGAGCAGCTCCGTCAGTTCGTCCTCCGCCGTGCCGCCCGCCGCGGTGAAGAAGAGGTACGGCGCCTCGGTGCGCCGGAGAAACTCCTCGACGAGGCTGGACTTGCCGACCCGCCGCCTCCCTCGCATGAGGATGCATTGCCCTGGTTTCGCCGACCCTGCGGCATCGCGAACCGCTTGCAAGGCGCTGCGGAGCACGCCCAGCTCGCGGTCCCGCCCGATGAAACGAAGCATGGAGACACTCCTGCAGGAGATAGTATCGACAGAGATACTATCGCCATTGTAACCATCTTGCGCGAGGGTTTCTGTGATCCGGCAGTGCAACCGGCGCGCGCTCGCCTGTGGACCTGGATGGCGCGCAGCTCGCGTGCGCTCTTTTTGGGCAGGGCATGCAGAACGGCTTCGAGGTGATCGCGGAAGTAGCGTCCGGGGGCGTCTGGGATCAGCTGTGGCCGTCTGCCGGCGATGGACGCTGGGTGCGCGGACTCCGCCCTGTGCGCAAGTTCCGCTCCGGACAACAAGCGGACGGTCGCTGTCCATGGTGGAGCATGTACGGATTTCGAAGTCCGTCCCTAGCCTTGCTGCGCATGAGACATCCGGGCAGCCCCACATTCCGGCTTGCCCCGGGCGCTCTCGAAGAATCGCCAATGGTGCGGAATCCGCACCTCGCCTGCCTCCACAAGAGCACGCAGGTGTGCTCCCGCCGCTGAACTGCCGCAGCGGACTGGTATCGGCCAGTGCGTCCACGGCGTCGCACCCGCACAGCCGCACCCTTCCCATCGCCCTGCCCCATGGCTCCGGCCGGGCGAGTCAGAACGCCGAATCTTTGAACCCCTAGTCAAGGATGTCCATGAGCTCGACGAGCGAGAACAAAGTGTCGTCCGACACCCGCGAACAGACCGCTCCCGCGGACGGTCTCAAGGCCGGTCTCAAGGACCGTCATCTCTCGATGATCGCCATCGGCGGTGTCATCGGCGCCGGTCTCTTCGTGGGTTCCAGTTCCGGTATCGCCACCGCAGGCCCCGGCATCCTCCTCTCCTACGCCTTGGTGGGCACCCTCGTGGTGCTGGTGATGCGGATGCTCGGCGAGATGTCCGCCGCCAACCCGACCTCGGGTTCCTTCTCCGCGCACGCCGACCGCGCGCTCGGCCGCTGGGCGGGATTCTCCATCGGCTGGCTCTACTGGTTCTTCTGGGTCGTCGTGCTCGCGGTCGAGGCGACCGCGGGTGCGGTGATCCTGGAGGGCTGGATGCCGGCCGTGCCGCAGTGGGCGTGGGCGCTGATCGTGATGATGGTGCTGACCGCCACCAACCTGGTCTCGGTCGGCTCCTACGGCGAGTTCGAGTTCTGGTTCGCCGGGATCAAGGTCGTCGCGATCGCCGCGTTCATCGTCATCGGCGGGCTCGCCGTCTTCGGGGTGCTGCCGGGCGCGGACAGCGATACGGCCGGGCTGGGCAACCTCACCGACCACGGCGGCTTCCTGCCCAACGGGCCGGGCGCCATCCTCACCGGTGTGCTGCTGGTCGTCTTCTCCTTCATGGGCAGCGAGATCGTGACGCTCGCCGCCGGGGAAACCGACAATCCGCAGAAGGCGGTCACCAAGGCCACCAACAGCGTGATCTGGCGGATCGCGGTCTTCTACCTCGGCTCGATCTTCGTCGTGGTCTCCCTGCTTCCCTGGAACGACCCCTCCGTCACGGAGAAGGGCAGCTATGTCGCCGCGCTGGACTCCCTCGGGATCGCGCACGCCGGCCAGATCATGAACTTCATCGTGCTGACCTCCGTGCTGTCCTGCCTCAACTCCGGCCTCTACACGGCCTCCCGGATGGCGTTCTCGCTCGGCGAGCGAGGGGACGCGCCGAAGGCGTTCGCCCGGACCACCTCGCGCGGTGTGCCGCTCGCGGCGGTCCTGGCCTCGGTCGTCTTCGGGTTCGTCGCGGTCTTCTTCAACTACGCCTACCCGGACTCGGTCTTCCTCTTCCTCGTCAACTCGTCCGGCGCCGTGGCACTGTTCGTCTGGCTGGTGATCTGCTTCTCGCAGCTGCGGCTGCGGAGGGTCATCCAGCGGGAGACGCCGGAGAAGCTCGTCGTGAAGATGTGGCTGTATCCGTACCTGACCTGGGCGACGTCCGCGCTGATCGTCTTCGTCCTCGGGTACATGCTGACCGACACCGAGGGCGAGAGCAGCGGACGGACGACCGTGCTGCTGTCGTTGCTGGTGGCGGCGCTCGTCGTGGCAATCGCGCTGGTTCGTGAGCGGATCGGTTCCGCTTCCGGCCCGGGGAAGGACCGGCGGAACGATACTCCCGCACGGCCGTAGGGCAGTACGGACGGAACGTCGCACGGCCCGCCCCCATCGGCTGCGATGGGGGCGGGCCGACAGCGCCCCCGGGGAGCGTCCTGGCTCTTCAGCCCGGCGGGATGCGCGATGCGACGGGACCAGCGGGTCGTCGGCACCGTCCACGGGCCGCGTCTGCCGGCAGTACCCGATCGGCGTGCCCGGGCACCATGGCGTGGGATTCCGGCCCGCATCCTGTCCTGCCTCGGCATCGAACCGGTCGTCACCGAACCGCACCCGAAGCGGCTCATCGCCGACACCGCCCGCCGGCTTCGTGCGGCCGGCACGGACCTGCTCGAGATCCCCGCCACCTACTACGACGACCTCGACGCCCGCTACGAGTTCGCCCCCGGTGAGCTGGACACCTACCGGGAGCTGGGCATTCTCTACGACGGGCGCGGACCGATCTGCGGTCACAGTCTCTGACCCTGCGGTGTGAGAGCGGCGCAACGGAACTTCTCACGTGGTCTAACAGGTCGGAAACCGGGCGCTCCGGCGGTCGGACTAGCTTCGTCAGCATGAGGGTGTGGATGCCGGTACGGTCGCTGCACGGCAGGCTTGCCGCAATCGGCAAGGGCGGCTTCGGCACGGGCAGTTCAGTGCGCCGCAGGGGCCGAACGACTCCTGGCCGACGGCCGATGCCTGGTTGGCGCAGCATCAGGGGCAGGGTGGCGGTGGTCATCGCGGTCCCGATCTGCCTGCTGCTGGCGGTGGCCGGTCTCGCCGTACACGGCCGCGCCGAGGCCCTCGGCGATGCCCGGACGACCCGGGGCGAGGTCGGCCTCAGCTTGCGCATCCAGGCCCTGGTGCACCAGCTGCAGCGCGAACGCGGCTTGACCAACGGTCTGTTGGGCGGTGCGGAGGAGTTCCGTCCACCGCTCTCCACCACGCGCGAGCGTGTGGACACGGCGCTGCGTGGAATGCGTAGCGAAAGCGCGGTCGAGGACGTCGTCCAGCGGCACTTGCGGCGCCTCGCCGACATCCGGGCCGCCGCCGACAGAGGCACAGCCGACCAGGCCGCGACCCTCACTTTCTACACAGGCGCCGTCGATGCCCTGAACACCGTCGATCCGGTGGCGGAGACCGCGACGGGCGCGGACCGTCAACTGCGCGACGGGCTGGCCGCGTTGCGGGAGCTGGCTGCGGCCAAGGAGTCCGTCGCTCTCGAACGCGGACTCCTCAACGGCGTGTTCGCCCAAGGCGCCTTCCAGGGCCGCGCGTACATCGATTTCAGCGAGATACGCGCCACACGTGTCGCCGCCCTCGCCCGCTTCCGGCAGGTCGCCACCGCACCTCAGCGCGCGGCCCTGAGGAAAGCCTTCGGAACCGAGGACGCCGAACGCGCCACCGCCTACGAGAAACAGGCGGAAGGCGCCGCCGACGGCTCCCGGCTGAGCGCCGATGTCGGCACCTGGTGGGACGCGATGACCGTACTCGTCGACGATCTGTACGCCGTCCAGCAGTCGGTCGGTGACGACGTACGGGACCGGGCCGACCGGCTCAGCCACGACGCCGAGCGGAACCTCGCCGCCGATCTCGTCGGGGGAATGCTCATGGCCGCCCTCGTCGCGGGTCTCGCCGCTTTCGCGTCCCGTTCCCTCACGCGCCCGCTCCGCGCGCTCGCCGAGGCCGCCCACGACGTGGCGCGGCATCGGCTGCCCGCAACCGTCGCCCGTATCCAGCAGTCCCCGCAGGACCATGGAGAACTCCTCGCGCCGGCGGACGCCCCGGAGAATCCCGATGCACGGCTGCTGGGCGGCGCGGCCGAGATCGCCGAGGTCGCAGCGTCCCTGCACCAGGTGGAACACACCGCCCTCCACCTGGCCGCCCAGCAGGCCGGCCTGCGCCGCAACACCACCGAATCGCTCGCCAATCTCGGCCGCCGCAACCAGAACCTCGTGCGTCGCCAGCTCAGCCTCATCACCCGCCTGGAACAGCAGGAACTCGACCCGGACGCTCTCGCCGAGCTCTTCGAACTCGACCACCTCGCCACCCGTATGCGGCGCAATGCCGAAAGCCTGCTGGTCCTGGCCGGGCAGAATCCGCCGCGGCCCACGGCAGCACCCGCCGACGGCCTGGAGGTCGTCCAGTCCGCCGTCGCCGAGGTGGAGCAGTACCGGCGGGTCCTGATCGCGACCGTGGAGCCGGTGCGGGTGCGCGGGCACGCCGTCGCCGATGTCGCCCACCTCCTCGCCGAACTCATCGAGAACGGGCTGAATTTCTCGCCCCCGACCGAACCGGTCGAGGTGCACGGCTGGTACGACACCGAGGACGACACGTACTGCTTCGCCGTCGTCGACCACGGCATCGGCATGTCCGAAGCCGACAAAGTACGTGCGGGCGCCCGCCTCTCCCACTCCGGCGAGGAGGCCCTCCTCGCCGCACCCACCCGGTTCCTCGGCCACCTCGTCATCGGCCGACTGGCCCACCGCCTCGGTGAAGGCACCCAAGTCCACCTCTTCGACACCACCGGCGGCGGCCTGTCCGCACTCCTCGCCCTCCCCGGGCGTCTGCTCGCCCCCGTGGAGGACGACTCCTCCGCCTCACCCCCGCCCGCCAGGCCCGCCGTCTCCTCCCTGCTCAACGGCTTCCGAGCGGGTGTCGCCCGCGCTGAAGCCAGAACCCCCCAAGGAGCGTCATCGTGACCACCGCCGTCCAGAGTTTCGGCTGGCTCGTCTCGGAGTTCGTGCGCACCACCGACGGCGTCACCGATGCCGTCGCCGTCTCCTCCGACGGCCTGCTCATGGCCGCCTCGGACAGCCTCGGCCGAGATCGTGCCGACCACCTCGCCGCCGTCGTCTCCGGCATCACCAGCCTCGCCCAGAACGCGGCGACGGCACACGGTTTCCACGGCATGAAGCTCGTCATGATCGAAATGCTTGGGGGCTTCCTCATGGTCGGCCGCATTCGCGACGGCAGCTGCCTGGGCGTCCTCGCCGCCGAAGGATGCGACGTCGGCCTGGTCGGCTACGAAATGGCCGTCCTCGCCGACCGCGCCGGCGAACTGCTCACCCCGCAGTTGGTACGCGCGCTGCACTCCGCTCCCATGTGAGCCCCGCCGGTGCGGACGCCGACGGCTGACTGGGACGGAAAACCAACTGAGACGGAAACCGAGACGGAAACCGTCGAAGGGCCCCACCGCGAACGGTGGGGCCCTTCGACATCGTGCCCGGTGAGGCACTGGCGGAGGATACGAGATTCGAACTCGTGAGGGGTTGCCCCCAACACGCTTTCCAAGCGTGCGCCCTAGGCCTCTAGGCGAATCCTCCGCCGGAAACATTACATGACGGCGGGGAGTGGTCGCGAACTCGTTCGTGCCGGTCGGATCAGGTACTCTGTGCGGAGCCCCTCACGTGGCGCTATCTGACTGAACTCCCCCAGGGCCGGAAGGCAGCAAGGGTAGGTTGGCTCTGGCGGGTGCGTGGGGGGCGCTTTGTGTTCGGCGCCGGGTTCGGGGGCCGGAAGCCCGGGTGAGCCAGGGGTTCGGTCGCGGTGAGCCTGAGGTCCGTTCCCGTGGGCGGTCCTTGTTGTCAGTGGGCGCCTATAACCTCGTATGTGTGTCGTCTCTCGCGCTGTACCGCCGTTATCGCCCGGAGTCGTTCGCCGAGGTCATCGGGCAGGAGCATGTCACTGACCCGCTGCAGCAGGCGCTGCGCAACAACCGGGTCAATCACGCGTACCTGTTCAGTGGGCCGCGCGGATGCGGGAAGACGACCAGTGCGCGGATCCTGGCGCGGTGTCTGAACTGTGAGCAGGGGCCCACACCCACGCCCTGCGGTGAGTGCCAGTCCTGCCGGGACCTGGCGAGGAACGGGCCGGGGTCCATTGACGTCATCGAGATCGACGCCGCTTCGCACGGTGGCGTGGACGACGCCCGTGACCTGCGCGAGAAGGCCTTCTTCGGGCCGGCCGGCAGCCGGTACAAGATCTACATCATCGACGAGGCGCACATGGTCACCTCGGCGGGGTTCAACGCCCTGCTGAAGGTGGTCGAGGAGCCGCCGGAGCACCTCAAGTTCATCTTCGCCACGACCGAGCCCGAGAAGGTCATCGGGACCATCCGGTCGCGGACCCACCACTACCCGTTCCGGCTCGTGCCGCCGGGGACCCTGAGGGAGTATCTGGGCGAGGTCTGCGGACATGAGGGCATTCCCGTCGAGGACGGGGTGCTTCCGCTCGTGGTGCGGGCCGGGGCCGGGTCCGTACGTGACTCCATGTCCGTCATGGATCAGCTGCTGGCCGCGGCCGGTGCGGACGGCGTGACGTACGCCATGGCGACCGCCCTGCTGGGGTACACGGAAGCGTCGCTCCTCGACTCGGTCGTGGAGGCTTTCGCCGCGGGGGACGGGGCCGCCGCCTTCGAGATCGTGGACCGGGTCATCGAGGGGGGCAACGATCCACGGCGATTCGTCGCCGATCTGCTGGAGCGGCTCAGGGATCTGGTGATTCTGGCGGCCGTGCCCGATGCCGCCGAGAAGGGGCTCATCGATGCTCCCGCCGATGTCGTGGAGCGGATGCAGGCGCAGGCGGGCGTCTTCGGCGCGGCCGAGCTGAGCCGTGCCGCCGATCTCGTCAATGACGGGCTGACGGAGATGCGGGGGGCCACCTCGCCCCGGCTTCAGCTCGAGTTGATCTGTGCGCGGGTGATGTTGCCCGCGGCGTACGGCGACGAGCGGTCCGTCATGGCCCGGCTCGACCGGTTGGAGCGGGGCGTCAACTTCGCCGGGGCGGGCGCCGGGCCTGCCATGGGATACGTGCCTGGGCCCGATGCTCATGCGGGGGCGCAGGGTGGTTCCGCTGCGTCTGCTCCGCCTGGTTCCTCTGGTCCCTCCGCTCCTCCCGTTCCGCCAGGGGGCGGGCCTGCCGCGGCTCGAGCCGCCGTGCGCGGGGCCCCGGGACCTGACTCGGCCCCGGCCGCGGCCTCGGCTCCGGCTCCGGCCGCGCCCGTCGAGCCGGTTCGGGA
>NZ_VBZC01000078.1:0-19786 GCF_005786655.1 Streptomyces montanus
GCACCCGCGCCCGGGCCGCCGGGGCCGGGCCCGGCCAGCACGGTCGCCGCGTGGTGGGCGCCCCCGGGCGGCGTACCACCCGGAGGATTCGGAGCACCCGGAGGCTGAGGCGCGCCGGGGGCACCGGGCGCACCGGGCGCACCGGGAGGCTGCGGTGCACCAGGTGCACCAGGCGCGCCCGGAGGCTTGGGACCACCGGAGCTGCCGCCGAGCTGACTCGGATCGGCCAGCACCGTCGCGGCGTGGTGGACACCACCGGAGGGCGTACCACCCGGAGGGTTCGGAGCACCCGGAGCACCCGGAGGCTGAGGCGCACCCGGAGGCTGAGGCGCACCCGGAGGCTTGGGACCACCGGGGCCCTCCGGACCCTCCGGACCAAGCTGCGAGACAAGCTGGGTGGGCACGTACCCACCCGCCGGGGTACCCGGCGCACCGGGCCCGGACGGCGGAGGCGTACCACCCGGCCGCGCGCCCGGCGTCCCGGGCGCACCCGGCGGAGGCGGCGTACTCGCCCCACTGGCACGCGCCCGACGCGGCGGCGACTGCGCCTTGCTGGTCGCGGCGTCGGCGATGTCACCGGCGTTGGGCGGCAGCGGTCGCTCCGGCGCACTCGAACCGGCAGGCGGCTGCGGGGCGTTGGGACCGGCGGGCGGCGGCGTACCGGGCGCGCTCGGCGGCGTGTTCGGCGGCGTGTTCGGGGCCGCACCGGGTCCCTGCGGGTAACCGTACGAAGACCCCGGCGGCGGGGTGCCCTGCGGGTACCCGTACGAAGCACCCGGCGGAGGCGGAGTACCGGCCGCACCCGGGCCCTGGGGAGCGCCCGGCGGTGGCGTCGGGCCCGGTGTCGCGCCCGAACCCTGCTCGTTGTCGACCGCCGGGGCCACCGCCGTACGCGGAAGCCGGCTGCCGCCCGACATCAGGGCGGTCTTGGCGTCCGGCGCCGCGGGCGGCGGCGTACCGCCGTCGTCGGGGTCGCTCACCGGCGGCGAGAACACCGTCGCGGGCAACGGCACGGAACGGTCCTCACCCGGCTCGGCGTTGGTGTCCGTCCCGGCCCACGGAGTGGCGGCGGAGGGCGCGCCCGGCCCAGCGGCGGAGCCGGACTCGGCCCCTCCCCCGGCGGCAGGCCACGACGTGGCACCTCCGGGGGCGGCGGGCGCACCGGGCGCCGGCGGAACAGCCCCGCCGCCGGCAACCCCATTGGCGGAAGCCCCGTTACCGGAGGCGGCCGCGGCCGGCCGAGCCCCCGCCCCGTCGGACGAACCCGGAGACGAAGCCGGCGAGGAACCCTGGGACGAACCCTGGGCCGAGCCCGGAGACGAACCCGCCCGCTGGTCCGGAATCCCCATCCTGTCCGCCGCCTCCTGCAGCCACTCCGGGGGAGTCAGCAGGAACGACGTCTGGTTCAGATCGACCCGCGCCGGAGGCGCCGGCGCCGGTTCGGGTGCCGCGTCCGGCACCCCGTACTCCTCCTCGTACCGGCGAATCACCTCACCGACCGGCAGCGACGGCCACAACGTGGCCTCCCCGCTGTCGCGCGCGATGACAAGCCGCTGCTCGCCCCCGTCGGACCGAGGACCATCGGCGCGATCCTCCGCCCAGACCACGAACCCGAGCTCGAACTCCCGCACCCGCACCTCACGATGCTGATACGAGGCCACATCACCGTTGATCCACTCTTCCGCGCGCTCCTGCGCCTGCGCGAAGGTCACCATCGGACGTTCACTCCCCCACCGAAGAGACGGCCACGGCATGCGCGAAGCCGCCGTCCACCATCAGGTTCGCCACGGTCTCCAGCTCCGGCGGATTACCCGCGAGCCGACCCAGGAACTGGTCGAAGTCGTCACCGCAGGGCAGCAACAGCCGCTGCACGCGCTCGGCCGGCGGCCACGCGTCCTGGTCACGGGCATCGTCGTACGCGCAGAACCAGACCGACCCGATCCGCTCGCCCTTCACCTTCACCGCGAGCAGGCCACCCTGTACGAAACCAACTCCCAAGTAGTCCTTGGTGAGGTGATCGCGCAGACACTTGTTGACATACACGAGGTCATTGACGGCGGCCTCGTCCCGCACCGTGAAGAACGGCTGGTCGACGAGCAGTCCGAGCTCCGCGTCGAGCGCCGCGCCCACCGGCGCGCACCCGCCCGCCGCCTTCAGGAACGACCGATAGGTACCCGGAAGCCGGTACCCGAGGTCCTCCTCGGCCCCCAGCACCTGCTGCTCGGTCACCGCCACCGACGACTTCGGCAACCCGAAATGCGCGGGCCGCGTCTCCTGCAACGGCCGCGTGCCCCGCTTGTTCTGGTCCACGGCCGCCGTCGCCAGCCCGCCGTGATGCCGCAGCAGCGCCTTCACCTCGACCGGCACCAGCTCCAACCGCCGCGTACCCGGCACGTGATGCCACGTCCAGCCGTGCGGCGTCGCCACCGGCGGAATCGTGTCCCACAGGTCATGTCCCGAAGCCGCCATCGCCGCGTTCGCCGACACATAGTCCGTCAGCCGCAACTCATCGACACCGAAACCCTCGGGCGGCTCGGCGATCTCCGCGGCGGCACGCGCGTACGCCGAGAAGTCGGGGTAGCCGTACTCGTCGATCCGTACACCTCTGGGGTGACGGGCGGCCCGGACCGGGTCCGGAAAATGCACGACCTGCCCGGCGTAGGCCGCGTTCGGCGGCGCGGCTTGCTGCCCGAGCCGACCTGTCGTCATGGCGGTTGCCCCCTGCGGCGTTCTGATGTTCCACGGATATCGACAGCCTATGTCGTTGGACGACACCGGTCACCGGGCGTCCGGTTCCGTACCGGCCACCGGGCCTCCGGTTCCGTGACCAGCCGTCACCCTGCCGTGACGGTGAGACGAAGACCGCGCGTGTCGCACCGCCTCAGCTTCCACACCGGCCCCGGAGTTTGGCACTCTGTCCCCGCCCGGGGGCAGGACAACAGCCGCTACCGTCGCGGGGGAAGGGGAGGGAGCACGACCATGAACGTCACACAGACAGGCACGTCCGGTGACCCCCGGGTGGGCTGGAGCAGCACCGAAAGACGCCACGCACCCGTCCTCCTCCACCGCCGCGACGGCATACTCCCCACCGTCGCCGCCGCCCTCTCCGTACGCGGCGCCACCCTCACCGGAACTGCCGGGCGCGGCGACCAGGCGCCCGCCCTCCACCCCCTCGTACGGGACTTCCTCGACACCCTCACCAGCGGCCAACGCGACCGGTTCACCGGCCGGTGCGCCGAAGCGATCCTGATCTCACGGCACATCAGCGCGGCCGACGCCGCCCGCACCAAGCGGGCCGCACGCAAACCCATGACGAACGGCGAAGCACGCAAGTCCCTCAAGAACGCGAAACTCACCGCCCGCCGCATCCGCGAGGACGGCGACCCGCTGCACGGCAGCTTCGCCGCACCATGCCGCTCCTGCACCGCGCTCAGCGCCCACTTCGGCGTACGCATCGTCGACCCGACGACAGCGGAGACGTGAGTCTTCCCACACCCGCGTACGAACGAGGACACACCTCACCCCACACCGCTCGACGAACGAAGGGCCGATGCACGCCGACCGCGCCTCCTCCTCCACCTCCACGAGCCGCTTCCCCGCGCCCGTGGACACGGCACTGCGCACCGCCGGATGGCAGCCGGGCCGCTGGGACATAAAGCAGGCCGAGATCTGGGCCGACGCCCTCCGCAGCCACGAATCCCCCGCCGGCCACCGGCACGCCGTGTTCCCCGCGGCGGTCGAAGCCTGGGCGGAGTTCGGCGGCCTGCACATCCAACCGCCCGGTCCCGGCCGCCAGATCGCCCCCTCCCCCGTCCACCTCGACCCCCTGCACGGCCTCCACATGGCCCGCACCCTCGCCGACCTCGGCCGCGCCCTCGACACCGAGGTCTGCCCCCTCGGCGAAGAATCCGAAAGCCGCGCGCTGCTCGCCATCGACGCCGAAGGCCGCGTCTACACCCTCGACCACACCGGCGACTGGTACCTCGGCCCCGACATCGACCAGGCCCTGACGGGCCTCATCTCGGGCACAGAGCCGGAACGCCTGACGACGGGCTGATCAGCCGTCAGCCCTAGCCATCAGCCGTCAGCCCTCAGCTCAACCGTCAGCCCTCAGCCATCAGCGGGGATCACGGCCGACACCCGGAACCCACCCGCGTCCGTGGGCCCCGAAACGAACACACCCCCCAGAGCGGAAACCCGCTCCTTCATCCCGACCAGGCCATTCCCCCCACTCGGCAGACGCGCGTCCGACGCCGCCTCCGGCTCCGGCGGCGGCTCGTTCTCCACCTGCATCGCGATCTCCGACGAACGATGCGCCAGCCGCACATGCGTCTTCGCACCCGCCGCGTGCTTGTGGACGTTCGTCAACGCCTCCTGCACGACGCGATACGTGGTCTGCTCGACCTCCGGGGCGTACGCGCGGGCATCACCGTCGACCGAGAGATCCACCGCCATCCCGGCGGCGGCGGACTGCCCGAGGAGCTCGTCCAGATCCGCGAGACAAGGCCCCTCGCCCCCCTCGTCGCCGACAGCCCGGGACGCCGCGGCAGCCGCGGCCGCAGCAGCCCCCACCGCCGCCAACGGCACCGACTGCATCGACTGCACCCGGGGCGCCGAACCCTCCCCCGTACGCAGCACCCCCAGCATCTCCCGCAGCTCCGTCAATGCCTGCCGGCCCATGTCCCCCACAAGCGCCGCGTTCCTGGCAGCCTTCTCCGGATCCTTCCGCGCCACCGCCTGCAACGCCGCCGCATGCACGACCATCAGGCTCACCCGGTGGGCGACCACGTCATGCATCTCACGCGCGATCCGCGTCCGCTCCTCGTTCCGCGCCCACTCCGCGCGCTCCTCCGCCCGCTCGGCCAGCAGCTGCAACTCCCGCTCCAGCGAATCGGCCCGCTCACGCAAGCTCTCCATCAGACGGCGCCGCGCACCCACGTACAACCCGAGCAGAACCGGCGGCGCCGTCATGCCCAGCGAAGTCGTCAGCGACAGGAACGGCACCGCCCACTCACCGAAGGCCACATCACCGCGCACCACGCCCTGATGCGCCCGCACATACGTGACGATCAGCACCCCGAGCATCGACATCGCCGCCAGCGCCCCGGTGATCCGCCGCGGCAACTCCGACGCGGCCAGCGTGTAGAGCCCGACGAGCCCCATCAGGTAGCCCATCTCGGCAGGCGTGATCGCGATCGAGACGAGCACGACCGTGATCGGCCACTTCCGGCGCAGCAGCAGGACGGCCCCCGCGAACAGCCCGAAAACCACCCCCGCCGGAACCGGCAGCCCCGCGTCCCGCGCGAACGGAACCCCCTCGATCGCACACTCGACGGCGGACACCAACGCGAGCCCTCCATCGAGCACCGCGCTACGCCACCTCGCCCACCACCACGGCCCCTTCAGGGCCACGGTGTGGTCTTCCCCCGTCGTGGTCATGCCTCCAGCCTACGGGCGCACGCCACCCCTTTTCCGGCAAGTTCGGGGCACTGGGCCACACCACACCCCGCAATCGAACAGAAGCGAAACGATCCGATATCCCTCGAACTGCTGAATCGCTCACCGTTTCGATCCGGACGCCCCCATTCCCACCTGACGGTATGCCCATGGCACACGCACACAGCAAGTACGCCGACTTCGAGGGGCTGCGGGAGCAGGCAATCGCCTTGCGGCGCGAGGGCTGCAGCCTTCGGCAGATCCGGGACGCGCTTCAGGTCCACAACAAGGAGATCCTCCAACGCCTCGTCGAGGGCGAGCCCCCAGCCGAGTGGACGAAGCGCCCCCGGGCGAAGGACGACCTCCGCGAGCGGGCCAGGGAGCTACGCGAGCAGGGCTGGACGTACAACGAGATTCAAGCCGAGCTGGGCTGCTCCAAGAGCTCAGTCTCGCTGTGGGTACGAGATCTGCCGCATCCGGAACCCCGGTGCACACCGGAAGAGCAGCGAGCGCGGATGAACGCCGGGCTCGCACGACTGCGCGCTACGCAGGACCGCGAGCGCGCGGACGTCAAACAGGCTGCAGCGGCAGCCATCGGCGAGCTGTCGGAGCGCGAGTTGTTCATCGCCGGGGTCGCCCTCTACTGGGCCGAGGGCTCCAAGGACAAGCCGTATCGACGCACGGAGGCGCTGCAGTTCATCAACAGCGACCCGAATGTGATCAAGCTCTATCTGCGCTGGCTCGAGTCGCTGGGCGTGGAACGCGAACGCATGCGGTTCAGGGTCAGCATTCACGCGACTGCAGACGCAGCAGAAGCCGTGGCATTCTGGGCCGATCTGGTCGGGGTGGACGCTTCCACCTTCCAACCGACCACGCTCAAGCAGCACACCCCTCGAACAAACCGCAAGAACACGGCAGAGACCTATCGAGGCTGCTTGGTCATCTACGTCACCAAGAGCGCGGAGTTGTATCGTCGCATGGAAGGCGCCTGGTACGGCATAGTGTTGGGTGCCCACCCGGCGACCTAGCCAGATGTCCGGTTTGGTCGGATTTAATCCCCCGTGGTGTAATTGGCAGCACTGTGGCTTTTGGTGCCATCTGTCCGGGTTCGAGTCCTGGCGGGGGAGCCATGCTCGGTTCGGGGCCTGACCACCAAGTCAGGCCCCGCTCACATTTCCCCCGCACTACGCCCCGGTATCCTGCCCATGTCCACACCCCAAAGACATCGCAGTCATCCGAAGCCGAAGGGCAAAACCCGTGAGCGCCAACCGCCCGGCAGCCGTCGTCGTACTCGCAGCGGGTGAGGGCACCCGTATGAAGTCGGCCACACCGAAGGTCCTGCACGACATCTGTGGCCGTTCCCTTGTGGGCCATGTGCTCGCCGCCGCGCGTGAGTTGGACCCCGAGCAACTGGTCGTCGTCGTGGGGCACGCCCGCGAGAAGGTCACCGCGCACCTCGCCGGGATCGACCCGGGCGTACGGACAGCGGTGCAGGCCGAGCAGAACGGCACCGGGCACGCGGTGCGGATGGGGCTGGAGCAGCTGGGTGGTGCCGTCGACGGCACCGTGGTCGTGGTCTGCGGGGACACTCCCCTGCTCAGTGGCGAAACGCTCCGTCATCTCGCCGCCACGCACAGCGCGGACGGCAACGCCGTGACCGTGCTGACCGCCGAGGTGCCGGACGCGACCGGCTACGGCCGCATTGTCCGCGACGGAGTCTCCGGTGCGGTGACGGCGATCGTCGAGCACAAGGACGCCACCGAGTCGCAGCGCGCCATCCGGGAGATCAACTCGGGTGTCTTCGCCTTCGACGGGCAGCTCCTCGCCGATGCGCTCGGCAAGGTGCGGACGGACAACAGTCAGGGTGAGGAGTACCTGACGGATGTGCTCGGGATTCTTCGCGGGGCCGGTCACCGTGTGGGCGCGTCCGTGGCCGGCGACCATCGTGAGATCGCCGGGATCAACAATCGCGTGCAGCTGTCGGAGGCCCGCCGCATCCTCAACGACCGCCTCCTCGAGCGGGCGATGCTCGCCGGGGTGACGGTCGTCGACCCGGCCACCACCTGGATCGATGTGACGGTCACGTTCGAGCAGGACGCGATCGTGCATCCGGGTACGCAGCTTCATGGGGCCACTCATCTGGGCGAGGGTGCGGAGGTCGGTCCGAACTCGCGTCTCACGGACACCCGGGTGGGCCCGGGGGCCCGGGTCGACAACACCGTCGCGTATGGCTCGGAGGTGGGGCCGCAGGCGTCGGTCGGGCCGTTCGCGTATCTGCGTCCGGGTACGCGGCTTGGGCTGAAGGCCAAGCTGGGTACGTATGTGGAGACGAAGAACGCGTCGATCGGTGAGGGCACGAAGGTGCCGCATCTGTCGTATGTGGGGGATGCGACGATCGGCGAGTACACGAACATCGGTGCCGCGAGCGTGTTCGTGAACTACGACGGTGAGGCGAAGCACCACACGACGGTGGGTTCACATTGCAAGACGGGTTCGGACAACATGTTTGTGGCACCCGTCACGGTCGGGGACGGCGCCTACACGGCGGCGGGCTCGGTCATCACGAAGGATGTGCCGCCCGGTTCGCTGGCTGTGGCCCGTGGTCAGCAGCGGAATATCGAGGGTTGGGTGGCGCGGAAGCGTCCGGGGAGCGCTGCGGCGAAGGCGGCGGAGGCGGCTTCTCGTGAGGCGGAGGGCGAAAGCTGACCGGAAACAGGCACGTCTGACTCGGCGTACCGTGATAACCGCACATTCACACACCCCTACCAGGACATGCAGCTCATCGTGATCGACGACGGTTGCGATCACTTGTCTGCGCCCAGCTGAGACACCTCTGAGGAGACAGTGCTGTGACCGGGATCAAGACGACCGGCGAGAAGAAGTTGATGTTCTTCTCCGGCCGCGCCCACCCCGAGCTTGCCAAGGCGGTGGCCCACGAGCTGGGTGTCGGGGTTGTCCCTACAAGGGCCTTCGACTTCGCGAACGGTGAGATCTATGTCCGTTACGAGGAGTCGGCGCGTGGTGCCGACTGCTTCCTGATCCAGAGCCACACGGCTCCGATCAACAAGTGGATCATGGAGCAATTGATCATGATCGATGCTCTGAAGCGGGCTTCCGCTCGGAGCATCACGGTGATTGTGCCGTTCTACGGTTACGCCCGTCAGGACAAGAAGCACCGTGGACGTGAACCGATTTCGGCGCGTCTGGTCGCGGACATGATGAAGTCGGCGGGTGCCGACCGGATCCTGACGGTGGACCTGCACACGGATCAGATCCAGGGTTTCTTCGACGGCCCGGTCGATCATCTCTTCGCGTTGCCGCTGCTGGCGGACTATGTGGGCGGGAAGGTGGATCGCACCCAGCTGACCGTGGTGTCGCCGGACGCGGGTCGGGTACGGGTCGCGGACCGCTGGTGTGACCGTCTGGGTGCGCCGCTGGCGATCGTGCACAAGCGCCGGGACAAGGACGTGGCGAATCAGGTCACGGTGCACGAGGTGGTCGGTGATGTGGAGGGCCGGGTCTGTGTCCTCGTCGATGACATGATCGACACGGGCGGCACGATCTGCGCGGCGGCGGAGGCGCTGTTCGCGCATGGTGCGGAGGACGTCATTGTGACGGCCACGCACGGTGTGCTGTCGGGTCCGGCGGCCGACCGGCTGAAGAACTCGAAGGTGAGCGAGTTCATTTTCACGGACACGCTGCCGACGCCGGGTGAGCTGGCGCTGGACAAGATCACGGTGCTGTCGATCGCCCCGACGATCGCGAGTGCGGTGCGTGAGGTGTTCGAGGACGGTTCGGTGACGAGCCTGTTCGACGAGTAGGAGGCCCACGTCAGAGGGCCCGGAAGATCGATTTCTGGTACGGCCTTCTCGCCGCGTAAGCTGTCACAGTTGCTCGGCGAGGGAGGCCGTACTTTTTTGGTACGGCGGTCCGTTATCGACGCGCTCTTCGTAGCAGGCCGATGTATGGCCGGGTGACCACCTTCCCCTAGTTACGAGGAGTGATTGAGCATGGCCGAGGTAAAGCTCGCCGCCGAGATCCGTACGGAGTTCGGCAAGGGTGCCGCGCGTCGTATTCGCCGTGAGAGCAAGGTTCCGGGCGTTCTGTACGGTCACGGTGACGCCCCGACCCACGTCACGCTGCCGGGTCACGATCTGCTGCTGGCGCTGCGTACCCCGAACGTTCTGCTGGCCCTGGAACTCGACGGCAAGAAGAAGCTGGCGATCCCGAAGGCTGTCCAGCGTGACGCCATCAAGGGTTTCCTGGAGCACGTCGACCTGCTGCTCGTCAGGAGCGGTGAGAAGGTCAACGTCGAGATCTACGTGCACACCGAGGGCGAGCTGGCTCCGGGCGGCAACCTGCTGGAGCACGTGCTGAACGCGCTGCCGGTCGAGGCCGAGGCCACGCACATCCCCGAGTCGGTCACCGTCTCCATCGAGGGCCTGGAGGCCGGCGCCTCCATCCTCGCCAAGGACATCCCGCTTCCGGACGGCACGACGCTGGACATCGACGGCGACGCCGTCGTTCTGCAGGTTCTGGCCGCGCAGGCGGAGGAGGCCGCGGGCGAGGCCGAGGAAGAGGCTGCCGAGGGCGCCGAGGTCTGATCCTCGCTGTCATCGTTTCGCCGGCCGCCGCTCCTGAGGAGCGGCGGCCGGCGTACATGAAGGAGACATGGACGTGACGACCGACGCGGGCGCTCCGTGGTTGATCGTGGGGCTCGGCAATCCGGGGCCGGGGTATGCGATGAACCGGCACAACGTGGGGTTCATGGTGGCCGACCTGCTCGCGGGGCGGATCGGTGGCGGGTTCAAGCGGGCGGGCAAGGCTCAGGCGCAGGTGGTGGAGGGCCGGATCGGTCCGCCGGGTCCGGGGAGCCGTCGGGTGATCCTGGCGAAGCCGATGTCGTACATGAATCTGTCGGGTGGTCCGGTGAACGCCTTGCGGGACTTCTACAAGGTGCCGGTCGCGAACATCGTCGCGGTGCATGACGAGTTGGACATCGACTACGGCGTGCTGCGGCTCAAGCTGGGCGGTGGCGACAACGGGCACAACGGGTTGAAGTCCATGACGAAGGTGATGGGTTCGGACTATCACCGCGTGCGGTTCGGAATCGGGCGCCCTCCGGGGCGTATGCAGGTGGCGGATTTCGTGCTGAAGGACTTCTCGTCGGCGGAGCGCAAGGAGCTCGACTACTTCGTGGACCGTGCGGCAGACGCGGTGGAGTGTCTGGTCATCGAGGGGTTGGAGCGGGCGCAGAGCACGTACAACTCCTGAGGCCGCCGAAAGGTCCGTACAACGCGGGACTTGTCCCCCAGAAATGGCCGTCGGAGTTGACCGGGTGCCGGGGCATGGCCAAGGATCGCCGCCATGTCTGCCCTCACCTCCCGTCGGAGCGCGGCCTCGGCGCTGCGGTTCGGGCGGCTCGCGGCGATGGGGACGGTCGCGGCGCTGATCCTGATCGCGGGCGTCTGGGCGTCGTGGGGTACCGCTCAGCATGTGATGCTCACGAAGGGCCGCGAGCGCGGCACGATGACGGTCCAGGCGTGCGCCGACGACCGTTGCACCGGCCCGTACACACCTGCGTCGGAGGGTTCCCGCGCGCGTGACCGGGTCACCATTCAGAGCACGGTCGTGGCGAAGAAGGGCCAGACGTACGCGGTGGTGGTGAAGCCGGGCAGCGACGACGTGGTGCGCACGGGTCCGGGCGGGGTGTTGTACGCGTGGGTTCCGCTCGGTGGCGCGCTGCTTCTCGCTTCGGTGGTGGTCGCGGGTGGACTGCGTCTGACGCGTCTGGCGTGGGTGCTCGGCGGGGCGGGGCTGGCGTTGCTGACGGCCGCGTTCGTGGCGCTCTGAGCGCTCGAACTTCTGTGTGTTCCCTGATCGTTATCAGGATCATTGTGACGAGAAGTCACACATGAGACAGGTGGGACGTCTTACCACTTGACCGGTTTTCGGCGCACCAGGAAGCTGAACCGCCCCCTCCACATCTTCCGTTCCACTGACGAAGATGGACTGCCCATGCGTACCCTCTTCCGCGCCGGCGCCCTCGCCGCCGCTGCGGCAGCCACACTGCTGACCGCCCCCGCCGCCCACGCCGCTCCGCAGGGCGACAACGGCACCGTGAAGATCCATGACGCCGTCACCGGCGAGGATCTCCGCAAGAACGAGCCGCATGTCTGCACCTTCTACCTCGACGCCTTCGGTTTCGACGGCGGCCAGCGGATCGCCTGGCACATCGAGGCCTGGGCTCCGACCGCCGACGTCAAGGGCGAGACCGTCACCTCGGGTTCGCTGACGCTCGACGCCGAGGGGCATGCCCGTACGAACGACATGTCGTTGCCGGACGGTCACTACAAGCTGTTCTGGAACTTCGACGGTGAGAAGGGCTCCGCGAAGCACAAGGTGTTCTGGACGGACTGCGAGGGCGGCCCCGGGGACTCCGACGACGAGGGCGGCGTCACTCCGTCTCCGTCCCCGTCCGCCTCCACCGCGGTGGCGGGCGGTGTCCTGGGAGAGTCCCCGTCCGCCTCCCCGGCGCCTTCCGCCCAGGGCGGCGACAGCGGCGACAACGACAAGAGCGGCGACCTCGCCGAGACCGGCAGCAGCGCCCCCGTCGGCATCCTCTCCGCCGTCGCGGCCGCGCTCGTCGCCGTCGGCGGCTACCTGCTCTTCCGCCGCCACAAGGTCGGCGGCCGGAGCTGAGCCCCGGCGTATGACGGTGCCCCCATGGCCGTGCGGCCATGGGGGCACCGTGCTGTGTGGATCTTCAGCCCGTGTTGCGCAGGCCGGCGGCGACACCGTTGACGGTGAGGAGCAGGGCGCGGGAGAGCAGCGGGTCGGGTTCGGCACCCGCCGCGGCGTCGTCGCGCTGCCGCTTGAGCAGGGCGACCTGGAGGTAGGAGATCGGGTCGAGGTAAGCGTCCCGGATGGTGAAGGTCTGCTTCAGCACCGGCTGGGCGTCGAGGAGTTCCTGTCCGCCGGTGATCCGCAGGACCTCGCGGACGGTGAGCTCGTGTTCGGCTTCGATGGTGGCGAAGACGTGCTTGAGCTCGCTCGGGACGAGGGTGTCGACGTAGTGGCGGGCGATGCGCAGGTCCGTCTTGGCCAGCGTCATTTCGACGTTGGAGACGAAGTTGCGGAAGAAGTGCCACTGCTCGTGCATCTCTTCCAGCACGCTGTCCAGCCCGGCTTCGCGCAGTGCCTTCAGTCCGGAGCCGACGCCGAACCAGCCGGGCACGATCTGTCGCGACTGGGTCCAGCCGAACACCCAGGGGATGGCGCGGAGTCCGTCGAGGCCGGCGCCGGAGTCGGGGCGCCGGGAGGGCCGGGAGCCGAGGTGGAGTTCGGCGAGCTGGTCGACGGGGGTGGAGGCGAAGAAGTACGCGGGGAGGTCGGGGTCCTCGACCAGGCGCCGGTAGGCGTCGTGGGCGGCGTCGGAGACGACGTCCATGGCCGCGTCCCAGCGGGCGAGCGCTTCGTCGGACTGGCGGGGGGCGGTGTGCAGGGCGGAGGCCTGCAGCGTGGCGGCGACGGTGAGTTCGAGGTTCTCGCGGGCGAGTGAGGGGACGAGGTACTTGTCGGAGATGACCTCGCCCTGCTCGGTCACCTTGATCTCGCCTTCCAGGGTGCCCCAGGGCTGGGCGAGGATCGCGTCGTGCGAGGGGCCGCCGCCGCGGCCGACGGTGCCGCCGCGGCCGTGGAAGAGGCGCAGGCGTACGCCGTAGCGGTGGGCCACGTCACGCAGGCGCCGCTGGGCGCGGTGGATCTCCCACTGGCTGGTGGTGATGCCGCCGAACTTCGAGGAGTCGGAGTAGCCGAGCATGACCTCCTGGACGTCGCCGCGCAGCGCGACGAGTCGCCGGTAGGAGGGGTCGGCGAGCATGTCGTCGAGGATGACGTCCGCGGCGCGCAGTTCGTCGGTCGTCTCCAGGAGGGGCACGATGCCGATCTTCGCCCAGCCGGCGTGGAGGTCGATCAGTCCGGCCTCGCGGGCGAGGACGGCGGCGGCGAACACGTCGTCCGCGCCCTGGCACATCGAGATGATGTAGGACTCGATCACCTCGGGTCCGAACACCTGGAGGGCCCGCTTGACGGTCTCGAACACGCCGAGGGTCTTGTGTCCGGCCGCGTCCAGTGGGGCGGGGGTGGGTCCCAGGGGCCGGCGGGAACGGAGTTCCTTGGCGAGCAGCTTGTGCCGGTACTCGCGGGGCATGTCCTCGTAGCGCCAGGACTCTTCGCCGAGGCGGTCGAAGAGCTGACCGAGGGCGTGGTGGTGGGCGTCGGCGTGTTCGCGTACGTCCATGGTGGCCAGTTGGAGGCCGAAGGCGGCGAGGGTGCGGATGGTGCGGTTCATGCGGCCGTCGGCGAAGAGCGCGCCGCGGTGTTCGCGCAGGGAGGTCTGGATGAGGGTGAGGTCGCGGAGGAGTTCCGCGGTGCCGAGGTAGTCGCGGTTTTCCTCGTGGGGGATGCCCTTGGCGAGGCGCTGCTTGGTGTTCTCCAGCTTCTGCCGGATGCAGGTGGCCTTGAGGCGGTAGGGCTCTTCGGCGTTGAGGCGCTTGTAGCGGGGGCTGATCTCCGGCAGCGCTTCGAGGTCGGTTTGGAGGGAGGCGAGGAGTTCGTCGGTGGCGCCGGTGTAGCGGATGGAGTTGGAGAGGAAGCCGCGCAGTTCGTCGACGAGTTCCAGGGCGTCGTTGATGCCGTGCTCGTGCTGGAGGATCAGGACGTCCCAGGTGACCTGCGGGGTGACGTTCGGGTTGCCGTCGCGGTCGCCGCCGATCCAGGTGCCGAAGGTGAGGGGGCGGGTGTCATCGGGGAGCTGGACGCCGACGCGTTCCAGTTCGGCGGTGAGGTCTTCGAGGACGTCGCCGACGGCGCCCGCGTGGAGTTCGTCGAGGTAGTAGATCGCGTTGCGGGCCTCGTCGGCGGGTTCGGGGCGGACGACTCGCAGTTCGTCCGTCTGCCAGACAAGGTCGATGTTCTCGGCCAGACGGGTGTCGTAGCGGCGCCGGTCGGCCTCGATGACGGGGGTCTCCAGCAGTGCGGCGATCCGCCTCAGCTTGTTGAGGACGGAACGGCGGGCGGCTTCCGTCGGGTGGGCGGTGAAAACTGGGCGGACATTGAGGTTGCGCACGGTGGCGCGCAGATGTTCGGCGTCGGCGTCCTTGAGCCGGTCCGCGGTGCGGGCGAGGAGTCCGCCTTCGGCGGCTCGCTTGGCTCGCAGTTCACGGCCGCGGTGCACCTGTTCGGTGACGTTCGCCAGGTGGAAGTACGTGGAGAAGGCGCGGACGAGCTTGGCGGCGGTCTCCAGTTCCGTGCCGCGCAGCAGTTCGGCGGCGGCCTCGCCGTCCTCTCGGGTGAGGCGGCGGACTCGCTCGACCAGTTCGAGGAGCTCGGGGCCCTCTTGGCGTACGAGGGTCTCGCCCAGCAGGTCGCCCAGGCGGCGGATGTCGGCGCGCAGCTCACTGCTGGTTGTGGTGGTCTGGTCGTCGGCACTGCTCACAGGTGCGGCTCCTTGCAGTGTTGAAGCTCGTCTGGCGGGGAACCCGTCGGTCCTGCGCGGCGTGCGCCGCTTAGGGCGAGGGCTTCCGGGAAGAAAAACAGAGCGGACCGCGCTGTCCGACCGTCTCCAAGGATAGGTCTCGATGCGGACGCGCAGACTTTCGGGCTCTTGCCGCCGGGCCGCGCGCTGCCATACTTACGATGCCGTAGGTTACGGAACCGTAGGCACCGTATCCGGCCACTCTCTCCATACTCGATCCCACAGGGGACGCCCATGACCACGAGTTCCGATGTGATCGACGACGCCCCGAAGGCGGCCAACGACACCCCACTCCCCTCCGCCACACTGGGCGGTGAGCAGAAGCGTTCGATCGAGCAGATCACTCTCCTGCTCTTCATCACCGTCCCGTTTCTGGCGCTGCTCGCGGCGGTTCCGCTGGCCTGGGGCTGGGGTGTGAGCTGGCTGGATCTTGGCCTGCTGGTCTTCTTCTACTACCTCGGCTGCCATGGCATCACGATCGGATTCCACCGCTACTTCACGCATGGTTCGTTCAAGGCCAAACGGCCCTTGCGGATCGCGCTGGCGATCGCGGGCTCGATGGCGGTGGAAGGTCCTCTGGTCCGCTGGGTGGCCGATCACCGCAAGCACCACAAGTTCTCCGACGCGGAGGGCGACCCGCACTCCCCGTGGCGTTTCGGCGAGACGGTTCCGGCCCTGATGAAGGGCCTGTGGTGGGCGCACATCGCATGGATGTTCGACGAGGAGCAGACGCCGCAGGAGAAGTACGCGCCGGATCTGATCAAGGACGGGGCGATCCGCGCGATCTCGCGGCAGTTCGTCCTGTGGACCGTGCTGTCGCTGGCGCTGCCGCCGCTGATCGGCGGTCTGGTGACGATGTCCTGGTGGGGGGCCTTCACGGGCTTCTTCTGGGGCTCACTCGTTCGAGTGGCGTTGTTGCATCACGTCACGTGGTCCATCAACTCGATCTGCCACGCGGTGGGCAAGCGGCCGTTCAAGTCGCGTGACCGTTCGGGGAACGTGTGGTGGCTGGCCGTGCTCTCCTGCGGTGAGTCCTGGCACAACCTGCACCACGCCGATCCGACGTCGGCCCGCCACGGTGTGGAGCGCGGTCAGCTGGACTCGTCGGCGCGGATCATCCGCTGGTTCGAGCGGCTCGGCTGGGCGTACGACGTGCGCTGGCCGTCACGCTCGCGTATCGATTCCCGCCGGAACCAGGACGGGAAGGGCGCCCGACGCAAGAAGGTGACCGTTGACGCGGCATGATTGACGGCGTGGCGACCGACTCCAGCACACCCAGCAACGAGAAGCCGCGGCGTGCGCGCCGGACCCGGATGACGGGGGCGGAGCGACGCCAGCAGCTGCTGGAGATCGGCCGCACGCTGTTCGCCGCCAAGGGGTTCGAGGGCACGTCGGTGGAGGAGATCGCGGCGAAGGCCGGCGTCTCCAAGCCGGTGGTGTACGAGCACTTCGGCGGCAAGGAGGGCCTGTACGCGGTGGTCGTGGACCGTGAGATGCGGCGTCTGCTGGACATGGTGACCAGCTCGCTGACGGCCGGCCACCCCCGCGAGCTGTGCGAGCAGGCGGCGTTCGCCCTCCTCGACTACATCGAGGAGTACACGGACGGGTTCCGCATCCTGGTCCGCGACTCCCCCATCCCCCAGTCCACGGGTTCTTTCGCCTCGCTGATCTCGGACATCGCCACGCAGGTCGAGGACATCCTGGGCCGTGAGTTCAAGAGCCGCGGCTTCGACCCGAAGCTGGCGCCGCTGTACGCCCAGGCCCTGGTGGGCATGGTCGCCCTGACCGGCCAGTGGTGGCTCGACGTACGCCGCCCCAAGAAGGCCGAGGTAGCCGCCCACCTGGTGAACCTGGCCTGGCACGGCCTCGACGGCCTGGAAGCGAAGCCCCGCCTGATAGGCCACCGCAAGAGCTGACCCCTCCAGGGGCGCGCGGCTGCGACATGCACGGCTCCGCCACACAACGAGCCCGCACGCCCCCAACCCGGCGGCGCGGGGAACTGCGCGACCAGCCACAACCAACCCGCACAACCCCACCCGCCGCACGACCCCGCCCCACCGCACGCCCCCGGCACCACACCGGTCAAGCCGAGCGCAGCGGAGCCGTCTCCAGCAGTGCCCGTGCCATCCCGTTCGCGGACGCGGCCGTTTCCTCCGCGATGCGCCGGAACGTCTCCTGGGCCTGGCGGGCCGGCCACTCTTCGGGCAGATGCTGGACCGGCAGTCTCGGGTCCGTACGAATGATGCGCAGCCATTCGCCGACCAGCCGCAGCCGGGTCGCGACAGGGTCGCGGGAGCCGGCGTCCGGGCCGGTGCTCCAGCGTTTGTCGAAGGCGACGTAGCGGGCGGCCAGGCTTTCCAGGTCCCAGCTCTCGCGGATCATCTCGCCGATGTCGGTGGCCTCGTCGGCCCGGGCGTGGAAGACCTTGACGTGGGCATCGAGGCCGAGTTCGGAGACGACGCCGCGAACGTCGGCACGGCCCGGGGCGATCCACAGCCCGCTGTAGAGGGCGCCGAAGCCGGACCAGGTGAGCCGGGAGCGCAGGTCGTGGCGCTGGCGCTGCCAGGACTCGGGGAGGGAGAAGCCGAGCAGGGTCCAGGTGCCGTCCCAGTTCTCGTTGACCGCGCCGTCGCGCCAGATGCGCTGTCCGCCGTCCTCAAGGATCCGCGCCGCCTGCGGGGTGAGCCCGAAGAACATCTTGCGGCCCTCGCGCTGGCGCCGCAGCAGGCCCCGGTTGACCATGCGGGTCAACGTGGAGCGTACGGCCTGCTCCCCCGTCCCGACGCGGCCGAGTACGTCGATGATGCTGCCGGAGTAGACGCACAGGTCGCCCTCGTCGAGGACGTGGTTGCCGAAGAAGGCGAGCACGAGCGACTGGGGGCGCAATTGCGGGGCGTCGGCGATGACGGCGGCATCAGGGGTGTCCGTCGTGTCCAGGTCGTCGTCCTCCACAGCGGTAAGCGTACGGCCGCCCCCTCAGGGAGGAGCGGGCGGCCGTACGCGCTGGTCAGCGACCGTCGGCGGGATGCGCCAGGTCGTACGGGCGGGGGTAGGGCGCGGGCCGGTAGGGGATGTAGCGGGCCGGGGTCGTGGGGTCCGCCCCGGCGGCCGTTGCGTTGAGCGACGCGGGATCCGTGCCCTGCCAATGCCCGCTGGTGAGGCGCTTTTCCAGAGTGTGCAGGGCGGCCATCTGCTCGGCCGGGCTGAAGGTGCAGTGGCCGGCGTTGTCGACGTACGCCTGCCGGAGCCTCGAGGACGAGCCCGCGGCGGCGGTGGCCCTGCGGTAGGCGCTCTCGGTCTGTACGGGGACGAGGGCGTCGCCGGTGGTGTGGATGTCCAGCTGGGGTTTGCGCAGCCGGCCGGTGAACGCGCTGGTGCGGCTCATCCAGTCGACGGCTGCGGGGTCGGCACTGATGCGCGGGGCCCGGTTCAGGGCGCGCAGGTCGTTCTTCAGGGACAGGCCGGCATCGCGGTAGAGCTCGGTGACCTCCTTGAAGACGGGGGAACGGCGGAGCATCTTCGTGTAGTCGACGCCGGTGTTCCAGGACATGTTGCCGCCCGCCCGGCTCTCGGCCTCCTGGCGCCAGGAGAACGCGGGCAGGGCCAGCAGCCCCTGGAGGGCCTGGTACTGGTTGGCCTGCTGGGCGTTCCAGTCGTCCGGTGCCGGCTTCGGCTGTGAGGTGGCGTTCCAGCCGGGGATGTTGTGGAGCGCGGCCGCGAGGGCGATGCGGGCACGGCCCTCGGGTGTGGCCTGGGCGCCGGCGACGGCCGTGCTCAGGGTGCCGGCCGCGGCGGCCGCCGAGGCCTGGTCGGGAAAGCCCACCACATCGACGGAGGAGCCCGGCGCGAGCAGGGTCTTGAGGGCGAAGACGGGGTCGAGGGTGTTGTTCCAGTTGGCGACGCCGCCGTGGACGAGCCCGCAGCCGGAGAGCGAACCGTCGATCCGCTCCGGGTGCCGTTCGGCGATCGCGGTGGTGACCAGACCGCCGTACGACATGCCCCAGGCGATGGTGCGCCGTGCCGGGCCCACGCGCTCGGTGAACACATCGAGCGTGGCGAGCTGGTCGGGCACGGCGTCCGCCACGGCCCACCCGTTGGTGGCGTAGGAGGAGCCGATGAGCGCGTAGCCCTTCTCGAGGAGGAGGGCTTTCGTGGCGTCGTCAGGGGCGTTCTGGGCGGCGAGGGGCGTGCCGGCGGGCCGGTAGCCGTGGCTGAAGAGCACGACGGTGCCGTTCCAGTCGACGGGCTTGTCCATCACGTACACGGCCCCCGAGGGGAGGCGTCCCTCGACGTGTTCGGCGGGCGCGGCGGCGTATGCGGGCGCCACGGGGGCGGCGATGGAGGCGGCGGACGCGGCGAGCAGGAGGGCGGCCGAGGCGGCGGTACCGCGCGACAGCCGCGACGACCGCGACAGCCGCGGTAACCGCGTCCACCGCGGTAATAACGTGCGGGCGCGGGTGCGGGATGGGGACGTCATGAGGTCAACGGCTCCTTGGGGGCGGAGGAGTGGGGGGCGGTGGCTCCGGACTCGGCACCGGCCTCAGCACGGGCGCCGGCTTCGGTGAGGGAGTCGCGGTGGGTCTCGCGTACGAACCAGACGGTCAGTGCGGTGATGAGGGAGCCCCCGCACACCAGCAGGGCGACGGGGGTGCCGCTTCCGCTTCCGGCCACCAGGCTTCCGGCGATCATCGGGGAGAAGCCGGCGCCGACGAGGGTGGCGCCCTGGTAGCCGAGGGAGGCGCCGGTGTAGCGGACGCGGGTGCCGAACATCTCGGTGAGCAGGGCGCCCAGCGGGCCGTACATCGTGGACTG
>NZ_VBZC01000078.1:19796-39341 GCF_005786655.1 Streptomyces montanus
TGCGAGTACGGGGAAGGCGAGGGCGGCGGAGGTGAGGGCTCCGGCGAGGACGACCGGGCGGCGGCCGATGCGGTCGGACAGCGCGGAGGCGCAGGGCAGCACGACGAGCGCGACGCAGGCGGAGACGGTGAGGGCACTGAGCACCTGGGGGCGGGCGTAGCCGATGCCGGTGGCGTACGCGATCATGTAGCTGGTCAGCAGCGACTGGGCGGTGAAGGCACCGATGCCGACACAGCAGGCCAGCAGCACCGGGCGCGGGCGCCGCAGCACCTCCACGACGGGCAGCCGGGCCTCGGTGCGCTCCTTCTTCACCTCGGCGAACAGCGGGCTCTCCGCCACCTTCAGGCGTACGAAGAGTCCGACGCCCAAGAGGACGACGCTGAGCAGGAAGGGCACGCGCCAGCCCCAGGCGGCGAACTGGTCCTTGGGCAGGGTGACGACGAAGGTGACGACGGCGGAGGAGAGCAGGGAGCCCAGCGGTGCTCCCATCTGCGTGAAGCTGGACCACAGTCCGCGTCGTCGTTCCCCGGCGTGTTCGACGACCATCAGGGTGGCGCCGCCCCATTCGCCGCCGATGGCGATGCCCTGGACGACGCGCAGGGTGATCAGCAGGACGGGTGCCCAGACGCCGATCGTGTCGTAGGTGGGCAGCAGGCCGATCAGGAAGCTGGCGCCGCCCATCAGGCCCATGGTGAGCAGCAGCATGGACTTGCGGCCGAGCCGGTCGCCGAAGTGGCCGAAGAGGATGCCGCCGAGCGGGCGGGCGAGGTAGCCGGCGGCGAAGGTGCCGAACGCGGCGATGGTGCCGACGGCGGGGTCGGCGCCGGGGAAGAACAGCTCGCCGAAGACGAGCGCGGCGACGGTTCCGTAGACGAGGAAGTCGTAGAACTCCACGGCGGTACCGAGCAGTCCGGACAGTGCGACACGGCGCAGTTGCCGCATTTGTTCGGGAGTCGTGGACGGTGCTGCGACGGGGGACGGGGACATCGCGGGCTCCCTTGAGCGGGGGAGGGACACCGCGAAGATAGGCGCGCACCCGACGGCCGTCAATAATCTGCACAACATTCACTGGCGACCCCGAAACACCTCGGCCACACCACCCCCGCCCCGCCCCCGACCCGCCGCGGTCACCCCGCACCTCACCCCTTCCGGGCGACGACGAAGAGGCGGCGGAAGGGGAGAACCGTGCCATACGGAGCCGTCGGATAGGCCTCTCGGAGCAGGTCGCGGTACTCGGTCACGAAGGCGTCCCTCGCCTCGGGATCGGTCGACAGGGCCGTGAGGGCGGGGCGGAGGGCCGTGCCCTTGGCCCAGTCGAGGACGGGGTCCTGCCCCTGGAGGAGCTGCATGTACGTCGTCTCCCACACGTCGACGTCGCAGCCGAGCCGGGCCAGGCGATCGAGGTAGACGGTCGGGGCGTGCACCGAGTCCTCGTGGCGGACGACGTCGCCGAGACGGTCGCGCCAGCGTGCGGAGACGGCGAGTTCGCGCAGCAGGGAGTGCAGGGGGGCGTCGAGGTTGTTGGGGACCTGGAACGCGAAGACGCCGCCGGGCGCCACCGCGTCGAGCCAGCCCGCGAACGCGTCCAGATGACCCGGCACCCAGTGGAGTGCCGCGTTCGAGACGATCAGGTCGTACGTCTCCGTGGGCGCCCACTCCGTGAGGTCCGCGTGGGCGAAGTCGAGGCGGCCGCCCCCGGCCGTGACACCCGCGTACGCCTCGGCCCGGGCGAGCATCTCCCTGGAGTTGTCGTACCCGGTGATGTGTGCGGTCGGCCAGCGCTCGGCGAGCTGGGTCGTGACGTTGCCGGGGCCGCAGCCCAGGTCGGCGATGCGGGCCGGGTCCGCGGGCAGGGCCGGGACATGGGCGAGGAGGTCGGCGAAGGGGCGGGCGCGGTGCTCGGCATGGCGCAGGTACTGACCCGGGTCCCAGGTGGGAGTGGCGGCGGGCATGAAGGGCCTCCTCGCAGACGAAGTCACTGTCACCCGCGGGAAGTCACGGGCTGAGGTGATTTCCACCCTCACACCCCAAGTATCTTGACGTCAAGAGACTTCACGTCGACACAACCATTACACTGATCGTCATGGAGGACGAGGTCGATCGACTGGTCGCAGCATGGCGCCGCGAGCGCCCTGACCTCGACGTGGAGCCGCTGGAAGTGCTCAGCCGCGTGAGCAGACTGGCACGGCACCTGGACCGCGCACGCCGTCTGGCGTTCGCCGAGCACAACCTGGAGCCCTGGGAGTTCGACGTCCTGACGGCACTGAGGCGCGCCGGGACCCCCTACCAGCTCTCCCCCGGTCAACTGCTCACCCAGACCCTCGTGACATCCGGCACGATGACGAACCGTATCGACCGCCTGGCGAAGAAGGGCCTGGTGGAGCGGCTTCCCGACCCCAGCGACCGCCGAGGTGTGCTGGTGCGGCTGACGGCGGAGGGACGCGACCGCGCGGACCAGGCCCTCGCCGGGCTCCTCGACCAGGAGCGGGCGATCCTGGCGGAGCTCACCACCGCCCAGCGCGGCGAACTGGCCGGGCTGCTACGCCAGCTGACCGCCCCGTTCGACAACATCCCCGGCTAGGTCGACGGGCCCCACCCCGGCGCGGCGGGCGAGCGCCACGGCGGCGAGGGTCGAGTGCACGCCCAGCTTCCCCAGCACGTTCTGCATATGCGTGCGGACGGTGTGCGGGGAGAGGAACAGGCGCTCGGCGACGGCCTTGCGCCCCAGGCCCGCGACCATGCACCGCAGCACCTCGCGCTCGCGCGGGGTGAGGGACTCGACGAGCCGCTCGCTCTCGGTGCGGTGCTTGCGCGCGGCGGTGAGTTCACGCAGCACGCCCGTGAGGAGCGCGGGCGGCAGATGCGTCTCGTCCCGCAGCACACCCCGGATGACCGTCAGCAGCCTGGACAGCGAGCAGTCCTTGGCGACCCAGCCCGACGCCCCGGCCTGCAGGGCGAGGGCCGCGCGGCGCGGGTCGTCCTTCTCGGCGAGGACGACCGTCCGGACGGCGGGCTGGCCCGAACGGACGCCCGCGACCAGGGAGATGCCGTCGACCAGGCCTTCCTCGTTGTTGTCGTGCACGGATACGGCCGGGCGGGCACCCAGAACGTTGCCGCCCAGGTCGGCGTCGACGAGCAGCACGTCGAACCTGCGGCCTTCCGCCGCCGCTCGCTCCAGGCAGCGCAGCGCGGCGGGGCCGCTGCCGGCCGCGGAGACGTCGACGTCGGGCTCCGCGGCAAGGGCCGCGGCGAGCGACTCGGCGAAGATGCGGTGGTCGTCGACGACCAGGACACGGATGCGAACCACTGATACCCCCACTGGTCGGGGGACGGCCTGCGCGGGTACGGCGCCCGGAGTGTTCGTTCCCAAGCCCCAGGACCCGGGAATGGGCTGCCGCAGCCGCACGGCCGCCGCCGTGCTGGAACTGCTACCCCCACTCCGGGCGTCGTACCCGACTGTCTCGCCCCCTGATCAGCACCGGCCCCCACCGGTGCTGTTCATCAGAGTAAGGCCGGGTGGCAGGAGCGGAAGGTAAATTGCAGAACTGATTGGCCAGCGCGTTTATGGTGAGCCGTATGTTTCGTATGGAGACAGGAGTCGACAAAGAGTTTAGCCAGTTGCTGCGTTCCCGGCTCCGGGAGGCCAACATGGCGGCTTCTTCCGTGCTCCGGTCTCTGCGCGGCACTCCTGGCGAACGTGAACTACCGCTGCAGGTATGGGCGTTGGACGAGCGGGATGATCTGGCGGGCGGTCTCGTCGGCCACACCTGGACGAGCTGGCTCCACGTGACGTACCTCTGGGTCGACGAAAGGCACCGGGGGCTCGGGGTCGGGGGGCGGCTGCTGGCCGAGGCGGAGCGGGTGGCCGCGGCCGAGCGCGGCTGTCACGACTCCCGCGTGGAGACGTGGGACTTCCAGGCGCCCGAGTTCTACAAGAAGCAGGGCTACGACGTGGTGTGCGTGATCCCCGACTATCCGCCGGGGATCACGGAGTACACGCTGACGAAGCGGCTGGGGTGAACGGGAGGGTTTTTCGCCCCCGCCGCCCCTACCCGTCCCATCCCGTACCTGGGGGCTCCGCCCCCAGACCCCCGTATCGGCCTTGCGGCCTCGTCCTCAAACGCCGGACGGGCTGAAGATCAGCCCCTCCGGCGTTTGAGGAGTGCTCAGCCCAGGCGCCGCGCCCCCGCGTCCGGCACCGCCGTGAACGACCGAGGTGCCCCGAAGCCCGCCGCGGCGAAAGCCTCCTCCACCGCCTTGGTGATCGTGTCCACGTCCGCCGCCTCCGCGAGCACGATCGCCGACCCGCCGAAACCGCCGCCCGTCATACGGGCACCCACCGCACCGGCCGACAGCGCCGTGTCGACGACCAGGTCCAGCTCCGGGCAGGAGATGCGGAAGTCGTCCCGGAGGGACACGTGCCCCTCGTTGAGCACCGGCCCGATCGCCCGCGTGTCGCCCGCCTTCAGCAACGACACGACCCGCTCCACGCGATGGTTCTCCGTCACGATGTGGCGCACCAGGCGGCGTACTTCTTCCTCGTCGCCCAAGCGCTCCAGCGCCGCGTCCAGCTCTTCGAACGCCACGTCCCGCAGGGCGTCGACGCCGAGCAGCGCCGCACCCTTCTCGCAGCCGGCCCGCCGCTTGCCGTACTCGCCGTTGCTGTGCGAGTGCTTGACGCGCGTGTCGACGACCAGCAGCCGCATGCCCTCGGCCGCCAGGTCGAAGGGGATCTGCCGCTGGGAGAGGTCGCGGGTGTCGAGGAACAGGGCGTGGCCGTCCATGCAGCAGGCGGACGCCGTCTGGTCCATGATCCCGGTGGGCGCCCCGACGTACTCGTTCTCGGCGCGCCGGCACAGGAGGGCCAGCTGCGGGCGCTCGATGCCGAGCCCGTACAGCTCGTCGAGGGCCAGGGCCGTGACGACCTCCAGGGCCGCCGAGGAGGACAGGCCCGCGCCCGTCGGGACCGTGGAGGTCAGGTGGATGTCCGCGCCGGTCACGGCGTGGCCCGCCTCGCGCAGTGCCCACACCACGCCCGCCGGGTATGCCGTCCAGTCCTGGTCGGACCGCGGAGCGAGCTCGTCGACGCGCAGTTCGACGACGCCGCCCTCGACGTCGGCCGAGTGCAGGCGCAGCACGCCGTCCTCGCGCCGGGCCACGGCGGCGACCGTGGTGTGCGGCAGGGCGAAGGGCATCACGAAGCCGTCGTTGTAGTCGGTGTGCTCACCGATCAGATTGACCCGCCCCGGCGCCGCCCAGACACCTTCGGGGACGCGCGCGTACAGCTCCTCGAACCGCTCGGCGAGCTCGGCGATGCTCACGATCCACTCTCCCTGTTCTGCGCGAACTCCCACGCGTCCGCCACGATGCCCGCGAGGTCCGCGCGGGACGGGTTCCAGCCGAGCCGGTCACGGGCCGACCGCGCCGAGGCCACCAGCACCGCCGGGTCGCCGCCGCGGCGCGGGGCCATCACCTCGGGGATCGGGTGGCCGGTGACCTTGCGGACGGTCTCGATGACCTCGCGGACGGAGAAGCCGTTGCCGTTGCCGAGGTTGCAGATCAGGTGTTCGCCGGGCGTGGCCGCCTCGACGGCCAGCAGGTGGGCCTCCGCCAGGTCCGCCACGTGGATGTAGTCGCGGATGCAGGTGCCGTCGGGCGTCGGGTAGTCGTCGCCGAACACCGAGATGGCCTCCCGGCGGCCCTGGGCGACCTGCAGCACCAGCGGGATGAGGTGCGACTCGGGGTCGTGCCGCTCACCGCAGCTGCCGTACGCGCCCGCCACGTTGAAGTAGCGCAGCGACACCGCGCCCAGGCCGTGCGCGGCCGCCTCGCCGGTGATCATGTGGTCGACGGCGAGCTTCGAGGCGCCGTACGGGTTCGTCGGCGACGTCGGCGCGGACTCGACGATCGGGGTCTCCTCCGGTTCGCCGTACGTGGCGGCCGTGGAGGAGAAGACCAGCTTGCGCACGCCCACGGTGCGCATGGCGGCCAGCAGCGCCATCGTGCCGCCGACGTTGTTGTCCCAGTACTTCTCGGGCTTCACGACGGACTCGCCGACCTGCGAGAACGCGGCGAAGTGCAGCACCGCGTCGAAGGAGGAGTCCAGCCACTTGGCGGCATCACGGATGTCGCCCTCGATGAAGGAAGCACCCGCCGGGACGCCCTCGCGGAAGCCGGTCGACAGGTTGTCGAGGACGACGACCTCGTGGCCCGCCTCCAGCAGGTGCTGCGCGACCACGCTGCCGACATAACCCGCGCCGCCGGTGACCAGGTACTTCCCACTCATGAACTCGCTACCTCTCGCAGTCGCTGGGCCGCGGTTTCCGGCGGCACGTCGTTGATGAACACGTTCATGCCGGACTCGGAACCCGCGAGAAACTTCAGCTTGCCGGAAGTGCGGCGGATGGTGAAAAGCTCGAGGTGAAGCGCGAAGTCGTCACGGCTGACGCCCTCGAACTCCTCCAGCGTGCCGAACGGCGCCTGATGCCAGGCGGCGATGTACGGCGTCGGAGGCTCGCCCGCGCCGTCTTTCCCTCCATCCCGCCCATCGAAGATCCGGTCGAAGCGCCTCAAGAGTTCCAGATACACCTGGGGGAATTCTGTGCGCGCCGCGTCGTCGAGCGCGAGCAGGTCGGCCACCCGGCGCTTGGGGTAGAGGTGCACCTCGTACGGCCAGTGCGCCGCGTACGGCACGAAGGCGACCCAGTGGTCGGCGTCCAGCACGATCCGGTCGCCGTCGGACAGCTCGCGGGCGACCACGTCGTCGAAGAGGTTCTCCCCGCCCGTCGCCTCCTTGTGCGCCGCGAGCGAGCGCAGCATCAGGGCCGTGCGAGGCGTGGTGAAGGGGTAGGCGTAGATCTGGCCGTGCGGGTGCCCGAGGGTCACGCCGATCTCGGCGCCGCGGTTCTCGAAGCAGAAGACCTGCTCGACGGAGGGGAGATGGGACAGCTCGGCGGTGCGGTCGGTCCACGCGTCGAGGACCAGTCCCGCCTGCTCCTCGGTGAGGTCGGCGAAGGACGCGTCGTGGTCCGAGGTGAAGCAGACGACCTCGCAGCGGCCCGAGTCCCCGGCCAGCGACGGGAAGCGGTTCTCGAAGACCGCGACGTCGTACGAGGAGTCCGGTATCTCGCTGAGCCTGTCACCGGACGAGGGGCACAGGGGGCACTCGTTCGCCGGCGGGTGGTAGGTGCGGCCCTGGCGGTGGGAGGCGATCGCGACCGAGTCGCCGAGCAGCGGGTCGCGGCGGATCTCCGAGGTGGTGACGGTCGGGTCGAGCGGCCTGCGGTCGACCGCGTCGCGGACCGCGTCGTCACGCGCGTCGTAGTAGATGAGTTCGCGACCGTCGGCCAGCCGGGTCGAGGTCTTTTTCACTGTCGGGCTCCCTGTGCTGCACCCATCAAACAGAACTAAACACAAGAAACCACAACTCACCACGCCAGTCAACATCACAATCAAACAAAGATCACCATCCTGAGTGTTCAGGTCGTCGCCCGCATGGAGACCGGCCGCGCAGTGGTCCATCGGCCGGCGCCGGTAAGATCACCTGCCCATGGACGCGGGTGTGGAAAGCGAGATGGTCACTGTCCCTCCGGGGCAGGTAACGCTGTCGGACCGGCGGACACAACGCAGTTGGTCGGTCGAGCTCGCGCCCTACCGCCTCACGGCGTTCCAGGTCACCCAGTCGCTGTACGAACAGATCACCGGCCGGCGACCGGGCACCGCCCAAGGGGACCGACTGCCCGTCGGGGAGGTCAGCTGGAGGGACGCGGTCCGGTTCTGCAACGCCCTGTCGCGACGCGACGGGTTCGCGCCCGCCTACCACTTCCATGCCGACGGCGAAGGCATCGAGTGGGACGCATCCTCCGATGGGTACAGGCTGCCGACCGAGGCCGAGTGGGAACATGCCTGCCGTGCCGCGACGGCCGGACCGCGTTACGGGCCGCTCGACGAGATCGCTTGGTACCGCGGCAATGCGCAAGGGCGAGTCCACGACGTGGGCGGCAAGCAGCCCAACCCGTGGGGCCTGTACGACATGCTCGGCAACGTCTGGGAGTGGTGCTGGGACCTCTACGACGCCGAGGTCTACGGCGCCTACCGGGTGCTGCGCGGCGGTGGCTGGTTCGACGAGCACTGGAGCTGCCGGGCATCCGTGCGCCGCCGCAGCCACCCGACCTTCCAGGTCGACGACGTGGGCTTCCGCGTCGCACGATCCATCCCGGGCTGATTCGACGGCGGCCTCCGTACGACCAGCTGAGGAAAACCCCCGGCGAGACGTGGGGGTTTGCCGGATGGTGGGCCCGGAACGGGCGTTCCTACGGTGCTCTCATGCCCATCGCCATCCCCCACACCGCCCGCCGAGCCACCGCGGCGGCGGCCGTCGCCCTCGCACTCCTGGCGGCCCTCGCCCCGGCCCGCGCACACGCGGAGTCGTCCGGCCTGCAACGAGACGCCGACGCGCTGCGCGACTCCGGCGTGACCGGCGTGTCCGTACGCCTGGACACGCCCCGCGACACCCGGACCGTCCGCAGCGGAGTGGCCGACCTCGCCACCCGGGCCCCGGTACCTCCCGCCGAATACATCCGCATCGGCAGCACCACGAAGACGTACGTCGCGACCGTCCTCCTCCAACTCGTCGGCGAGGGGCGGATGTCCCTCGACGACACCGTGGACCGGTGGCTGCCGGGCGCGGTCCGCGGCCACGGCAACGACGGCCGCCGTATCACCGTCCGCCAACTCCTCCAGCACACCAGCGGTCTGCCCGACTACATCGCGGACGTCGTGCCCGAGACGAGCGCGGCCGGATACCGGAAGCACCGCTGGACGACATACACCTCGCAGCAGCGCGTCGCGTTCGCCATGACGCACCCGCCGGCCTTCGAGCCGGGCACACGGTGGGAGTACTCCAACACCAACTACATCCTGGCCGGGATGGTGATCAAGGCGGTCACCGGCAGGTCCTGGGACCAGGAGGTGAGGTCACGCATCGTGCGCCCGCTGCGGCTCACGCGCACCTACATGCCGGGCGACGACCCCTATCTCCCGCGCCCCCACGCCCGTAACTACCAGCAGTTCGACCAGTCCGGACCAGGCTCCGGCACGATGACGGACACGACCATCGCCTATCTCCCCTTCGACGGAGACGCCGACGGCTCGATCATCAGCACGACCGCCGACACCAACCGCTTCTTCTCGGCCCTCCTGAGTGGCAGGCTTCTCGCCCCCGCCCAACTCGCCGAGATGCGACGCACGGTCGACGTACCCGACGCCCCCGGAGACGTGCCGGGCGAGCGCTACGGGCTGGGGCTCGGGTGGACCCCACTGACCTGCGGCGGCGGATACTGGGGCCACAGCGGCAGTGGCTTCGGCTACCTGGCGTGGCCCGCGACCACGCCCGACGGCCGGACCTCTGTCACCGTCGCCGTCCACAGCCGGCCCGCCGACGAGAAGACGGCCGTACGCCAGATCCGGGGCATCACCGACCTGATCGACCGCGCCCTGTGCGCCCGGTCGCGCGGATAGGCACGGAGAGTTGCTACGCCTGCGGACCTCTGCCCGTCTCCGGAGGTGAGGACGGTACCGGGCCCGCACGGTCCAGCAGGCCCGTGCGGGCCGCCAGTGCCGCCGCCTCCAGGCGTGAGCCCACGCCCAGCTTCATCAGGACCCGCTGCACATGTGTGCGCGCGGTACTGGGTGCGATGCCCATGCCGGCCGCGATGAGGCGTGTGTCCTCGCCGTCCGCGACTCTCACCAGCACCTCGACCTCCCTCGGCGTCAGCATCTGGAGCAGCCGCTGGCCCTCGTCGTCGGGCTGCGCGGCCGGGTTGAGCAGCTCACTGAAAGCCTGTTGCAGAAGCTGCGGCGCCACGGCCGCCTCCCCCGCCCGCGCCTTCATGATGGCGCGCTCCACACCCTCGATCCGCTCGTCGTGACGTACGTAACCGGAGGCGCCGGCGGCGAAGGCCGCGGCGATGCCTCGCGGGTTGGGTACCGGGCCCAGCACCAGTACCGCGACCTGCGGACGCTCCCGCTTGATCCGCACCACCGGATCGAAGATGCCCGGTTCGGCGGGCGTGGCCGTGCCGATCAGGCACACCTCGGGTGCCCTCGTGATCACCAGTTCCGCCGCCCCCGCGGCGGGCGCCGCCGCGGCCAGCACACGGTGCCCGCGCAGCTTCAACGCCGAGGCCAGCGCCTCGGCGAGCAGACGGTGGTCGTCGACCACCATGAGCCGCACTCCCATCGAGCCCAACCCCCCAGTCCCCCCAAGGGTCCCTACGGGTACCCCATGGATAGGAGCAGCCCCCCGGCTCTCCATCCCCCGGAAGCTACACGCTTGTTCGACGTTGCGCTTCCCCTACCGGTGAGAAGTGCCCCGGATTGCCGAAATTCCTCGCATTCCACAGCAACGGACGGTACGCGTACGGCCCCGCCCCTGAGCAGGGACGGGGCCGTGATCGACGCGCGGCCGCCTTGATCGACGCGGGGCCTACTGTGCGCCGAATCCGATCGCCGTGTAGTTCTCCCGGTCCGAGGTCGACGGCTTGCTGATCAGGTCCTGGCCCATGAAGAGACGGCCGTTGGTGTAGAGCATCTCGGAGCGCATCGGCGACATGCTGGTGATCGCGTCACGGACCGGCCTGGTGGCCGGGGTCTCCAGGAGCTTGGTCTGCTTGAAGCTGCCGCCGTCGATGGAGACGACCTGGGAACCCTTGTCGTAGGGGCCCTGCTTGTACGCGATGATGTTGCCGCCGTCCATCCGGATCGGGAAGATCTCGTAGTCGTCGCCGGCGTCGGCGCGGTCACCGGTGGTCTTGCCCGTGGCCAGCGAGAAGGCGACGACCTCGTTGGTCTGGCTGTACTCCTTGGTGCCGTCGTGCCGCTTGGTCGGGACGTACAGCTTGTCGTTGCCGACGGTGACGCCCTTGCAGCCGTGGATCTCGCCGTAGTCGCAGTCGTGCTCGTACTGTTCCTCCGGCATCGCGATCTTGACTCGCAGCTTGCCGTTGTCGTCCAGCGAGAAGATGTCCGAGGTGCCGGTCAGGGTGGGCTCACTTCCGGAGTCCACGCCGAAGACGACCGGCTTGCTGGAGATCACCTTGGCGTTGTCGATGCCCGCGGGAAGCGGGTACTTCCACTTGACGGTGCCCGTCTTCGGGTCGAGCAGCTGGACCTCGTACTTCTCGCTGCCGTACTCACCGCACTTGCGCACCGCGACCAACTGCTCGCCGCCGCGGTAGCCGACGTCCTCGCATTCCTCGACCTTCGGCTGCCACAGGATCTTGCCCGACGTGATGTCGAACGCCGCGCCGCCGTTGAGGCCGGAGCCCACCGCGACCGTGGTGCCGGTGATGCTGGCTTCCTTGAAGACGGCCTTCTGGTCGCCGTTGGAGGTGACGGACTTGGTCCAGAGCTTGTTGCCGGTGTTCAGGTTGAACGCCGTGACCTCGGTGCACTGCGGGTACTTGTTGCTCTTGCTGCGCTTGGACTCCTCGGCGATCACCACGGCCACGCCGTCCTTGGTGATCTCGGGCGAGCCCGCGCAGGTCTGGCCGGTCAGAGGCAGGGTCCAGGACTTCTTGCCGGTGGCCGCGTCGTACCCGATGACCTCGTTGATGGCGGACTTGGCGTACACCTTGTCCGTCAGCCAGGAGCCCTCGACGCTCCAGACATCCTCCTTGGGCACCTCGGCCGCGGGCACCTGGAAGAGCAGCTTGGCGCTCGTGTTGGACGGCACCTTCTCCGAGCCGCCTCCGCCCGGAGCATCCTTGCCGCCGTTGTCGTCCTTGCCGCCGGTGCCGCCGGACGAGCCCGAGGCGTTCTTGTCGTCGTCCTTGCCGGACGAGGACGCGTACCAGACACCGCCGCCGACGATGAGGGCGATCGCCGCGACGGCCGCGACGATGATGACCATCTGGGCGTTGGGCTTCCGCCCGCCGCCGCTCCCGCCCTGGGCCTGCGGCTGAAGCGGCATGGTCGCCTGCGGGTAGCCGTACTGGGGCGGCTGGCCCGGGTAGCCGTAACCGGGCGGCTGGCCCGGCGGCTGCGTCTGCGGCGGCTGTTGCGGGTAGCCGTACTGCTGCGGCGGGGCCCCCGGAGGCGGGGCCTGGGGCGGAGTCTGCGGCGGGGTCTGCGGTGGCGTCTGGGGCGGGGGTGCCTGCGGGTAGCCGTAGCCCGGTCCCGGCGGGGGCGGGCTGTTCGGCGGCGCGGCCGGCGCGCCGTAACCACCCGGCGGCGGGCTCTGCGGAGCCCCGAAACCACCGGGCGGCGGGTCCTGGGGAGCCCCGAAGCCACCCGGCGGCGGGTCCTGGGGGGCGCCGAAACCGCCTTCCTGCGGTGGCTGGTTGGGCGGCGGGGGCGGCGGCTGACTCATGACGGGTTACCTCGGAAGACTGGGAGAAGTCGGAGAAGACAAGGGGTGCCGGACGAGCCGGCAGACGGGGACGGCAGGCGGTGACGGCAGGCGGTGACGGCAGGACGGCCAGGGGGTGATCCGAACGACACCCCCTGGTCACCCGGTCACTTGCCGAAGGCCAGCATCAGCTTTTCCTTCGACTGGTCATTGCCGTTCAGCCGCGTGGTGGAGATGTAGAAGCGCCCGTCCACGTAGTCCACGGCCTTCGAGTAGAAGCCGTTCTCGATGTCCGCGGTGCCCTGCGGGTTCTGCAGCAGCTTCTTCGGCGTGTGTGAACTGCCCGTCGTCGGGATGGAGACGATCCGGCCGCCCGCGTCGTACGACGGCTGTACGTACGCGATGAGGTTCGTGCCGTCCATCTTCAGCGGCAGCATCGACTCGTCCTGCGGGGACTTGGTGCGCCACTTCTCCTTGCCGGTCTCCAGGTTGATCGCGACGACCTCGTTGGCGCCGGTCGTCGCCTCGGTCGGCAGGTAGAGGGTGTTCGCGTCGACCGCGACGCCCTGGCAGCCCTGCAGATCACGCGAGAGGATCGCCCAACCGCACTCCGGCGCGAAGGACTCGTCGACGTCGACCTGCGAGCGGACCGTGCTGCTGCCGTTCTTCAGCGTGGAGATGTTCCACTGCTTCTTGTCCTCGTTGGTGAGGTAGAGAACGACGGGGTCGACGGAGTAGGTCCGCGCGACCTGCCAGCCCTTGGGGATCTTCTTGGTCCACTTGGCGCTGCCCGTCGCCGGGTCGAGCTCCTGCACCTCGTCGTGCTCGTTGTCCGAGCTGGCCGCGCAGGACGAGACGGCGATGAGCTTGCTGCCGCCCGCGAACGCGGCCGGGAAGCAGGCGGAGCCGTACTTCTTCTTGTCCCACTTCTTGGTGCCGGTCTTGACGTTGTACGCCGTCCCGGACTGCGAGCGGCCCACCATCAATGTGTCGCCGCTGATGGTCAGGCCGAGCTGGAGCGTGCTGTCGAAGAGCTCGCCCTCCGCGACCTCCTCGGTCCAGCCCTTCTTGCCGGTGTTGAGGTCGATCTCCTGCAGCTGGTTGCAGTTGGCCCGGTCGCTGACGCCGTCCATGTACGCCACGACGATCTTGTCGTCGGCCGTCTTCTGCGGGGTGACCGCGCAGATCTTCTGCGGGAACGTGATCTCGGGCCAAGTCGGCTTGCCGTCGCTGACGTTGTACGCGAAGAGCTGCTTGTACGCGGCCTTCACGGCGGTCTTGTCGGTGACCCACTGGCCGGGGGCGTCGGCGCCCGAACCGGGCGCGTCGGGCGCCTCCTTGTACCAGAGCACCTTCGACTCGCCCGCCTGACGGCCCGCGTTGAGGTCCTCGGGGTCCGAGTCGCCGTTGCCGTCGCCGTCACCGGGGTTGACCGGTTCGTCGTCGGCGGAGGGCTTGGCGCCCTTGCTCTCCTCCGCGACGGGCTTCTTGTCGTCGTCACCGCTGCCGGAGACCGCCCACACGGTGCCGCCGATGACGAGCGCCGCGGCCAGCGCGGCCCCGATGATCATCGCGGGCTTGCCCTTGAAGGGGTTGCGCGGGCCGCCGCCCGGCGGGGTGCCGGGCGCGCCCGGGAACTGCGCCTGCTGCGGGTATCCGTAGCCGGGCTGACCGTAGGGACCGGGCTGCTGCGGCTGACCGTACGGGCCGGGCTGGCTGTAGGGGCCGGGCTGCTGGGGGTATCCGTAACCGGGCTGGGGCGCGGGCGGGTTCTGCGGCGGAGCGCCCTGCGGAGGCGGCGGGGTCTGCGGCGCCCCCTGCGGAGGCGGCGGCGACTGCGGCGGCTGCGCGGGCGGTGGAGGCGTCCCCTGACCAGGGTTCTGCGGGCCCGGGTTCTGCGGGGCGCCGAAACCTCCCTGCGGTGGCTGATCCTGCGGTGCTCCGAACCCGCCTTGCGGCGGCTGGTTGGGCGGCTGAGTCATCAGCGCGTTCCCCCTTATTTCACTGATTTTTAGCCACGCCTAGAAGTACGTAGAGAACACGGAGTTGTACTCAGCGTCGTACTCAGACGGTTCTCAGACGGCCTTTCTATCACCCTGCCGTTCTCGAACTGAGGGCCGGTCAACCCCTGTTCCCAAGGGAGGACCGGCCCGTGATGCCCTCGTTACGCTCCTTCACGCACTCTTCACGCGTCGTCTGCCAGCTCCAGCCAACGCGTCTCCAGGTCCTCGCGCCCGGTGGCCAGTTCCCGCAGTTCGGCGTCCAGTTCGGCCACCTTCTCGAAGTCCGTGGCGTTCTCGGCGATTTGGGCGTGCAGCTTCGTCTCCCGCTCGGAGATCTTGTCCAACTGCCGCTCGATCTTCTGGAGTTCCTTCTTGGCGGCGCGGGTGTCGGCAGCGGAGGCCGCCTTCGCCGTCCTCTCGGCGGTGGGCGCGGGAACCGAGGCCGCCGCGAGCTCCTCCATCCGATGGCGCCGCTCGAGGTACTCGTCGATCCCGCGCGGCAGCATCCGCAGCGTGGCGTCGCCGAGCAGCGCGTACACCTTGTCGGTGGTGCGCTCGATGAAGAACCGGTCGTGGGAGATCACGACCATCGAGCCGGGCCACCCGTCGAGGACGTCCTCGAGCTGGGTGAGCGTCTCGATGTCGAGGTCGTTGGTGGGCTCGTCGAGGAAGAGGACGTTGGGCTCGTCCATCAGCAGCCGCAGGAGCTGGAGCCGGCGGCGCTCACCACCGCTCAGGTCTCCGACGGGAGTCCACTGCTTCTCCTTGCCGAAGCCGAAGGTCTCGCACAGCTGCCCCGCGGTCATCTCGCGCCCCTTGCCGAGGTCGACCCGGTCGCGAACCTGCTGAACGGCTTGCAGGACCCGCCAGCTCGGGTCGAGCTCGGCGACCTCCTGGGAGAGGTAGGCGAGCTTGACGGTCTTGCCGGTGACGACCCGGCCCCCCACGGGCTGCCGCTCGCCCTCACTGCGCGCCGCGTCGGCCATGGCGCGCAGGAGGGAGGTCTTGCCGGAGCCGTTCACACCGACCAGGCCGATCCGGTCCCCCGGCCCGAGCTGCCAGGTCAGATGCTTGAGCAGCACCTTGGGCCCGGCCTGCACGGTGACGTCCTTCAGGTCGAAGACGGTCTTGCCGAGCCGGGTGGACGCGAACTTCATCAGCTCGCTGCTGTCGCGCGGCGGCGGTACGTCCGCGATCAGCTCGTTCGCGGCCTCGACGCGGAAGCGGGGCTTGGACGTACGGGCGGGAGCGCCGCGCCGCAGCCACGCCAGCTCCTTCCTGACCAGGTTCTGGCGCTTGACCTCCTCCGTCGCCGCGATGCGCTCGCGCTCGGCGCGCGCGAAGACGTAGTCGGAGTAGCCGCCCTCGTACTCGTACACGTCGCCCTTCTGCACGTCCCACATGCGCGTGCAGACCTGGTCGAGGAACCAGCGGTCGTGGGTGACGCAGACGAGCGCGGACCGGCGCTCGCGCAGATGCTGCGCGAGCCAGGCGATGCCTTCCACATCCAGGTGGTTCGTGGGCTCGTCGAGGATGATCAGGTCCTGCTCCTCGATGAGCAGCTTGGCCAGCGCGATGCGGCGCCGCTCGCCACCGGAGAGCGGGCCGATGACGGTGTCGAGCCCCTGCGGGAAGCCGGGCAGGTCGAGCCCGCCGAAGAGTCCGGTCAGTACGTCCCTGATCTTGGCGTTGCCCGCCCACTCGTGGTCGGCCATGTCCCGGATGACCTCGTGACGGACGGTGGCCTCGGGGTCGAGCGAGTCGTGCTGGGTGAGCACGCCGAGGTGCAGCCCGCCGGAGTGGGTGACGCGACCGGTGTCGGCCTCCTCCAGCTTGGCGAGCATCCGGATCAGCGTGGTCTTGCCGTCACCGTTGCGGCCCACCACCCCGATCCGGTCCCCTTCGGACACGCCGAGCGAGACGCCGTCGAGCAGGGCACGGGTGCCGTACACCTTGCTGACGTTCTCGACGTTGACCAGGTTGACGGCCATTTCTCTCCTGACAAGGGGGACGATCGACCCTCCAGGGTAGTCGCCCCCGCCGCCCCACCGATTCCCGTCCCCTGGGGCTCCGCCCCGGGGCTGAATTTTCGAGCCCGGGCCGGCATCAATCAGCCCGTCCGGCGTTTGAGGACGAGGCCGTTCAGGCCGATCAGCGGGGGTCTGGGGGCGCAGCCCCCAGGTACAGGATGGGACGGGTAGGGGCGGCGGGGGCGAGGAAACCCCCAGCTCAGCCCAGGCGGCAAGCCCCCCGCGCAGGCCCCGAGGCCACCCGCGCCATGCGACACGTGCCGGAGGCGCCCAGGGCGTCGGCGACCTTCGCCGCCGAGTCCGCGTCCACCGTGAGGAACGCCGTCGTCGGCCCCGAGCCGGAGACCAGCCCGGCGAGGGCCCCCGCCGCCGTACCCGCGGCCAGCGTGTCCGCCAGCGACGGCCGCAGCGACAGCGCCGCCGGCTGGAGGTCGTTGGAGAGGGCGGCCGCGAGCGCGGCCGGATCGCCCTTCGCCAGGGCGTCCAGAAGCGGCTGGGAGGCGACCGGTTCGGGGACCTCGACCCCTTCGTTGAGGCGGTCGAACTCGCCGTACACCGCCGGAGTGGACAGCCCGCCGTCGGCCACCGCGAACACCCAGTGCAAGGCGCCGCCGACCTCCAGCGGGCGCAACCGCTCGCCCCGGCCCGTGCCCAGAGCGGCACCTCCCACCAGGCTGAACGGCACATCGCTGCCCAACTCGGCGCAGATGTCGAGAAGTTCGGCCTGCGATGCCCCCGTACCCCAGAGCGCGTCACACGCGAGGAGCGCCCCCGCGCCGTCGGCGGAGCCGCCCGCCATGCCGCCCGCGACGGGGATGTCCTTGGCGATGTGGATGTGCACATCGGGGGCGAGACCGTGGCGCTCGGCCAGTTTCTCCGCCGCGCGAGCAGCCAGGTTCGTACGGTCCAGGGGGACTTGACCCGCATCCGGCCCGTCGCACGTGATGCGCAGCTCGTCCGCCGGGCTCACCGTGACCTCGTCGTACAGACCCACCGCCAGGAAGACGTTGGCCAGGTCGTGGAAGCCGTCGGGGCGGGCGCCGCCCACGGCCAGTTGCACATTGACCTTCGCGGGGACGCGTACCGTCACACTCACTGCTGCCCGAGCTCCTTGTTCCGCGCGACAGGCGCGTTTTCCGCGATCCGTGCGAACTCCTCCACCGTCAGGGACTCCCCCCGTGCCTGCGGAGAGACGCCCGCCGCGACAAGCGCGGCCTCGGCCGCCGCGGCCGAGCCCGCCCAGCCGGCGAGCGCGGCCCGCAGGGTCTTGCGCCGCTGGGCGAAGGCCGCGTCGACGACGGCGAAGACCTCACGCCTGGACGCCGTCGTCTTGACGGGCTCCGCGCGCCGGACGAGCGCGACGAGCCCGCTGTCCACGTTCGGCGCGGGCCAGAAGACGCTCCGCCCGATGGCGCCGGCCCGCTTGACGTCGGCGTACCAGTTGGCCTTCACCGACGGCACCCCGTACACCTTCGAACCGGGCGCGGCCGCGAGCCGGTCGGCGACCTCCGACTGCACCATCACGAGCGTCCGCTCGATGCTGGGGAAGGCGTCGAGCATGTGCAGCAGCACGGGGACGGCGACGTTGTAGGGCAGGTTCGCGACGAGGGCGGTCGGCGGCGGGCCCGGCAACTCGGTCACGTGCAGGGCGTCGGAGTGCACGAGCGCGAACCGCTCGGCCCGCTCCGGCATGCGCGCCGCGATCGTCGCGGGCAGCGCCCCGGCGAGCACGTCGTCGATCTCGACGGCCGTGACCCGGTCCGCGGCCTCCAGCAGCGCCAGGGTCAGCGATCCGAGCCCCGGCCCGACCTCGACGACCACATCCTCGGGCCGCACCTGAGCGGTACGGACGATCCGGCGGACCGTGTTGGCGTCGATGACGAAGTTCTGGCCGCGCTGCTTGGTGGGGCGGACGCCCAGGGCTGCCGCCAGCTCACGGACGTCGGCGGGCCCGAGAAGGGCCTCGGGATCGGTGCTGCTCACGCCCCAAGGGTACGGGGCCCGTTCACCCGTGCAGCCTGGGCCCACAAACCGGCCACGGGGCGGCGCCCCGCTGCACGTACAGCTTCTTCGCGCGGTACGTCTGCTCGGCGGCGGACGCGTCCTGGGGCCGGCCGGAGCCGCCGACGCTGTGCCAGGTCCGGGTGTCGAACTGATAGAGACCGCCATAGGTTCCGGAGGGGTCGACCGCGCCCGGACGGCCGCCGGACTCGCAGGCGGCGAGGCCCTGCCAGTTCAGGTGGTCGGCGCCCTGGACCGAGGACTGCCGTTGCTTCGTGCCGACCTTCACGATCTGTGTGCGGGGCCGGCGCACCACCTCGGACCTGATCCGGCGAGGCTTCTCCCGGACACCGTTGACCGTCCGCAGGGCGTACGTGACGCGTCGCATGCCCGGCCGGCCCTCGCGCTCGACGACCTCCGTGCCCTTGAACAGCGACGAGTCCTCGGCCCGGTGCTCGTCGAAGGGGATCGGTTCCTCGCGGACCTCCTCGCCGCCCTCGATCCGCAGGACCGTCACCGTCTGACCGTCGCGCGGGAAACTCCCGGGCGGCACGGACGTGGTGTCCTTTCCGCGCAGGGTGATCCCGGCGTCCTGCAGAGCCTCGCGCACGGTCGCCGCGTTCGTACGGATCGTCCGGGCCCCGCCGTCCGCCATGACCGTGACGGTCCGCTCGGTGCGGACGTCGAGCTCGAGCCCCCGGCCGCTGATCCGCCGGGAGCGCGAGGCGGACAGGTACGCGCCCTCCGCGCGCACCCCGATCTGCCGGAGAGCGCCGTCGACCGTGAGCGCCGTCGTCCACAACCGGCGCCGCTGCCCGTCGACGGTGAGGCGCATGGGCCGGCCGTGCCGCACGGCGACCTCGTCCCCACTGGCCAGCGCCGTGCCGAGCGGGGGCGCCACGATGTCGTGGGTGCCCGCCTCGACGCCCTCGTCCGCGAGCAGCTCGGACACGTCGTCGGCGAAGGTGTGCAGGGTTCGGGTCTCGCCGTCGACGCTCAGCACGATCGCCTTGTCGTCGGCGACGAACGCGGTGGTGCCGCCCGCGAGGAACGCCACGACCAGCGCCTGCGGCACCAGCCGCCGCACCGCGTCGGGCCGCCGGGCGGCTGCCTTCCGTCGCCGCGCGGCCCGACGGGCTTCGGCCCGGCCGCCGGTCGCCCG
>NZ_VBZC01000079.1:0-39240 GCF_005786655.1 Streptomyces montanus
CGGCGGCGGCCGCCCGCCGAGCCGGGCGCCGCTGACGAGCCGGAGGACGGACCGGGGCCGGCCAGTGACCCCGGCCTGTCCGCGCTCGCCGCCGACCGCCGCGCCCTCGTCGAGCAGACCGACCACGCGGAGTGGGTCGACCAGCAGCGCGAGCGCCGTCGCGGGCCCGCCGGCGGCGACAGCTGGGACCCCGTCCCGGTGCCCCTGCCGACGTATGTGACGGCCCCGGTCGCCCCGCGCGCCACCTCCGACGTCGACCTGGGCGGTCCGGACGCGTGGAGCTCGGCGCGGTCCAGTGCGGCCGAGCCGAGCGCCGACCGCTCGACGACTCGGTCGGCTCAGGCCGCCGACGCGGGTGAGGGCTCCGCGGGGACGGAGGACGAGCCGGGAGAGCCCGGCTCGGACGATGCCCCCGACAGCGCCGCGGACGCCCGCCGGGCCGCCTCGGCTCGCCGCGCCCGTGAACGCGGCCGCACACCGCTCTTCGACCAGTACGAGGACGGCGACCGGCCGCGCGCCGCCAACGAGTGACGACGCCCCAGAACCCCTACCCCTGACCAGCCAGGAACGGATTTCCAAGCACCCGGACGGGGATGCTAGAGTTTCACTCGTTGCAAGGGCCTGTGGCGCAGTCTGGTAGCGCACCTCGTTCGCATCGAGGGGGCCAGGGGTTCAAATCCCCTCAGGTCCACCGCACGGCCGTTCTTGAGTTAGCTCAGGGGCGGTTGACGAGATCCCGGCGATCATGATGATCGTGCGGGATCTTCGTCGTTTCCGGGGTCTGTTCTGGCCGTGTTGGTGGCTGGGATCGGCGTAGTCGTAGTCCAGGCGGCTGAGTTGGGCGCCGGTGCGCTGGTAAAGCCAGGTCTCGAGGATGTCGAGGTTTCCTGCGGTGACCAGGATGGCGACGAGGAGCGTCTGGGCGACCTGGCCCGGGGCTGGCCGGTGTTGGGGTTGCCGATGTCGATCTCGTCGCCCTTGAGGCGGCCGTGGATGCCTTCGTTGTGCGAGCGGATGGGCTGTAGACGGCGATCCAGTCGTCGGACAGGTAGTGGCTGTCCTGCCGGAACTTCGCGGTCTTGAGGTCGCCGGCGGCGTCGGCGGGGACGGTGATGTCGGACTTGCTGCAGACAGGGGGCAGTTCGTCCGCCGGTGGCAGTGTGAGCCATTCGTCCTGGGGGAGTTGGACTGTGGGCCGGGCGGCGGGGTGGGCAGCACGCTTGCGGTGATCGGTGAAGTCGACCACTGCCGACGGCGGTCCCGAGGTGTGGGGCTTGCGGGGGCGAAGCCGGTCGCGGCGTGCGCAGTTCACCGACGGCGACGGTCCGGCGGCCGGGCACTGGAGCCGGATGGCGCCTCAGGCGTCGGGGCCCTGCTTGGTTTTGAGGAAGTGCGGCTCGCGGGCGGGCCTCGGTCTAAACGCCTCCACTCGCGTACATGGAAACCCCGAAACCGGATGCGTCGCTACTGCCCCCTCCAGTCTTTGCGGGGATGGTTGATCGATCATTTCGCGACCCCTTGACGTCCGCTTCACTCGCAGGCAGCATCCACCTTGCTCATACAACGATAAAAATTATCACTCAATGAGAATCCCCTGGTGGGTGGCAAGGAGGCCACGCATGCGTGTCGGAGTGCTCGGGCTGGGCGAGGCGGGAAACCTGTATGCGACAGGGTTCCTGGAGAACGGCTGGTCGGTGGCCGGGTACGACCCGGGGGATGTGCCGACGCCGACGGGTGTGGAACGTGCGGAGAGCGTTGAAGCCGCTGTCCGGGACTGCGACCTGGTGCTCGGCCTGACCGGAGCCAAGGCCGCACTGACGGTGGCCCGGGAGGCGGCTCCGCACCTGGGTCCCTCCACGGTGTACGCGGACATGAACGCCAGCGCCCCAGCGCTGAAGCGGGAGATCGCGCAGGTCGTGAGCTCCTCGTCGTGGGCCGTCTTCGCGGACGTGTCGGTGATCGGCCCGGTTCCCACGCACCGGCACCGCACCGCTCTGGTGACCAGTGGCCCGGGCGCCACGGTGATCGCGGACTACTTCGGCACACTCGGTGCGCCGGTGGAGGACCTGGGCGGGGAGCCGGGGGCGGCCTCGGCCCGCAAGCTGCTGCGCAGTGTGTTCATGAAGGGCCTGGGCGCGATCATCGTGCAGACCGTGGAGGCCGGCCGGGGCGCCGGGGACGAGCTGTGGGTGCGCGAGCAGATCGCCTCCGAGCTCGCCGGGGGCGAGAGCACACTGCAGCGCCTGTACGCGGGGACCGCCAAACACGGTGTGCGCCGGGCGTACGAGATGTCGGCGGCCGCCGATCTGATGGCCGGCCTCGGCCTGGACGCCGAACTGGTGCACGCGATCAGCCATGTGCACACGCTGGCGGCCCGTCCGGAAGGGCTGCGGGACGCACCGTGGGTCTCGGACGAGCTGCTGGCCGCGCACCGGGACGTGGCCGCCGCGAACATCGGTGACGCGGTGGACCGTCTCGCCCTGCTCGACTCGGGTGTCCGGCCACTGTGGCCGGGTGCGCGGGCGATCGGGCGGGCCCTGACGGTGTGGACGCGGGCCGGGGACAACCAGGCCATCCACGAGGCCATCAAGGTGGCGGCACCCGGAGACCTCATCGTGGTCAACGGGGAGGGCGACACCTCCCGCGCGCTGATCGGCGAACTGATCGCCGAACGCGCCAAGGCCCGCGGAGTGGTGGGCATGGTCCTGGACGGCGCGGCGCGCGACGTCGACGTGCTCGCCGAGATCGGCTTCCCGGTATGGGCGCGGGCGGTGACCCCGGCCGGGCCCTACAAGTTCGGCCCCGGACACGTCAACGTGCCCGTGGCGGTGGGCGGGCTCGTCTGCCGGCCCGGTGACCTGGTCGTGGGGGACAGCGACGGAGTTGCCGTGGTCGCCGCCGAGCAGGCAGAGTCGGTGCTCGCCGCTGCCCGCGCGGTCGAGGCCGACGAGGCAGGCCGCCGCGCCGACATCCGCGCCACCGCGGACGGCAACGCCGGAACGGGAGGCGCCTCATGATCGCCGTGTGGGCGCTGGGCTGCTACATCGCGGCCATCCTCGTATGGAACTCCGTCCTCAAGCGCAACATCGGTGAGGCGCTGATCGTCGGATTCCTGGTCACCGGCTTGTTCTCCGGCGGCGACATCGGCCATGTGCTGTGGAGCAGTCTCGCCGAGGCGATGCAGGAGGAGGTGACCTTCGCCGCTCTGGCTTTTGTGTTCATGAGCTATGTGCTGGCGCGTACCCCGGTCCTGGACCATCTTCTGGACATCCTCAACGCGATGCTGGGACGCCTGCGCGGCGGCCCGATCTACACCTCGACCGTCGCCGCGGGCGTGTTCGGCGCCATCGCACACGTGGGCGCCGCGGTCACCGCGGCTGTCGGTTCGGTCACGATCCCGTGGATGAAACGGTCGAACGTCAGCGGCGAGCTTGCGGCCACTGTCGCGGCCGGCGGCGCGGGCATGGGTGTCACCTTCCCCTTCAGCTCCACCATGTTCATCCTCATGGGCTCGGCAGGTGTCGCCTCGGTGGTGTCCACCGACGACATCGTGCTGCCGCTCTTCCTGGGCGGACTGTGGTGCCTGGGCTACCGGCTGGTCGCGGCGTTCGTCATGATCCGCCGCCACGGCATCCAGCCGGTGGACACCGGCGAGCTCAAGCCGCTGCGCCGCACGCTGGGTGTGGGCTGGACCAGCCTGCTGCTGTTCGGCGGGATCGCGCTGCCGCTGCTGCTGACGCGCGGGCCGCTTGCCGGCGCGCTCGGCCGTTACCTCGACGGCGTGAAGATGTCCGACGCGATCAGCCTGATCACCTGGATACCGGTCCTGATGATCACCCTCGTGCTGCTGCTCGGCCGTCGCCACCTGCCGCGCACCGGGCAGGGGTGGTGGGACCTGCTGGGCGGGGCCGCCCCGAAGTTCGGTGTCCTCGGCGTCACCATCGTCGCCGCGTTCTCGGCGGCGGGCGCACTGGGCGAACTCGGCCTGCCCGAGCAACTGACCGAGTTGCTGTCCGGTGTGGACGCGCCGGTGTGGGCCATGGCCTTGCTGGTCGGCGTTCTCGTGGTCGGCGTCGCGATCCCGCTCACCGCCAGCGCCACGATGGCCGCCATCGGCCCGGTCGCGGTCTCCGCGCTGATCGGTGCCGGGGTCTCCCCGGCCACCGCCTGCGTCGCCGTGCTGATCTTCGCCTCCACCGAGGGCGCCTCACCCCCGTCGGGCGCGCCCATCTACGTGGCGAGTGGCATCGCGGGCGTCGACCCGTCGCGCACCTTCATGCCGCTGCTCACCTACTACTGCATCCCCATCCTGTTCATCGGCGCCGCCGTGGCCCTCGGCGTCCTGCCCGTCTGAAACCGGAGGCCACCCATGCCCATCCGTGCGCTCCAACTCCTCTTCCGCCTCAGCGTCATCGGCTTCCTGACCGGCGGCTTCCTCATCGTCATCGGGCAGGCCCTGGGCCTCGCCCTGGGTGACGCCGGCTGGGTCGCCGCCGTCGAGGAGCACGCCGGACCGGCCGTCTTCATCGTCGCCGGCGTCAGCGGACTGCTCGCCTTCGTCCTCTCCTACCTGACTACGGAGGAGCTGCCGGGCACGCCCACCACGCCTCAGGACCTGCAGCCCGCGGCAGTCCCCCGCCCGAAATAGCGGGTCCGGCAGCCTGGACAGTCCGTACGAACGGGGCGATCCCCCGTACGGCCACCTGCCTTCTGATAACTCTTATCGGACTACGGCACACCGGGTGCCGTGCCGACTGTCCAGGAGCTCACCACCCATGGCCCCCACCTCCGCTTCCCCCATGCGTTCGGTCGACAGGGCACTCGACGTGCTGGGTGTTCTCGAGGACGCCCGTCACCCGCTGCGCCTGAGTGACGTCGCCCGCCGCGCGGAGCTGCACGTGGCCACCGCCCAGCGCATCCTCAACGTCCTGGTCGATCGTGGTTACGCGGCCAAGGAGGACTCCGGCTACGTGGCCGGCCCCGCCACCGTTGCCACCGCCCACGCGTTCCTGGTCAACAACCGGCTCAGCCCCGTGGCTCTGCCCGTCCTGCAGGAACTGGCCGCCACCACCGGCCTCACCCCGACCCTGTTCGTCCGCGTCGGATCCGCCCGGGTACCGATCGCCCGCGTCGAAGGCCGCAACCCGCTGCGCTACCAACTGCCCATCGGGGACAAGCTCCCCCTGCACCTGGGCGCCGGAAAGGCACTGCTGGCCTGGCTGCCCGAGGACGAACGAGCAGCCTGTGTCGCCGCCGCAGCGCCGTTCACCCGGGCCTCCGGCGAACAGATCACAGCTGAGGACCTGACCGCCGAACTGCGCAGCGTCAGGGAGGACGGCTTCGCCCTCGCCCAGGGCGAACGCGTCCCGGACGTCACCTCCGTCAGCGCACCCATCCTCAAGGGCGACACGCTGCTGGGCGCCCTCAGCATCGTCGGATCCAGCAGCGACCTGCCCGAGAGCGACCACCCCCGCATCATCACCGAAGTCCGCCACGCGGCGGAGGCCATCGCCGCCCGCTGCCCCTGACCGAAAGCCACTGCCTGTGTCGCTTCCCATACCGACGTACGAGGAACTCCTCCACCGCACGGACGCACCCCCCGGATCCAGCTGGCACATCTTCGTCGACCAGCCCGAACGCGGCATGGCCAACTTCGCGGGCCCGCAGCAGATCCGGCGCGCCGCCCAGTGCGTACACGACGGCCGCGCCCTGAACCTCGACCACCCCCTCGACGCCTTCGACCCGCCCATGTCCCAGGCACGCGGCATCCCCCACCACCGCATCACCGCCAAGCACGACCAGGCCCGCGACGACGTCCTGGACAACTTCCACCTCCAGGCGAGCACCCAGATCGACGGACTGCGCCACCGCCGCGCCTCAGGACACGGCTTCTACAACGGCGTACCCGACGAGGACATCACCCCGCGCAGCCCGCGTCTCGGCGTCCAGCTCTGGGCGGAGACACCGCTGGCCGGACGTGGCCTGCTCATCGACATCGAAGGACTGCTCCACGAACGCGGCACCCCGCTCGACCACGCCTCGGGCCCCGCCCTCACACCTACTCTGCTCGACCAGGCACTCGACGCACAGGGCTGCCATGTCGAGGCCGGCGACCTCGTGCTCGTCCACACCGGTTGGGCGCACTGGTACCTCACCACGGACCCCGCCACCCGCGCGGAGACACGAGCCGCACGGCGCGCCACCGGCTTCGCCCAGTCCCGCGCCTTCGCCGCTTGGTGCTGGGACCACCGCATAGCCCTGATGGCCACCGACACCTTCGCAGTTGAGGTCCTGCCCGTACTGCCGGAGAGCGACTTTCAGGAAAGCGCACCTGAAGACGCTGGGATGATGCACCAGGAACTGATCGCCAAACTCGGCCTTCCCCTGGGCGAGTTGTGGAACCTGACCGCCCTGGCCGCCGATTGCCGGGCCACCGGCCGCTGGGACAGCCTCCTGACCGTCAAACCGCTCCACCTCACCGGTGGAGTCGGCTCACCCGCCAATGCCACCGCACTGCGCTGAGATGCGCCCCATGCCGACGTCAGGTGCGGCAGCGAGAACCGAGCCTGGAACTGCCCGCGTTCATCCGTACGCGGGTGGGGACGTTCAGGTGTACGCCGACAACACAGCGCCAGCAGAGCCAGCCCCTTGAACAAGTCGGCCCGCACTCAGGCCGCGATGAGCCACCACGAGCACCCCACAAGCCAGGCCAAGGACCAGGATCGCGAAGAAGCTAAGTCGCCCTGAACCAAGCCCAGTTGATGCCCCAAGCCGATCACTTGACCAGCGCGCCTCATGTGTCTCATGCCCCCAAACGACCTTTCCGGCCCGCGTGACGCGGCGGCGCGGCTTTACGAGCCTGTTTCGGGCGCCCGGAGACGCACCCGCCTGGTCGCGGTAGTGGTGGCGCTTGCCCGGGCTGTCACGGGGGGAACCGCTCCGGACGGAAGTCCGCAAGCATCTCATCTCTCTTCCCACTGAGGATCTCCGAAGCAAGCAGCCGGCCGATTACCGGCCCGAGCGTGATGCCGCTGTGGGAAACGGCCTCGTAGTAGCCCGGCACGGACGGCACCGCTCCCACCGAGGGGAATCCGTCGGCTGGGATGGGCCGGTTGGATACTCGTGTCTGTGCGATGCGGGAGTTGCCGAGTTCGGGGACGACGTGCCGGGCCGATTCGTGGAGCAGCCGTGCGAGTTCCGCTGGATCTTCGCCTGTGTCGATGAGTGCGTCGATCTCGCGGCTGTGGAGGACCACCGAAGCGTCTCCGTCAGGACGGATCTCGATGTGGGGCGCGTGCATGGCCCGGTGAACCGGGACGTGAGCACAGTCGATCCGGGTGACGACGCCGGGTTCCCGGCGCATCGGCAAGTGCCGTGCGATGAGCCCGGCGACGTGGGAGGCGCTGGGGCCTGCCGCGTTCACGACGATGTTGACGTCGAGAGAGCTCCCGTCCGACAGAGCGACTGTCCGGATGCTCCCGTCGGCACCGGTGCCGATGTCACAGACCGCGGTGCCGAACCGGTGCTCGGCGCCGGATGCAAGGGCCTGGCCGACCAGGCGGCCGACGAGATGACGTCCGTGCACCCAGGCTTCGTCGGGGTAGAACATGACGGGAACCTCGCCGGGCATCGTGAGAGCGGGTTCGAGGCGGCGGCGCACCTCGGCCCCCGTGGACACCTCCACCCGGTAGTCCCAGTCGGCCAGCAGTTCGGCTGTTTCCAGGAGCTTCGCCTCCGCTGCGGGGTCGTCCGCCCAGCGCAGGTGGCCGCTGGGATACCACCACGAGTCAGGCCCGATGGCCCGGGCAAGCTCACGGTGCGCTGTCATGCCCGCGACGTTCAGGTCGAAGTAGGACTTGCGCGCGGTCTTGTTGCTGGCGTTGACCCACGAGAAAGACCAGTTGGTGACGCCTTCGCCCGGCTGTCCCGCGTCGATGAAGACCACCTTGGCGCCGTGCCGGGACAGGTTCCAGCCCACGCTGGCTCCGAGGATGCCCACTCCGATGACAGCAACTCGTTCAGGCCGCTTCGCGGACCCGATCCTCACGAACGCCCCCTTCCCAGATCACGGGCGAACTCCCGTTTCCAGCATGCAGCAGACGACGGTCACGCTAGCCAGCAGCGCAGACACCTACACCCGAACGCGGGACTTCGGCTGGATCCCCAGCTCACCGAGACCGCGCGTCGCCGGGTCCCGGGCCGGAGACCTCCGCGGTGCCTTTCCGCTACCCGGCGGGGAACGATCACTCGCGTCACGGGAAACGATCTTCAAGCCGCTGAGTCGTGCCTGATCAGGCCGACTCGTGAACGCCCCACCGCAGCTCAGAACCCCTGCCGGAGAAATCCGGCAGGGGTTCTTTTGTGTGGTGTCCGGTTCCCAACTTCGGGTCCCGGTGGCATTGTGACGGGCCGTGACCTCGATCTCGGGCGGGCCTGTTCCTGATGGCGGGACGCCTCCGGCCCGGCCAGGAAGGCCGGCGGCCCGGGCCGGAGGCGTCGTCACGCGATGCTCGTTGTGGCGTGCTACTCGGCTTGCGCACCTTCTTGGTCCGTCGCGGCGGCGTCCGTCACGTCGGTCACCCTCCAGCGCTGGTTCGAGCCGGAATTGGGCTCCCACACCGTCACCGCGGCCCCGTCGTGCTGGGCCTGGCCGCCGACCTCCAGGGCCTGACCGGTGGCCGCGTTGACCAGGGTCCAGGTGCCGTCGCCGGTCGTCGACATGATCCACTGGGTGGCCTTGTCGCGGACGCCCTCGTCGGCCTCCAGCACCGGGGCGCCGTCGCGGAGGGCCAGGCGCTTGCCCGCGACGGGGTTGGTGAACATATACCGCTTCCGGTTGTCGTCGCCGCGGATCTGGCGCAGCGTCCACTGCCGGCCGGCGGCCGCGTCCGCGCTTGCCGTCCTGATGACGAGCTTCGTGCCGTCGTCGGCGACGGTGACGTCCTTGCCGCTCTGGACACCGGTCAGCTCGTAGGTGTGGCCCTTCCGCAGCAGCGGGGCGTCCTTCGCGACACCGGTCGCCCCCTTGATCAGGAAGGAGGTCACCGACTGGCCGGGCACGGTGAAGGTGGCCTTCCGGTCGCTGACCCTGATGGCCTCCTTCTTCTCGAGCTTGCCGTCGGCGCTGGTCACGACGGGGGTGACCATGGCGTTGCGGGTGACATTGCCGAACTTGGACAGGTCGATCGTCACCGCACGGGGCGAGGTGGTGCTGTTGACGTGGACGACGGTCGCCCCGTTGCCCTTCTGGGAGACGGCGGCGGCGCTGGACGTGTCGTCGACCTTGATCAGCCGGTCGCCGGGCTTGATGTAGTGGGTGAAGTTGCGCGCGGTGTCGAACTTCGTGTTCGTGCGGATCGGGCAGGTCTCCAGGGTGTCCTGCGAGGTGCAGCTGAACGGGATCTGGATCTCACCCCAGTTGCCGCCCTTGGCCGACTCCCCACCCGGCTTCATGTTGTCGTAGTCCTCGACGGGCTGCCAGAACACCCAGGCGCGGGGCTCCAGTTCGCGCAGGTCGTCGACCATGCGCTGGGCGAGTCCCAGACCGGGCCGCATGTCGGTGAAGCTCTGGCCGTCGCCCCAGTCGCCCTCGACCTCGCTCATCCACAGCGGCTTGTCCGCCGCCTTGGCCAGGTCGCGTACGGTGGTGCGCTGGCCGGTGCCGTAGGTGTGGACGTTCATCTGGCCGACGAGGTCACGGACCTCCGGCGAGTAGGTCCCCCAGTTCCGTGCGAACAGGCCCGGGTTGGTCTCGTCCATCGCGGAGATCTCCGCCTTGGTCCTCGCCTTTGCCAAGGCGGGGGACAGGGCCTTGATCACCTTCTGCTGGAGTTCGGGGCCTATGTGCGCGCCTTCCTGACGGCCGCCGACGGGCTCGCCGTCAGGGCCCAGTTGGGTGCCCCAGTAGCCGGTGTTGGGCTCGTTGAAGGGGTCGACGGTGTCGACCTTGATCCGGTGGGCCTTCTCCAGGCGCTTGGTCGCCCCCGCCATGTAGGCGGCGAAGTCGTCGACGGACTCGGTCTTGAGCTGGTCGGTGTTGGCGTTGAAACCGCCCGAGACGTAGCCGCTGGCCGTCATGAACCACGGCGGGGAGTTGCTGAAGGTCTCCCAGTGGTCGATGTCCTTCTTGATGCGGTCGACCCACCAGCGCTGAGTGGCATCGGCGTCGGGGTTCCAGTCGGCCGGGTCCTCGGCGTCCCACCAGTCGGTGTCCTCGCGCGTGGTGCCGTCCGGGGCCTTCCACCAGCCTTCGACCGCTCCTCCGGGGCGGAGGTAGTCCTTGACGTCCGGGGCGTTGCCACCGCCGATGTTGTAGCGGGCGATGTTCAGGGCGAGGCCGTCGTCGCCGAAGAGGAGCCGGGCGAGCTTCTCGCGGATCTCCGGGGGGTAGTCGCCGGTGGCGTTGGCGAACCAGACCAGGCTGGTGCCCCAGCCCTCGAACCGCTCCTGGCGGTAGGAGGGGTCGGGCCGGACGGTGACCGAAGATGCGGCGGTCGCGGCCGCGGCGCTCTCGGCCTCCGCGGCCTGCGCTGCCGGCAGCGAGGCGGTGGCCAGGACGGTCCCGGACGCCAGGGCGGTGATGCCGATGGCCCTGAGGAGCCGTCGCTTGCGGGTGCGGCGTGCCATCTCGAGTGCTCCCAACCTTCTGTGTAGTGCCGTGACTGTTGGTTCAGGCCGTCCGAGCTCGGTGCCGGGGGCCGCGGGTCGCTCCACATCGAGGTCCGCCCGAGGCGATGCCGGGCATAATGTTTACGTAAACATCGGTTGGCGTGATGTCTACCCTGTAGGAATCTCGAAGGTCAAGAAGTCGTAAGCATCGAAAAGTTGCGCGCAGCTAGGGGACACCGTGGACACAGCTGACAGTGACAGCACGTCGGCGGGTACGCCTCGGACCGGAGCGCGTACCGGGCGGGGAGCCGTCCGCCGCCGGACGAGCGCCTCCATGGCGGACGTCGCCCGACTCGTCGGCGTCTCCTCCCAGACCGTCTCCCGCGTCTCCAACGGCTACCCGGGCGTCACCGAGGAGACCCGTCGGCAGGTCCTGGCCGCGATGCGGGAGCTGGGCTACCGGCCCAACAGTGCCGCCCGGGCGCTCAAGCGCGGCGAGTTCCGCACCATCGGCGTCATCACCTTCACCCTCTCCACCACGGGAAACGTGCGCACCCTCGAGGCGATCGCCGCGTCCGCGGCCGAGCAGGGCTATGCGGTCACACTGCTGCCGCTCGCCGTGCCCACCCAGGACGAGGTGAAGGGCGCCTTCTCCCGTCTGGGGGAACTCGCCGTCGACGCGGTCATCGTCATCATGGAGGTGCACCTGCTCGACGCGGCCACGGTCTCACTGCCGCCCGGCATCCAGGTCGTCGTGGCCGACTCGGACGCCGGCGACCGCTACACCGTGGTCGACACCGACCAGGCGGGCGGGGCCCGGGACGCGGTGCGGCATCTGCTGGACCTCGGCCATCACACGGTGTGGCACCTCGCCGGGCCCGAGGACTCCTTCGCCGCGCAGCGACGCGCGAACGCCTGGCAGACCACCCTCACCGAGGCCGGCCGCTTCGCGCCACCCCTGGTGCGGGGCGACTGGTCGGCCGAATCCGGTTACCGGGCCGGTCTCCGCCTCGCCGAACAGCAGGACTGCACGGCGGTGTTCGCCGCCAACGACCAGATGGCACTGGGCCTGCTGCGCGCCCTGCACGAACGTGGCCGGAAAGTACCCGCCGAGGTCAGCGTCATCGGCTTCGACGACATCCCCGAGGCCGGGTCCTTCCTGCCGCCGCTGACCACCGTCCACCAGGACTTCGCCGAAGTGGGACGACGCTGCGTCGAGGGAGTCCTCAGCAAGATCCGTCAGGACGTGACGGACGCGGAGGCGGAGACGGAGCACGGCACCACGCTCGTCCCGACGCGCCTCGTACTGCGCGACAGCACAGCGGCGCCGCCCAAGGCGCCGCCTCAGCGGTAACGCCGGCGGGTATCAAGCTCCCGCGGGCGCCGTCACGCAGGCCGATCGTCCTGCCGCAGCGGCTTGGCGAAGCACGCGCTCAGATCGTCGAAGCGGTAGTGGCCGAACTTGCGGCAGGGTTCGTAGCCGCTGGAGGTGTAGAGCGCGATGGCCTCCGGCTGCTTGGCGCCCGTCTCCAGGACCATGCGCGTGCGTCCGGCCGCGCGGGCGTCGTCCTCCAGAGCCGCGAGGACGCGGCGGGCGAGGCCGTTGCCACGGGCTTCCGGGATCACGTACATGCGCTTGATCTCCGCGTCGCCGTCCGAGTAGCCCTCGTCGTTCTCGTCCTGGCATCGCCAGCCGCCCGTGGCGACCGGGCGGCCCCACTCGTCGTACGCGATGAGGTACAGGCCGAGCGGCGGCTCGAACATGGCCGGGGCGAGGGGAGTGACGTCGCCCTCGTCGCCGTAGCGCACGGCGTATTCGGCCTGGACCTCGTCGTTCAGCTTGACGGCGTCGGGGTGGTCGAAGGGGACGCGACGTATATTCATGTGGATGATCGTACATCCATGCATCGCCTGGCGGGTGGAGTTCCGTATTGAGTGTGCCGGTATCGTGCCCGCGTGCTCACTGTGACCTCTGTGAATGTGAACGGGCTGCGGGCCGCCGCCAAGAAGGGCTTCGTGGAGTGGCTCGGCGGGACCTCCGCCGACGTGTTGTGTCTCCAGGAAGTGCGGGCCGAGCCACAGCAGTTGCCGGAGGGGGTCCGGCAGCCCGAGGGCTGGCATGTCGTGCACGCGCCCGCCGCCGCCAAGGGGCGTGCGGGCGTGTCCCTTTTCACCCGGCGTGAGCCCGACCGGGTCCAAGTCGGCTTCGGGTCCGCCGAGTTCGACGGCAGTGGGCGGTACGTCGAGGTCGATCTGCCCGGCGTCACGGTCGCGAGCCTGTACCTGCCCTCCGGTGAGGTCGGGACCGAGCGTCAGGACGAAAAGGTCCGGTTCATGGGGGAGTTCCTCGCCTATCTGAAGGGGCTCAGGGAACGGGCCGCCGCCGACGGGCGTGAGGTCGTGGTGTGCGGCGACTGGAACATCGCCCACCAGGAGGTCGACCTCAAGAACTGGCGGGGCAACAAGAAGAACTCCGGGTTCCTGCCGGAGGAGCGGGCGTGGCTCGGCTCGGTCCTCGACGAGACCGAGGGCGGGTACGTCGATGTCGTGCGGGCGCTGCATCCGGACGTCGAGGGGCCCTACACCTGGTGGTCCTACCGGGGGCGTGCTTTCGACAACGACACGGGCTGGAGGATCGACCTCGCCGTGGCGACCCCTGGGCTCGCGGCGCGGGCCGTCAAGGCGGTCGTGGAGCGTGCGGCCAGCCACGCGGAACGATGGTCGGATCACGCCCCGGTGACCGTGGTCTTCGAGAGGTGAGCCCGCCCCTCTGCCGCTCCGGCCAGGGCTACGGCTGCTTACGCACACGTCGGTCCATCGCCATCGACAGTTCCGCCTCCACCACGCTCTTCGCGAGCGGGCGCAGGCGCTGGAGGTCGTCCGTCGAGCCTCCCTGGGCGAGGACGAGGTCGGCGAAGAGTTCGGCCAGCGCGTCCGTGTGTTCCCGTACGCGCCGGGCGGCGGCCAGTACGTCCGCGAGAGGAATGCCCTCGCGGACCAGTGCCGCCGAGACGTCGAGCAGGCGTCGGCTGACGTGGACGATCTCGCCGCCGTCCGTGCCGAGATAGCCGAGGTCGAGGGCGGCGGAGAGGTTCTCCGGGGTCGCCTGGTCGCCGAAGTAGTCGGCGAGTTCCTCGGGGGAGAGATGGACCGGGGTTTCCTCGGTGGGCGCGCCGAGGCCCAGCAGTTCGCCGACGTTCCGGCCGTGGTCGAAGGCCTCGGCCAACTCCGCTATGCCGCTGAGGGTGTGGCCGCGCTCCAGGAGCGCCGAGATGGTGCGCAGGCGGGCCAGGTGGTCGTCGTCGTACCAGGCGATGCGGCCCTCGCGGCGGGGCGGCGGTATCAGCTTGCGCTCACGATAGAAGCGCAGGGTGCGCACCGTGATGCCGGCCTCCCTGGCCAGCTCCGCCATGCGGTACTCCCGCTTTCCCGATCCCTCGACCACGTGAGCAGCCTATGTTGTACCGCCAGTAACTTTCCCCGCCTCCGCCCCCTACCCAGCAGTACGCGGCTCCTCTACTCTCCCCATTGCGCCAGTGTTCACTGGCGTGGTCGCGCGGCGAAACGCGGAGCAACAGGGCCGCGGAGAACAGGGACCAGGGAGGTGTCCGGATGACCGGGCAAGGGGTGACCGGGCACGGGACGGCCGGGCACGGGACGGCGGGGAAGGAGGAGGTGACCGGGCACGAGCAAGGGCGACATGTGCGCGTGGCGGTGGTCGGCTCCGGATTCGGCGGGCTCGGGGCGGCCGTCCGGCTGCGGCGGGAAGGGATCACCGACTTCGTCGTCCTGGAACGGGCCGGCAGCGTCGGCGGAGCCTGGCGGGACAACAGCTATCCCGGCTGTGCCTGCGACGTGCCGTCCCATCTCTACTCGTTCTCCTTCGCGCCCAACCCCGACTGGCCGCGCACCTTCTCCGGGCAGGAACACATCCGCGCCTATCTGGAGCATGTGACGGATGTCTTCCGGCTCCGTCCGCACATCCGCTTCGACTCCGAAGTGAAGAAGATGACCTGGGACGGCGAGCGGCTGCGCTGGGACATCGAGACCAGCAGCGGGAACCTCACCGCCGACATGGTCGTCTCCGCCACCGGCCCGCTCTCCGACCCCAAGTTCCCGGACATCCCCGGTCTCGACACCTTCCCCGGCAAGGTCTTCCACTCGGCCCGCTGGGATCACGACTACGACCTGCGCGGCAAGCGGGTCGCGATGATCGGCACGGGGGCGTCCGCCATTCAGATCGTGCCGTCCATCCAGCCCGACGTGGCCCGGCTCACGCTCTTCCAGCGCACCCCGCCCTGGGTGTTGCCCCGCGTCGACCGTGCCATCAGCACAGTGGAGCGCCGACTGCACCAGCGACTGCCCTTCACCGCACGGGCCCGGCGCGGATTGCTGTGGGGGATCCGGGAGTTGCAGGTCCAGGCGTTCACCAAGCGCCCCCATGAACTCGGTGTGGTCGAGCAGTTGGCCAAGCGGAACATGGCCCGCACCATCAAGGACCCCCAGCTGCGCGCGAAGCTCACTCCCGACTACCGCATCGGCTGCAAGCGCATCCTGCTGTCCAGCGACTACTACCCGGCCATCGCCCGGCCCAACGTGGACGTGGTCGCCGCCGGGCTCAGCGAGATCCGCGGCTCCACGCTCGTCGCCGCCGACGGCAGTGAGGCCGAGGCCGACGCCATCGTCTTCGGTACGGGTTTCCATGTCACCGACATGCCCATCGCGGAGCGCGTCGTGGGCGCGGAGGGCAGGACGCTCGCGGAGGTGTGGCGGAGCGGCATGAAGTCGCTGCGGGGCGCGTCCGCCCCCGGGTTCCCCAACTGGATGACGATCATCGGCCCGAACACGGGCCTCGGGAACTCCTCCATGATCCTGGTGATCGAGTCCCAGCTGAACTACATGGTCGACTACGTACGGCAGTTGGAGGTCCTCGGTGGCCGAGTCGCCCTCGACGCCCGCCCCTCGGCCGTGACCGCCTGGAACGACAAGGTCCAGGAGCGCATGAAGCGCACGGTGTGGAGCACGGGCGGCTGCACCAGCTGGTACCTGGACGCGGAGGGCCGCAACACCACCATCTGGCCGGGTACGACGACGGAGTTCCGCCGGGTCACGCGACGCGTCGACCTCGGCGAGTACCAGGTCCTCCGGGCATCCCGGCCCCGGATCCCATCCCAGAGCCAGTCCCGCGATGAGAAGGTCGAGGCCGAGGCGTGAGCCGACTGACGCATGTGAAGAGTGGTCCCTACGCCCCGCCCGCCCCCGCGCGCGAGCTGACCGCCGTCTCCGCCGACGGCGCGCGGCTGCATGTCGAGGTGCATGAGCCTGTGGACGGGGCGTCCGCGCCCACGGTGGTCCTGGTGCACGGGTGGACCTGCTCGACCGCCTACTGGGCCGCGCAGATACGGGACCTGGCCGCCGACCACCGGGTGATCGTGTACGACCAGCGCGGGCACGGGCGCAGTCCCGCCAGTCCCGCGTGCAGCACCGACGCGCTCGCCGACGACCTGGAGGCCGTGCTGGCGGCCACGCTCGCGCCGGGCGAGAAGGCCGTACTCGTGGGGCACTCCATGGGCGGGATGACGTTGATGGCCGCGTCGGGTCGGGCGCGCCTTCGGGAGCACGCGGCCGCCGTACTGCTGTGCAGTACGGGCAGTTCGCGGCTCGTCGCCGAGTCGCTGGTGGTGCCGCTACGGGCCGGACGGATGCGCACCTGGCTCACGAAGCGGATCCTGGGCGCGCGGGCACCGCTCGGACCGGTCACGCCACTGGCCCGGCGGATCCTCAAGTACGCCACGATGGGGCCCGGTTCGGCCCCGGTGATGGTCGAGGCGTGTGCGCGCATCGTGCACGCGTGTCCGCGCCAGGTGCGGTACGCCTGGTCGCACGTACTGGACACGCTCGATCTCGACCACGCTGTACGGGAGTTGACGGTGCCGACCGCGGTGGTCGTGGGCCTGGCCGACCGGATGACACCGGTGATCCACGCACGCGCTCTGGTCGCCGCGCTGCCGAACTGTGTCGGCGCCACCGAGCTGCCCGGGGTAGGGCACATGACCCCGGTCGAGGCACCCGAGCTGGTCAACGGGCGGATACGGGAACTCGTGTCGACGTACGTGCGCGTCGAGCTGAAGGAGGACGCATGAGCAGGGTCGGCCTGGAAGGACAGGTCGCCGTCGTCACGGGCGCGGCGCGCGGCGTCGGGGAACTCCTCGCCCGCAAGCTCTCCGCGCGCGGTGCGAAGGTCGCCCTCGTCGGCCTGGAGCCGGACGAGCTGAAACGGGTCGCCGAGCGGCTGCACACGGAGGGCGGCCACTGGCACGCCGACGTCACCGACCACGAGGCGATGGCGCGGGTCGCGGCCGAGGTGAAGGAGAGATTCGGGAAGGTCGACATCGTCGTCGCCAACGCGGGCGTCGCGAACGGCGGGCCGTTCATGGACTCCGACCCCGAGGCCTGGCGGCGTGTCATCGAGGTCAACCTGATCGGCTCGGCGGTGACGGCCCGCGCCTTCCTGCCCGCCCTGACGGAGAGCCGCGGCTATCTGCTGCAGATCGCCTCGCTCGCCGCGATCACGCCCGCGCCCATGATGACGGCGTACTGCGCGTCCAAGTCGGGCGTGGAGGCGTACGCGCACAGCCTGCGCGCCGAGGTCGGCCACCAGGGCGTACGCGTCGGGGTCGGGTATCTGTCGTGGACCGACACCGACATGGTGCGCGGCGCCGATCAGGACGATGTGATGCGGGAGTTGCGGCAGCGGCTGCCGTGGCCGGCCGGCAAGACGTATCCCCTGGGGCCGGCCGTCGACCGGATCGTGGCCGGGATCGAGCGACGGGCCGGCCATGTGTACGGGCAGTGGTGGCTGCGGGGCATGCAGGGCGTCCGCGGGTATCTGCCGGGGATCATCGGGACGGTCGGGCAGCGGGAGATGAGGCGGTTCGGGGCGAGGCTGAGGGATGTCCGTACGGGGCTCGTCGGCGCAGGTGGGGCGGCTGATGAGGAGGCGCGGAATACGGTGCGTAACTGATCGAAATGCGTGCTTTGTCCGCCCATGTCAATCTGGTCGAGGCCCAATCCCCTCACCCACATTGGGAGTGAATCTCATGGGCATGCAGGACCAGTCCAAGGACAAGGCCAATGAGCTCAAGGAGCAGGCGCGCAAGCAGCGTTCCGGCTCCGGCCAGGGGCGTGACGACATGAGCGGGCGCGAGCGCGAGCAGCACACGCCGCGGACGCCGCGCGAGGAGCGGGAGCAGGCCGAGCGGGAGCGCCGTCGGCGGGAGTCTGAGCGGGGGCGGCCGGAGCAGGATGAGCCTACGCGGCGGGCTGAGCGGGAGGCGCAGGATCGGTTCGACCAGGACTACGACGTGTAGTTCTGCTCGGGTCGCTTGGAACGGGGTGCCCTCTTTGGGGAGGGCACCCCGCTCTTGTGTGTGCTGCTTGCGTTTGCTGTCGCTGAGCCTGTTTGCAACGGTGCCCGGTGGTGCAAGCTGTGCCCACCCGTTCCGCCCTGCGGAACGACTGCCCACAGCAGCGGTGTGAACGAATGCCCACAGCAGTGGCGGCTATCGTCTCGGGGGGAGCTTTGGGCGGGTTTTGTCTGGGGTGTGGTGGTAGTCGGGTGGGGTTGCCGCTGGGGTGGTGGTCAGGAGGGTCAGGGCCAGTTCCACGGCGTCGGCCAGTTGGGCGTGGCGGCCTTCCGCCCAGTCCAGGGGGGTGCGCAGGATCGGCAGGTCCGGGGCAACGCCGTGGTTTTCGACGGACCAGCCGTACGCGTCGAACCAGGCGGCGTTCATGGGGACCGTGATGACCGTGCCGTCGCCGAGGCGATGGCGGCCGGTCATGCCGACGACGCCGCCCCAGGTGCGCTGGCCCACCACCGGGCCGAGTTTGAGCAGTTTGAAGGCCGCCGTGATCATGTCGCCGTCCGACGACGTCATTTCGTCGGCGAGGGCGACGATCGGGCCGCGCGGGGCGTTGGAGGCGTACGACACCGGCTGGGCGTTGCGCGTCAGGTCCCAGCCCAGGATCGTACGGGTGAGCTTCTCGACGACCAGCTCGCTGATGTGGCCGCCGGCGTTGCCGCGTACGTCGACGATCAGGGCGGGCCGGGACATCTCCATGCGCAGGTCGCGGTTGAACTGCGCCCAGCCCGAGCCGCCCATGTCAGGGATGTGCAGATACCCGCACTTGCCGTGGCTCAACTCCCGTACGACCGCGCGGCGTTTGGCCACCCAGTCCTGGTAGCGCAGGGGGCGTTCGTCGATCAGCGGGACCACGGCCACGCGCCGCGATCCGCCCTCGCCCTCCGGATCACAGGGGCCCGAAGGGCCTTCCTTGGAAGGGTGGTGGTGGGCGACGGGTCGGGCGAACGTCAGCTCCACCGTCGTACCGCCCGATCCCGCGAGCAGCGGATACGGTCCGGCGACCGGGTCGACCGGCCGACCGTCGACATGAGTGAGCACCGCGCCCTCACGGATTCCCGTACCGGCCAGCGGCGAACGCGCCTTGGAGTCGGACGAGTCGCCGGGCAGGATCCGCTTGACCATCCAGCTTCCGTCCCTGCGCACGAAGTTGGCGCCGAGCAGACCCTGGGCGCGCTGATAGTGCGGCGGTCCCTCGTTGCGGCGCGCGGGGGTGACGTACGCGTGCGAGGTGCCCAGCTCGCCCAGTACCTCGCGCAGCAGATCCGCGAACTCGTCGGGGGACGCCACCCGTTCGACCAGCGGCCGGTACTGGTCCAGCACCGCGTCCCAGTCGATGCCGCACATCTTCGGCTCCCAGAAGTACGCGCGGATGAGGCGGCCCGCCTCCTCGTACGACTGCCGCCACTCGGCGGCCGGGTCGACGTGGTGGAGGATGCGGCGTGAGTCGATCCAGACGGTCGAGTCGAAGTCGCCGGGCTCGGTCGAGGGGACGGCGCGCAGGTCGCCCTCGTCGACCACGACGAGCCGCGTGCCGTCGCCGCTGACCGCGAACCAGTCGAGATGGCCGACGAGTTCGGACTTCTTCGCCTTGGTGATGCTGAAGTGCTCAAGAGTGGGGCGGCCGGTCATGTCGTCCGGGTTCGCGAAGGTCTCGCCGAGGGCACCGGAGATCGGCCAGCGCAGCCAGACGAGGCCGCCGCCCGCGACGGGATACAGCGCCGAGTACTTGGAGGCGGCGACCGGGAAGGGCGTCACACGGCTCTCCAGGCCCTCGATCTCGACGGTCACCGTGCTGCCGTCGCCCCCCTCGTCCTCGACGGGGTCAAGACCGCCCGCCGCCGGGCGCCCCTCGGGGTTCAGCGCGAAGGGAGAGGGGGTCGCGGACGACAGGGGGACGAGGTAGGGGCGGCAGCCCAGGGGGAAGGACAGGTCGCCGGTGTGTACGTCGTACACCGGGTCGAAGCCGCGCCAGGACAGGAAGGCGAGGTAGCGGCCGTCCCGGGTGAACACCGGGTTCTCGTCCTCGAAGCGGCCGTTGGTGACGTCGACGATCGTGTGCGCTGCCGGACCTGCGCCTCCCGGGCCTTCGCCTCCCGGGCCTTCGATCCGTGCGATCTTGATCTGGCGCAGGGACCGGCCGATGCCCGGGTGGGACCAGGTCAGCAAGGCCCCGTCTGGGGAGAAGGCGAGGTCCCGTACCGGCCCGTTGATCGAATGGATCAGCTCGGTGACCTCGCCGGCCGCCTCCCGCGCGCCCGCGCCGTCGGCCGCTTCCTCGGGTTCCTCGGGTTGCTCGGGTTCCTCGGGCACGGTGAGCAGGAGCAGCCGGCCGTCGTTCGAGGCGATCGCGAGCCGCTCGCCCTGCGGGTCCGAGACGAGTTCTTGTACGCGGCCCAGCTCGCCGGAGGCCAGCCGGCGCGGCCCGCGGTCGCCGGTCGCGCGCGGCAGGTACGCGAGCTCGACGGCGTCCTCGCCCTCCGCGTCCGTGACGTACGCGATCCGCCCGCTCGAGCCGATCATTTCCGGGAGCCGTACGCGTACGCCCGGGGTGTCCGCGATGGCGCGGGCGGGGCCTTCGCGGTGTGTGAGCCAGTACAGGCTGCCGCGTACGACGACGGCGCTGGCCCGGCCCGTCTCGTCCACGGAGATCCCGTTGACGTGCTGGGCCGCCGGCAGCTGGTACGGACGTCGCCCCGCGCGCGGCCCACCCAGGCGCACGTCCAGGCGGCGCGGCAGCGAGTCGGCGGACAGGTCGTCGACGATCCACAGGTCGCCGGCGCACTGGTAGACGACCCGGGTGCCGTCGGAGGACGCGTGCCGGGCGTAGAAGGCGTCGTGGTCGGTGTGGCGGCGCAGGTCGGAGCCGTCGTACCGGCACGAGTAGAGGTTGCCGACGCCCTCGTGGTCGGAGAGGAAGGCGATCCGGTCGCCGACGAACATGGGAGCGTCCAGGTGCCCGTCGAGGTCGTCGAGTATGCGCTGTCCGTGCAGCCAGAGCCGTCCGGTGGCGCCGCCGCGGTAGCGCTTCCAGGAGGCGGGCTCGTGCGGGGGCGTACCCGTGAGCAGCAGTGTCCTGCGTTCGCCGTCGATGTCGGCGACGGCGATGTGCGAGACCGGGCCCCAGGGCAGCTTGCCGCCGGGGTCGCCGTCGACGGGCACGCTGTAGGCGAAGGTGAAGTAGGAGAAGGGCTCGCCGTGCGAGGCGACCGCGAGGATGTCGGTGTGTCCCTCCCCGTCGGGAGGTGTCCAGCCGCAGACCCGGGTGTCGGGGCTGCCCCAGTAGGTGAGCCGCTTCGAGGGCCCGCCGTCCACCGGGGCGAGATGGATCTCCGGGTCGAGGCTGCGCCAGGTCGTGTACGCGATGTGCCGGCCGTCGGGCGAGAAGCGGGGGTGGTTCACCTTCGTACGGTCGACGGTGAGCCGCCAGGCCCGGCCGGGGCGGTCGAGGGGAGCCACCCAGAGGTCGTCCTCGGCCACGAAGCAGAGCCGGTCGCCGCTGAGGTGCGGGAAGCGCAGGTAGGCGGGGGCGGGCTCGTGCTCGGATTCTGCCGGGGTCTCGTACGTGTTGCTCACCCCATCCATGCTTTTCCGGTGGAGGAGCCCCGGCAACTTGGGGCGGTGGCTCCGGAGGGGCGCGTGACCGGGGACACGTACGAAACGGTTTCGTTTCGCAGATTCTCGGGGTATCGTCGTGGGCGTACGAAACCGTTTCGTTTGGAACGGCATCGGGCAGGCCGACTAGGCTGTCCGACGCCGGTTCGAGCGCGGAGTGGGGAAAAGGTGAGTGGGATGACTGAGACCGCGACAGCGCGACGCAGTCGGATCACGCCCGAGCGCGAGGCCGAGCTGTACAGGGCCGTGCTCGACCTGCTCCGGGAAGTCGGCTACGACGCCCTCACCATGGACGCCGTGGCCGCCCGCACCCGGTCCAGCAAGGCCACTCTCTACCGCCAGTGGGGCGGCAAGGCCGAGTTGGTGGCGAAGGCGATGCGGTTCAACAAGCCGGGCAGCATCTCCGACATCGACACCGGCACCCTGCGGGGCGACTTCCACGCCCTCGTGCGACGCGAGAACGACTGCGTCATGGAACAGAACTCCGCGCTGATGCGGGGCCTGGCCATGGCGGTGCACGGCAACCCGGATCTGCTGAAGGCGTTCCGGGAGCTCCTCATCGAACCGGAGATGGAGGAGTTCCGCCGCGTGCTGCAGCGTGCCATCGACCGCGGGGAGGTCCGTGCGGACAACCCTGCGATCGAGTACGTGGTGCACATGATGCTCGGCGCCTTCGCCACCCGGACGCTGCTGGATGAACTGCCGCCGACTCAGGACTTCCTCACCTCGTACATCGACGCCGTGGTCCTCCCCGCTCTCGGCGCCTGACGTCTGACACTCAACCCTCTTCGCAAGTCCCCCAGTTGCACCTGACGCGACCGCTCACGTCGTCGGGCTGATCACCTCTGCATGCCGTCAACGGGCCGATGTCCCCTGCCTGTTCACGGGCTGATCACCCCTGCCCTGCTCCGTCCCACGACCTGACCGGGAGTACGAACTCGTGGCCACGTTCCTCTACAAAATGGGCCGACTGGCCTTCCGGCGACGGCATTTCGTCGCCCTGATCTGGGTCGCGCTGCTGACGCTCGCGGGCGTCGGCGCGGCCAGTGCCCCGGCGGCGGGATCGAGCTCCTTCTCGATACCCGGCACCGAGGCGCAGAAGACCTTCGACCTGCTGGAGCAGCGCTTTCCCGGCATGAGTGCCGACGGAGCGACCGCGCGGGTCGTCTTCGAGGCGCCCGACGGCGAGAAGATGTCGGACGCGGCCAACAAGGCGGCAGTCAAGAACACCGTCAGGGAACTCGGCGACGGCTCCGAGGTCGTCTCCGTCACCGACCCGTACAAGACCAAGTCCCTCAGCAAGGACGGGTCGATCGCGTACGCGCAGGTGTCGTACAAGGTGCCCGGCATGGAACTGGAGGACTCCTCGAAGGACGCCCTGAAGGAGGCCGCGCAGGACGCGCGGGACACCGGACTGACCGTGGAGATCGGCGGTGACGCGCTCCAGGCGGTGCCCGAGACGGGGGCCACGGAGATCATCGGTATCGCCGTCGCCGCGGTCGTCCTCGTCATCACCTTCGGTTCGCTGGTCGCGGCGGGGCTGCCGCTGCTGACCGCGCTGATCGGCGTGGGCATCGGCGTCTCGACCATCACCGCTCTCGCGAGCACGCTCGACCTGGGCACCACCACCTCCACGCTGGCGATGATGATCGGCCTCGCGGTCGGCATCGACTACGCGCTCTTCATCGTCTCCCGCTACCGCGCCGAGCTGGCCGAGGGCCGGGCACGCGAGGAGGCGGCCGGGCGGGCCGTCGGCACGGCGGGCTCCGCGGTGGTCTTCGCCGGCCTCACGGTCGTGATCGCCCTGGTCGGTCTGGCCGTGGTCAACATCCCGATGCTCACGAAGATGGGTGTCGCGGCCGCGGGCACCGTCGCCGTCGCCGTGCTGATCGCCCTCACCATGATCCCGGCGCTGCTCGGGTACGCGGGAAAGAAGGTCCGTCCGGCGGGGCAGAAGAGCAGGCTGCTGGGCGGCGGCCGCGCCGCCAAGAAGGCGGCCGCCAAGGGTGCCAAGGCCGCCAAGGCCGCCAAGGGTGCCGGGGCTGCCGAGGTCGCCGGCGCCGCCCGGTCCGCCAACGCTGCCGACACCGCTGAGCCGAAGGCGAACATGGGCACCCGCTGGGCCCGCTTCGTCGTCCGCAGGCCGCTCGCCGTCCTCCTCCTCGGCGTCGTGGGCCTGGGTGTGGCCGCCGTCCCCGTCTCCTCGCTGGAGATGGGCCTGCCGGACGACGGCTCGCAGCCGACGTCCACGACCCAGCGCCGGGCGTACGACCTGCTGTCGGAGGGCTTCGGCCCCGGCTTCAACGGTCCGCTGATGGTCGTGTCCGACGCCAAGGGGAGCGCCGACCCGAAGGCCGACGCCAACGAGGTGGCCGACAAGATCAAGGACCTCGACGGTGTCGTGTCGGTGAGCCCTGCGAGGTTCAACAAGGCCGGCGACACCGCGATGATCACCGTGATCCCGGACTCGAAGCCGTCCTCGGTCAAGACCGAGGACCTGGTGCACGAGATCCGTGACGCGGGCGGCGCGGTCAAGGCGGACACCGACTCGAACGTCCTGGTCACCGGGACGACGGCGATGAACATCGACTTCTCGCAGAAGCTCAACGACGCGCTGGTCCCGTATCTGGCGCTGGTGGTGGGCCTGGCGTTCCTGCTGCTGATCGTCGTCTTCCGCTCGATCCTGGTTCCGCTGAAGGCGGCCCTCGGCTTCCTGCTCTCGGTGCTCGCCGCGCTGGGCGCCGTCGTCGCGGTCTTCCAGTGGGGTTGGCTCTCCGGCCTGATGGGCGTCGAGGAGACCGGTCCGATCATGTCGATGATGCCGATCTTCATGGTCGGCGTGGTCTTCGGCCTGGCGATGGACTACGAGGTGTTCCTCGTGACCCGCATGCGCGAGGCGCACGTCCACGGAGAGAGCCCCGACCAGACGATCGTGACCGGCTTCCAGCACGGCGCCCGCGTCGTCACCGCGGCCGCGGTCATCATGATGGCCGTCTTCTCCGGATTCATCGGCTCCAGCGAGTCGATGGTCAAGATGATCGGCTTCGGTCTCGCGGTCGCGGTGTTCTTCGACGCCTTCATCGTGCGGATGGCGATCGTTCCGGCGGTGCTGGCCCTGCTGGGCAAGCGAGCCTGGTGGCTGCCGAAGTGGCTGGACCGGGCGCTGCCGAACGTCGATGTCGAGGGCGAGGGTCTGCGCGCCATGGACGAGCGCCGGGACGTGGATCCGGACGAGGACAAGGACCGGGAGCTCGCACGGGTCTGAGCACACAGGTCTTGGTTCCCGAAGAGACCGCAGGGGCGCCCCACGTTCGTGGGGCGCCCCTTGGTGTTGCTGAACCCCTGCTCCGCTCCGACGGGCGCTCAGCTCCGGACCGGCGTCCCCGTCATGTACGTACGGCGGAGGAAGCGGATCAGTGCATACGAGTCGAACTGGACGACGTCCACGCCCTCCGGGGAGTGGAACTCCATCACGGCCTGGACGCGGCCGCAGGGCCAGATGTTCACGTCGCCCGAGGCGGCCGGGGAGCGGAGGCCCCGTTCGAGGAGGTCGCGGGAGAAGGCCCACTCGTGGTGGCCGGGGAGAACGATGTGCACCTGCCGGGGGTCGGCCTCCGGGTCGTAGCGGAGGGCGACGGGGACCGCCGGTGGGTCCACTGTCGAGTCGGTGACGATGTGGGCGCGGGCGTACTGCTCGACGGCGGGCATCGGTCGCTCCTTCGCCGGGGACCCTGAGAGAGCCCTTTGAGCTGTTTCCTCTCTAATGTCGCATATTTTGCGGAATGTGCTTCCGGGTTATTCGAGGTCAACTCGCTCTTGCGAGCTGTTCGCAACAAGGCACTATCATCAAACGGTTAGCCAGACGGCCGGACCCCGGAAGCGGAGCCCACGTATGCACGTCCCCGACGGATTCATCAACGCCCCCGTCTCCCTGGCCACCGGAGTCGTCGCCGCGGGAGCCGTCGCCGTGAGCCTGCGCGGCGCCCGGCGTGAACTGGACGAGAGGACCGCGCCGCTCGCGGGCCTCGTCGCCGCCTTCATCTTCGCCGTGCAGATGCTGAACTTCCCGGTCGCCGCGGGAACGAGCGGGCATCTGCTCGGCGGTGCGCTCGCGGCGATACTCGTCGGGCCCTACACAGGGGTCCTCTGTGTGTCCGTCGTCCTGCTGATGCAGGGCGTCCTCTTCGCCGACGGCGGCCTCACCGCGCTCGGCGTGAACATCACGGTGATGGCGGTCGTCACGACCGTCGTCGGGTACGCCGTCTTCCGCGGTCTGGTGAAGGTCCTGCCGAAGAAGCGGCGCTCCATCACGGTCTCCGCCTTCGTGGCCGCCGTGCTCTCGGTACCCGCGGCGGCCGCCGCCTTCACACTCGTCTACGCCGTCGGCGGCACCACGGACGTCCCCATCGGGCAGGTCCTCACCGCCATGGTCGGCGTCCACGTCCTCATCGGCATCGGCGAGGCCGCGATCACCGCGCTCACCGTCGGCGCCGTCATCGCCGTCCGGCCCGACCTCGTGTACGGCGCCCGCGGCCTGACCGCCCCGCTGAAGCTGCGGGTCAACGGCGAACTGGTCGACGCCCCCGCGGCCGAGCCGGTGCCGGCAGCCGCCCGCTCCACACGCAGGGTCTGGCTCGCGGGCCTTGCCGCCTCCCTCGTCCTCGCCGGCTTCGTCAGCTTCTACGCCTCCGCCGACCCCGACGGCCTGGAGAAGGTCGCCGCCGACAAGGGCATCGACGCCAAGACCGAGGAGCACGCGACCGCCGACTCCCCGCTGGCCGACTACGGCATCGAGGGCCTTACCGACGCCCGGATCTCCGGCGGCCTCGCGGGCGTGATCGGCGTGGGCGTCACGGTCGTCGCCGGGACCGGCGTCTTCTGGGCCGTACGCAGGCGCCGTACCGGCGAGACGTCCCCGGCCTCCGTGCGTGACGCGTCCGACGTGGCCGAGAACGTCTGACATGGGCGCCGGCCACGCACACAAGCTCTACCGGCACGGGCACTCGCCGGTGCACGCCCTGCCGCCGCACACCAAGCTCACGGCCGTCTTCGCCTTCGTGATCGTCGTGGTCTCCACGCCGCGCGAGGCGATGTGGGCGTTCGCGCTGTACGCACTGCTGCTGGCCGCCGTCGCGTACTCGGCCCGCGTGCCCGCCGGGTTCCTGCTGAAGCGGCTCCTGATCGAGGTGCCGTTCGTGGCCTTCGCCGTGCTGATGCCGTTCGTGGCGCAGGGTGAGCGGGTGGACGTCCTCGGCCTGTCGCTCAGCGTGAGTGGTCTGTGGGGCGCCTGGAACGTCCTGGCCAAGGGCACGCTGGGCGTCGCCGCGTCCGTGCTGCTCGCCTCGACCACCGAACTGCGCGAACTCCTCCTGGGACTCCAGCGGTTGAAGCTGCCACCGCTCCTCGTGCAGATCGCGTCCTTCATGATCCGGTACGGCGACGTCATCACGGACGAGATGCGGCGGATGCGGATCGCCCGGGAGTCGCGCGGCTTCGAGGCCCGCGGAGTCCGGCACTGGGGCGTCCTCGCCAAGTCGGCCGGCGCCCTCTTCATCCGCTCGTACGAGCGTGGGGAGCGGGTGCATCTCGCCATGGTCAGCCGGGGGTACGCCGGTTCGATGCCGGTCATCGACGAGGTGACCGCGTCCCGGGCACAGTGGTCGTACGCCCTCGCCCTGCCCTCGGCCGCCCTCCTCGTCTGCTTGTTGGGATGGACTCTGTGACACACGCGACAGAAGCGACACCGACTCCGGAGGCCGCACCTTCGCTGGATGTGGCCGGCCTCGCCTTCGCCTACCCCGATGGGCATCAGGCCCTCTTCGGAGTGGACTTCCGCGTCGGACGCGGCGAGCGCGTGGCGCTGCTCGGCCCGAACGGCGCCGGCAAGACGACGCTCGTGCTGCACCTCAACGGCATCCTGACCGGCGGCGCCGGCACCGTGACGGTCGCCGGCCTGCCCGTCGGCAAGCGGCACATGGCCGAGATCAGGCGCCGGGTCGGGATCGTCTTCCAGGACCCGGACGACCAGCTGTTCATGCCGACCGTGCGCGAGGACGTGGCCTTCGGGCCCGCGGCGGCCGGGCTGAAGGGGCCGGAGCTGGAGGCACGGGTGCGCACGGCGTTGGAGCGGGTCGGGATGGAGGCCTTCGCCGACCGCCCGCCGCACCACCTGTCGTTCGGGCAGCGCCGCCGGGTCGCGGTGGCGACCGTCCTCGCGATGGAGCCGGAGATCCTCGTCCTGGACGAGCCGTCCTCCAACCTCGACCCCGCCTCACGGCGCGAACTCGCCGACATCCTGCGGTCGTTGGACGTCACCGTGCTCATGGTCACGCACGACCTGCCGTACGCGCTGGAGCTGTGCCCACGGTCACTGATCCTCAGCGACGGGGTCATCGCCGCGGACGGCAGGACGGGCGAACTGCTCTCGGACGACGAACTGATGCGCACGCACCGCCTGGAGCTGCCCTTCGGCTTCGATCCACGCTCTGTGATGATGGGCGCGTGACTGAGGCAGGGGGTTCGGGAGTGGACGTGAACGGCACAGTGGCGGAGGGCTTCGAGCCGGTCCGGGACGCGTTCGTACGCAACTTCACGGCGCTCGGCGAGCGGGGCGCGGCCGTGGTCGTGTACCGCGACGGGCACGAGGTCGTCGACCTGTGGGGCGGAACACGGGACGTGGACGGTTCCCCGGCTCCCTGGGAGCGGGGAACGGCGCAGATCGTGCGCTCGGCGACGAAGGGCGTCACCGCGGCCGTCGTCCTCCTCCTGCATCAGCGCGGAGAGCTGGATCTGGACGCACCCGTGGGGGAGTACTGGCCCGAGTTCAAGACGGCGGGCAAGGACCGGGTCCTGGTCCGGCATGTGCTGTCCCACCGGGCCGGGCTGCCGGCCTTGGACCGGCCGTTGACTCCTGAGGAGGCGCTGGACCCCCTGCGGGGGATCGAGGCGGTCGCGGCGCAGGCGCCCGCCTGGGAGCCGGGCACCGACCACGGCTATCACGCGCTGACGTACGGCTGGCTGGCCGACGGGGTGGTGCGGCGGGTGACGGGCGGCCGGGGGATCGGGGAGTGGCTCGCCGACGAGGTCGCCGGGCCGTTGGGGCTGGATCTGTGGGTGGGGCTGCCGTCGTCCGAGGCGGGACGAGTGGGGCGGGCGGGGCGGACCGAAGAGCCGGAGATCGCCGGCGGGGGCCTGCGCTCCCGCCCGAAGCGTGCGGTCTCCGAGGCCTACGAGGACCCCTCCTCCCTCACGCGCCGGGCCTTCGCCGCGATCACTCCGTTTCCCGACCAGAACGACGCGGCGTACCGCGCCGCGGCCCTCCCGGCGACGAACGGCATCGCGACGGCGGACGGGCTGGCCCGCTTCTACGCGGCCCTGATCGGTGAAGTGGGTGATGGCGGGCGGCTGTTCACGCCCCGGACGGTCGAGCTCGCGCGAAGCGAACACTCCGGGGGCCCGGACCGGGTCCTGGTGGTCCCCACCCGCTTCGGCCTCGGCTACATGCTCCATGGCACCGCATCGCCCCTCCTGGGGCCGGGCTCCTTCGGCCACCCCGGCCGGGGCGGCGCCCTCGCCTTCGCGGACCCCGACTCGGGCATCGCTTTCGGCTACATCACGAACGGCTTCCGCAAGAGCGTCACAGCGGACGCGCGCGCCCAGGCACTGGTACGAGCGGTTCGCTCGGCGGTCGGGGGGTAGCCGGGGTCCCCGGGTTCGCACTTCGGCTGCGGGCCGTTGTGGCTTGTCGCGCAGTTCCCCGCGCCCCTGAAAGGGGCGCACTCGCTCAACCCGCGTGCAGCATCAAGCCGATGCCCAGTACCAGTAAGCCCGCCGCGGCGACCCTAGGTGCGCCGAAGCGTTCCTTGAAGAAGATCGCTCCGATGGCCGCGCCGACGATGATCGAGGACTCGCGGAGGGCCGCGATGGGGGCCAGTTCCGCCTGGGTCTGGGCCCACAGGACCAGGCCGTAGGCCGCGACGGAGAGAGCCGCGCCCAGGAGGCCGACGGCGGCGAAGGGGCGGAGTACGGTCACCGTCTCGGCTCGCCAGCGCAGGACGGCGTAGGCCGGGACGGCGATGCCCTCCAGGGCCATCAGCCAGGCGATGTAGCCGAGAGAGGTACCGGAGGCGCGTACGCCCAGGCCGTCCACGACCGTGTACGCCGCTATGGAGAGGCCCGTCGCCAAGGCCGCGGCGATCGCCGGCCAGTTGGGGCGGTGGCCGCGCAGGCCCCACAGCGCCACGCCCGTCAGGCCCGCGCAGGACAGCGCGATGCCCGCCGCCGCCCAGCCGTCCGGTACCTCGTGGGCGAAGAGCGCGGCCAGCGCCGTGACCACGAGCGGAGCGGTCCCGCGGGCGATCGGGTAGGCCTGGCCGAAGTCCCCGAGCCGGAAGGAGCGCATCAGCAGCGCGTAATAACCGACATGGATGAGCGCGGAGGTGATCAGGTACGGCCACGCTCCGGCCGCCGGCACCGGCACGAACGGGATCGCGGCGAGGCCGATCAGCATGCCCCCGCCGGCGATCAGCGTGAAACCGACCAGCTTGTCGGTGATGCGGTGGGCGATCGCGTTCCAGCACGCGTGGGTGACGGCCGCGAGCAGGACCGCGGCCGTGACCAGTGGCGTCACGCCGACGGCTCGGGCGACTGCTCGCGCACGTCCACCAGCGTGCCGCCCGCGTGGGCGACCAGGGTCTTCGGGTCCATGGGGAAGACGGCGTACGGCGTGCCCGCGGCGGCCCACACCGTCTCGTGCTCCAGCAGCGAACGGTCCGCCAGCACACGGGTCCGGGTGCGGTGCCCGAAGGGCGGTACGCCGCCGATCGCGTACCCCGTCGTCTCCCGGACCAGGTCCGCCTTGGCGCGCGTGACCTTCTCGGCACCCAGTTCCCGGCGTACGAGCTCCACGTCCACCCGGGACGCGCCGTCCATGAGGACCAGGACCGGCACCCCGTCCGCCGCGAAGATGAGCGACTTGCAGATCTGGCTCAGCTCGCAGCCGATCGCCGCGGCGGCCTCGGCGGCGGTGCGCGTGGCCTCCGGGAAGCGGCGGACGCGAGGGACCAAGTCATCGAGGCCCAGCTGCTGCAGGGCCTCCGCGAAACGAGGGTGGGCTGCGGACCCTGCGGACGCCGTAGACGCCTCGGACGCCGCGGATCCTTCGGAAGTGGCGGTCATGGACGGCACCGTAGCGGTGGGTGTACGGGGCAGGCGAACGAGTTACTCACAACGCCGTTCCCGTGCCCGCCCCGCCTCCCCGTCGCGTCAACTGCCCGCCTTCAGCAGCGCCGCCACGATCGGCCCTGCCGACTCCCCGCCGTGCCCGCCCTGCTGCACGACGCCCGCCGCCGCCAAGTCGCCCTTCCACGCCGTGAACCAGCCGTTGGGCTTCTTCTGGCCGTCGACCTCCGCCGACCCCGTCTTGGCGCCGAAGTCGGGGCCGAGGCCGGACATCGCCTCGGCCGCCGTACCCGCCGCGGCCGTGTACTGCAGCAGCTCGCGCAGCTGGGACTGGGTGGAGGAGGACAGGGACCGGGACCCCTTCGCCAAGGTGCGGTCGTCGACCTCCGGGGACACCAGGTACGGCTGGTGGAAGCTGCCCGTCTTCGCCGTCGCGACTACCGACGCCATGTTCAGCGGGTTCATACGGACCCCGCCCTGGCCGATCAACGACGCCGCCTTCTGGGCCTGCGACTGCACCGGCACCGTGCCGTCGAAACTCGACACCCCGACGGACCAGTTGTCCCTGCCGAGCCCGAACACCTCCTGGGCCTGCTTGGTCAGGTCGTCGTCGCTCAGCTTCTTGGCCTGGCTGATGAAGGCCGTGTTGCAGGACCGCGCGAAACTCGCCTTGAACGTGCCGTTCTTGATCTCGAACTTGTCGTCGTTCTGGAACTTCCAGCCGCCGTACGTCGAGTACTTGGGGCACGGGTGTTCCTTGTTCACCGACGCGAGCCCCTTGTCGAGCAGCAGCGACGCCGAAATGATCTTCATCGTGGAGCCGGGGGCGAGGGACCCCTGGAAGGCGGTGTTGTAACCATGGCCGGAATTCGCGACGGCCAGGATCTCGCCGGTGGACGGCTTCAGCATGACCGCCGACGCCTGGGGCTTCTTGGCCACCTGCGACTCGGCGGTCGCCTGGAGGCTCGGGCTGAGGGTCGTACGGACCGTGCCCGGCGTCCCCTTGCTCAGCTCCAGCAGCGTCTTGTCGGGGTTCTTCTGTTCGGTCGAGGTCTTCGCGGAGGAGGAGTCCGAGCCCGAGTCGGAGCCTGTGGAGCCCTTGCGGATCACGCGCAGCTCGATGCCCGCCTTGCCGCCCGCCTTCTTGCCGTACTTCTCCCGCAGCCCGTCCAGAACGGAGCCGAGGGAGGGGTACTTGGCCGTGGTCAGCTCGCCGCCGTCCCGGTCGAGCGCCTTGACCGGCGGTGTCCCGGCCTCCCCGGTGACCAGCCGGTCGCCGTCCGCCAGGTCCGGGTGCACGACGGAGGAGCGCCAGTCGACCAGCGGCTTCCCGTCCTTGGCCCGCCGGACGACGGTGAGCTCGGAATCGTAGGCGAGGGGCTTGCTCTTGCCCTGGTAGGAGACCGTGCCCTTGACGGAGAACGGCATCTTGGTGCCGGACCGCTGACCCGCTGTGAGCGTCACGTCCTCGATATGCGCCTCGGTGCCGAACCCGGTCAGCAGGGTGCGGGCCGCCGTCGTGTCGTTCGTGGCGGCCGCGGCCCGCGCGGGGTCACCGCTCTGCCAGGCAGCGAGGAACGTCTTGGCCGTGGAGCGGATTTCGGCCGCCGACAACGGGCCGGTTTTGACCTTCTTGGCATCCGAGGCCGTCGACCCGTTGTCGTCGGCGGCCGCGCCGCCGTCGTACACGTTGTAGACGCCGAATGCCGCGCCGCCGACGACGACCGCGATCATGCCGCCGATGACGGCGGGCTTCGTCCTGCCGCGCTCGGTGGCGCGTCTCCTGTTTCCCACGGCTCCCGTTCCTTCGCTGCTTTCCCGGTTCTCCCACGCTCCTCTACGAGAACGAGAGCCACCACCCTAGAGGGCCGCCCTGTGAGGGTGAGTTCGGCCACTTGTCTCTCGGACAGGCGGCTTCGCGGGGCGGCCCTGACCTTCGGTCAGCCCGTCTCAGGCACCCGCTCGCAGGACCGCCGCCACGATCGGGCCCGCCGCGTCACCGCCGTGGCCGCCCTCCTGCGTCATGGCCGCGGCCGCGATGTCGTCACGGTAACCGGTGAACCAGCTGTTGGACTTCTCCTGTCCGTCGACCTCCGCGGAGCCGGTCTTCGCGCCGATGTTGCCGGGGACCTTCGACATCGCGGCGGCCGCGGTGCCGCTGACCGCGGTGCGGTTCATCATCTGGCGCAGCTGCGCGACCGTACTCTCCGACAGGCCCTCGGCTGTGGCCAGTTCACGGTCGTCGAGCCGCTGCGGCACGATGACCGGCTGCCGGAAGGTGCCCGTCATCGCGGTCGCGGTGACCGACGCCATGTTGAGCGGGCTCATCTGGACCTGGCCCTGGCCGAGCATGTTGGCCGCCGTGTCGGGGCCGCCGGAGGCCGGGACGGAGCCGTCGAAGGAGGGGATGCCGGTCTTCCAGTCGTCCCGGCCGAGGCCGAAGCGCTCCTCGGCCTCCTTCGTGAGCGAGTTGACCTGCACCTCGTCCGCGTACTTCACGAACGCCGTGTTGCACGAGCGCGCGAAGCTCTCCGAGAGGGTCGCGTTCTCGTTGGGTGTCATCCCCTTGAGGTTGTTGAACTTCTGGCTCTGCCAGGTCGCGTCGGGCGGGCAGGGCGCGGGCCCGGTCGCCGTCGTGATGTCGTTGTCGATCAGCGTCGCCGCGGAGATGATCTTCATCGTGGAGCCCGGGGCGAGCTTGCCCAGGAACGCCGCGTTGAACTCGTCGGCCCGGTGGTTGGCGACCGCCAGCACCTCCCCGGTGCTCGATCTCACCGCGACCACCGACGACTCGGAGTACTCCTTGACCGCCTTCTCCGCGGCCGCCTGGGAGCGCGCGCTGAGCGTCGTCTGCAGCTTGCCCGGCTTGCCCTTGGCGAGCGTGACGAGCGTCTCGTCGCCCGCGTTCTCGTCCGTGTGCCGGATCGACAGCTCGATGCCCGGAGTGCCGCCCGCGGTCGGGCCGTACTTCTCCCGCAGCTGGTCCAGGATCGGCCCGAGCGACGGGTACTTCGCCTTGGTCAGCACGACCCCGTCGCGGTCCACCGCCTCGATCGGCGGGCTCGCCGCCTCACCGGTGACCAGCGTGTCGCCCTTCTTGAGGTCCGGGTGCACGACGGACGGCTGCCAGTCGACCAGCGGGCGTCCCGTGGTCTTCCCGCGCACGACGGTCAGCTCACTGTCGTAGGACAGCGGCTTGGTCTTTCCCTCGTACGACACCGTGGCCGAGACCGAGAACGGCACGGTCCTGCCGGTCGGCGTGCCCGGCGTGATCTTCACCTTCGTGAGGTGTGCCTCGTCGCGGTAGTCGGTGAGCAGCGCCCGTGCCGTCGCCGCGTTGTTCGTGTACGTGGCGGCCTTGTCCGCCTGGCCCTTCTCCCAGCTCGCGAAGAACTTCTCGGTGGTCTCCCTGACCTCCGCGCTGGACGGCGGACCGGTCTTCACCTGTGCCGGCCCGGCCGAGTCCGATCCCGTCCCGGTGACGGCCGACACTATGTTGTACGCGCCGTACCCGGCACCCCCCACCATGACGGCGAACACCCCGCCGACTATGGCGGCCTTTGCCCCCTTGCGCATCGCGCGTTCCCCTCCCCATGAACCTTTCTGAACGCGTTCAGAAAGGTGGTCTGCACCGCACTGTATGCGGGGGGAGTGACCGATGGGGGTGCTGTTCCCCGATTGTTAGACCCAAGTGTCCAACCACATACGCGAACGCCAGCTGTCGATGGGAATCGACTGGCCGGTGTAGAGCGGCCAGAAATAGATGAAGTTCCAGGTGATCAGCAGGACGAGGACACCCGAGGCGGCCGCGCCCACGACGCGGCGGCGTTCGGTCGAACCGGGCGGGCCGAGGAGCGCGCCGATCATCATCGCCACGGCCAGGCAGAGGAAGGGCAGGAAGACGACCGCGTAGAAGTAGAAGATCGTCCGCTCCTGGTACATGAACCAGGGGAGGTAGCCGGCCGCGATGCCGCAGGCGATCGCGCCCGCGCGCCAGTCGCGGCGGAAGAGCCAGCGCCACAGGACGTAGAGGATCGCGAAGGCGGCCGCCCACCACAACAGGGGTGTGCCCAGGGCCAGCACCTCGCGGGCGCACTTCTCGCCCGCGTCGGCGGGGCAGCCGTTCTTGCCGGGCAGCGGGTCGTCGTAGAAGTACGAGACCGGGCGGCCGGTGACGATCCAGCTCCACGGGTTCGACTGGTAGGTGTGCGGCGAGGAGAGGCCGACGTGGAACTCGTACACCTGGTGCTCGTAGTGCCACAGGCTGCGCAGCCAGTCGGGCAGGAACGTCCAGTTGCCGCCCTTGCCGTCGGTCGCCGCCCAGTTGCGGAAGTAGCCGCCGGTGCCGTCGGTGGGGGACAGGATCCAGCCGGTCCAGGAGGCGAGGTACGTGACGACCGCGACGGGCACGGTCGACAGGAACGCCCACCCCAGGTCGCGTTTGACCACGGCCGCGTACGGCCGTCGCGCGCCCGCGACCTTGCGCGAGCCCACGTCCCACAGCACCGCCATCACGCAGAACGCGGCCAGCACGTAGAGGCCGTTCCACTTGGTGCCGATGGCGAGCCCGAGCATCAGACCGGCCGCCCAGCGCCACGGCCTGAGGCCCATGCGGGTCGTCTCGGCGACGTGCGCGTCCGGGCGTACGACTCCGTCCGCGTCCGGCGGGAGCGCGGCCGCGAGGCGGGCGCGGGCTCTGTCCCGGTCCAGGAGCAGGCAGCCGAAGGCCGCGAGCACGAAGAACATCAGCACCTGGTCGAGCAGCGCGGTGCGGCTCATCACGAAATGCAGTCCGTCGACGGCCATCAGCGCGCCCGCCAGACAGCCGAGGAACGTCGAGCGGAACAGGCGGCGGCCGATCCGGCACAGCATCAGCACGGACAGCGTGCCGAGCAGCGCCGTCATGAACCGCCAGCCGAAGGGCGTGAACCCGAACATCCACTCGCCGAGTCCGATGACGTACTTGCCGACCGGCGGATGGACGACGTACGCGGCTTCCGACGGGATCGTGACGTGACCATCGCCCTGCAGGATCAGGTCGTTGGCGTTCTTGGCCCAGTTGACCTCGTACCCGCGGTGGATGAGCGCCCAGGCGTCCTTGGCGTAGTACGTCTCGTCGAATATCACCGCCTTCGGGTTGCCGAGGTTCCAGAACCGCGTCATACCGGCCAGCAGCGTCACCAGCAGCGGGCCACCCCACGCCGACCAGCGCACCAGGCGGCCGGTGGCCGGCTTCGACAGCCCGATCGTCGCCCACAGACGCGGGCTGGGCTCGGCGTATGGGGGCATCAGCCGGTCACGGACGTCGCTTCTGGGCCGGCTCGTATAGCCGAACCGGCGAAGCCGCTGCTGCCACGAGGGCCGCTGCTCTTCGACGCCCTGTTCCTGCCGGGTGTCCATGGAGGACGCGGTACTGGTCACCGCGCCATCGTAAGGAACCCATCTGTGGGAGTCCCGCTTTCCCGCCCCTGCGAGGATGGAACCGTGACAGGAACCCTTGTACTCGCAGGCACTCCCATCGGGGACATCGCGGACGCGCCGCCCCGGCTGGGCGAGGAGTTGGCGGGGGCCGACGTGATCGCCGCCGAGGACACGCGGCGGCTGCGGCGGCTGACCGTGGCGCTGGGTGTGCAGCCGACCGGGCGCGTCGTGTCGTACTTCGAGGGGAACGAGTCGGCCCGTACGCCCGAGCTCGTCGAGGCCCTGGCCGACGGGGCGCGCGTGCTGCTCGTGACCGACGCGGGGATGCCGTCCGTGTCCGACCCCGGCTACCGGCTCGTCGCGGCCGCCGTGGAGAAGGACATCCGCGTGACCGCCGTACCCGGCCCGTCCGCCGTGCTCACCGCACTCGCCCTGTCGGGGCTGCCCGTCGACCGGTTCTGCTTCGAGGGGTTCCTGCCCAGGAAGGCCGGCGAGCGGCGGTCGCGGCTGCGCGAGGCCGCCGAGGAGCGGCGCACACTCGTGTACTTCGAGGCGCCGCACCGGCTCGACGACACGCTCGCCGCGATGGCGGAGGTGTTCGGCGAGGACCGCAGGGCGGCCGTGTGCCGCGAGCTGACCAAGACGTACGAGGAAGTCAGGCGCGGACCGCTCGCCGAGCTCGCGGCCTGGGCCGCCGAGGGCGTACGCGGTGAGATCACCGTCGTCGTCGAGGGGGCGCCCGAGAAGGGCGCCGGGGAGCTCGACGCCGACGAGCTGGTGCGCCGGGTGCGGGTGCGCGAGGAGGCGGGGGAGCGGCGCAAGGAGGCGATCGCCGCCGTCGCCGCCGAAGCGGGTCTGCCCAAGCGCGAGGTCTTCGACGCGGTGGTCGCCGCGAAGAACGCCGCCCGCACCGCCCCGTAGGAGCGCGGCCCCGCGGAGTGCAGCGCCAATGGAGGGCAAAGGGCCACGGGAGAAAGGCAAAGCGCAGGCCACCCGCCACGAGCGCTGGGGCAAGGAACAGCCAAAACGCCTCCAATAGTCGACAGGTCACCTGCGCTCATGCCGGGAGAAGAGTCCACTGGTTGACGGGGGACGCACCCGTCCCCCGCCTCCGCTCCCCCGGAGGCGGTTGTCCAGCGGACTGAGGAGCTGGCATGAGTGAGATCGCAGGGCAGACCGGGCACCGCGGCGTCGCGGCCACGGACATCGTCCACGAGTCGTATTCCTTCGCCTGCATGCGCTGCGGGCACGGTTGGGAGCAGTCGTTCGAGATCGAGCACCACCTCGACGCCGAGGACCGCGAGTTCGTGATGTACGTGGCGGACGGACAGGTCGTGCCGTCGCCGCTCACCCGGCCCACCTGCCTGAACTGCGACAGCCACGTGGTGCGCATCATGCGCGCCGGTCAGGTGTCCTCCGCGCTGAGGTCCATGCACCAGCGCAGCCCGCTGGACGATTCCCTCCCGGAGTCGGGGTCGGAGTCGAAGTCGGAGCAGGGGCAAGAGGACGCCGAGCCGGAGGCCAAGGAGCACCACCACTGGCACCTCTCCGACCTGCTGCACCCCTTCCACCACCGCAAGGCGAGCTGACCGAGCCGACCTGGCGGGCCCCTGCCGGGCACGGAGCGGCATGCCTCCTTCGTAGGATCGGGGTATGCCTTCCAACGCCGAAGCCCCGCCCCTCCCGGACCCCCTCCGCGTGCCCGTCGCCGACTCGCACACCCACCTCGACATGCAGTCCGGAACCGTCGAGGAGGGTCTCGCGAAGGCCGCGTCGGTCGGCGTGACGACGGTCGTTCAGGTCGGCTGCGACCTGAAGGGCTCGCGGTGGGCGGCCGAGACGGCCTCGACGTACGACGCCGTGCACGCCACCGTCGCGCTGCACCCCAACGAGGCACCGCGGATCGTCCTCGGTGACCCTGACGGCTGGTCCCGGCAGGGCGCCCGGGAGGCGGGCGAAGAGGGCGCGCTGGACGAGGCACTCGCCGAGATCGACCGGCTCGCCGCCCTCCCCCAGGTGAAGGGCGTCGGCGAGACCGGCCTCGACTACTTCCGCACCGGCCCCGAGGGCAAGGCAGCCCAGGAGCGCTCCTTCCGCGCCCACATCGAGATCGCCAAGCGGCACGGCAAGACCCTGGTGATCCATGACCGGGACGCGCACGCCGACGTGCTGCGCGTACTCAAGGAGGAGGGCGCCCCCGAGCGCACCGTCTTCCACTGCTACTCCGGGGACGCGGCCATGGCCGAAGTCTGCGCCCGCGCCGGCTACTTCATGTCCTTCGCCGGGAACATGACCTTCAAGAACGCCCAGCCGCTGCGCGACGCCCTCGCCGTGGCGCCCCTCGACCTCGTCCTCGTCGAGACGGACGCGCCCTTCCTCACCCCGGTGCCCTACCGCGGACGGCCTAACGCCCCGTATCTCGTTCCGGTCACGGTTCGCGCCATGGCAGCCGTGCGGGGCCTGGACGAGGACGCGCTGGCGACGGCGATCTCGTCGAACACGGCCCGCGCCTTCGATTACTGAGCCATGACGCTCACGTACTGAGCCATAACGCCCACGGCCGTTCATCCCCGGGGCGGGATAGTGACGCAGTGTAGTCGTGCCGCTTTGGAGAGTCACGACCGCTCCAGTAGGTTTCGGCTCCCGATCCGGATCCCTGGAGCGTGTCGGCGTGAGCAATTCGCAGTGCGAGACGTATGGCCCGGCGTACGGGAGCTACATGCTGTACGCCGTCGAGGAACCGTCGGATCCGAGGGATCTGATGGAGTGGATGGATCCGCAGCGCCCCCTGAACACGTACGTCCCCCTGGAGACCTGCGGCCCTCTGGACACGTACGGCTCCCCGGACACGTACCGGCCGGCATACGAGAAACCTCGGCCGGAATCCCAGCCGGAATCCCAGCAGCTTCGCCGGACGCCGCCGAAGGCCGGGGCGCCCCGGGCGACCGGCGGCCGGGCCGAAGCCCGTCGGGCCGCGCGGCGACGGAAGGCAGCC
>NZ_VBZC01000008.1:0-235677 GCF_005786655.1 Streptomyces montanus
GGCCGCGTCCCCGGCCACATCCCCGGCCGCCGCCCGCGCGGCGGCCCGCGCCCGGCGCCGGTTCAGCGGCGCGGCCAGCGCGGTCAGCACGATGAACGCCCCGATGGTCAGCAGAACGATCGTCGCCCCGGGCGGCACGTCCTGGTAGTACGACGTCACCGTGCCGCCGATCGCCACGCTCACCCCGAGTGCCATCGCGATGGCGAAGGTGGCCGCGAAGCTGCGGCTCAGCTGCTGCGCCGCCGCGACTGGCACCACCATCAGCGCCGAGACCAGGAGCAGGCCGACCACCCGCATGGCGACGGTCACCGTGACGGCCGCCGTGACCGCCGTGAGCAGGTTGAGGGCCCGGACCGGCAGACCGGTCACCCGCGCGAACTCCTCGTCCTGGCTGACCGCGAACAGCTGCCGGCGCAGGCCGAGGGTGACAAGGACGACGAAGGCCGCGAGCAGGCAGATCGCCGTCACGTCCGACTCCGACACCGTCGACAACGACCCGAACAGGTACGACGTCAGGTTCGCGTTCGAGCCGCCCGGCGCGAGGTTGATGAGCATCACGCCGCCCGCCATTCCACCGTAGAACAGCATCGCGAGCGCGATGTCGCCGCGCGTCCTGCCGTACCAGCGGATCAGCTCCATGAGGACCGCGCCGAGGACCGAGACGGCCGTCGCCATCCACACGGGGGAGGTGGAGAGGAGGAAGCCGAGGCCCACTCCCGTCATCGCCACGTGCCCGATGCCGTCGCCCATCAGGGCCTGGCGGCGCTGTACGAGGTAGATGCCGACGGCGGGCGCGGTGATGCCGACGAGTACGGCGGCGAGCAGGGCCCGCTGCATGAAGGCGTAGTCGAGGATGTCCATCAGCTCAGCAGTCCCGTCCGGAGGGGTTCGGCGTCGTGAGCCGCGTGTGGGTGTACGTGATCGTGGCCGGGCAGCGCGTGCTGGCCCACGGCGGCCGGGGGCGGGCCGTCGTGCAGTACGCAACCGTCGCGCAGGACGACCGCACGGTCGATCAGCGGCTCCAGGGGGCCCAGTTCGTGCAGGACGAGGAGGACGGAAGTGCCCTGCGCGACCTGCCCCCGCAGGGTCTCGGCGAGTACCTCCTGGCTGGCGAGGTCCACGCCCGCCATCGGCTCGTCCATGATCAGGAGTTCCGGCTGGGCGGCGAGGGCGCGTGCGATGAGTACGCGCTGGTGCTGGCCGCCGGAGAGGGCGTCCACGGAGTCCTTGGCGCGGTCCGCCATGCCGACCAGTTCGATGGCTTGGCGGACCGCCTCGCGGTCGGCCTTGCGCAGGATCCCGAAGCGGGCGCGGGACAGCCGCCCCGACGACACCACCTCGGTCACCGTCGCGGGCACCCCGCCGGCGGCGGTCGTGCGCTGCGGTACGTATCCCACGCGCGCCCAGTCGCGGAAACGGCGCCGGGGCGTGCCGAAGAGTTCGATCTCGCCGCCGGTGACCGGGACCTGGCCGATGACCGTGCGGACGGCCGTGGACTTGCCGGAGCCGTTGGCACCGAGCAGCGCGACGACCTCACCGCGGCGCACGGTGAGGTCGATGCCCCGCAGAACGGGACGCGAGCCGAGCTCGGCCGTCACACCACGCAGGGATATGACGGGCTCCCTCGCGCCGGGCTCGCTCGTGGCGAGGTGGGCCACGGCGGGCTCCGTCGTACCGCGCGTGGCCGTGCCGGGCTCGGCCACGGCGGACTCGGCCGTGCGGGACTCGGCCGAGCGGGACTCTGCCGTGCCGGGCTCGGCCGTCGCGGGCTCGGTCGTGGCGGGCTCTGGCTTCATGCCGACGTCCTCCGCTGGGTGGTCATTTGGCGCCGAGTGCCGACTGCAGCGCCTTGAGGTTGGACTCCATGACCGCGATGTAGTCGTCGCCCCTGGACTTCTCGGTGATGCCCTCGATCGGGTCGAGCACATCCGTCCTGAGGTTCGCGTCCTTGGCGATGGTCTTCGCGGTCTTGTCGCTGACGAGGGTCTCGTAGAAGACCGTGGAGACGCCGTCGGCCTTCGCCATCTTCTCAAGGTCCTTGACGCGGCCGGCACTGGGCTCGCTCTCCGGGTCCAGGCCGTTGATGGCCTCCTCGGTGAGGCCGTAGCGCTCGGCGAGGTAGCCGAAGGCGGCGTGCGTGGTGATGAAGACCTTCGTCTTCGTGTTCCTGAGCCCGTCCTTGTACTGCGTGTCGAGGTCGTTCAGCTTCTTCACCAGCGCCGCGGTGTTCTTCTTGTACGTCGCGGCGTGGTCCGGGTCGGCCTTCTCGAAGGCCTTGCCGACGCCCTCGGCGACCTCGGCGTACTTCACCGGGTCCAGCCAGAGGTGCGGGTCCTTGCCGTGCTCTTCCTCGCCCTCGTGCGCGTCGTGCTCGGCCGCGTGGCCGCCGACCTCGTTGCCGTGCTCCTCCAGGCTGGTCAGCGTGGCCGCGTCGATCTTCGTCCCGACCTCGGACTGAGCCACGGCCTCGTCGACGGTGGGCTGCAGGTTCTTCAGGTAGAGGACCGCGTCCGCCTCCTGGAGCTGCGCGGTCTGTTTGGCGCTGATCTCCAGGTCGTGCGGCTCCTGGCCGGGCTCGGTCAGTGTGGTCACACTGACGTCGTCGCCGCCTATCTGCTCCGCGAGGTACTGCATCGGATAGAACGACGCCACGACGTCGAGCTTCCCGCTGCTGTTGCCGCTCGCGGCGGACGAGTCGGAGGAGCAGGCGGAGAGGGCGAGGAGGGCGAGGGCGCTGGCCGCCGCGACCGCCGCGGTACCTGCGGTGTCTATTCGAGAAGCGGCGAGGCGCCGTCGTACGTTCATGACACCCATTTTCAACAAAACTGGAAACGATTGTCAACAAGCGCCTGGGTTGTCCCGTACCAGCCCCCTCCCCCCGAACCGATTTGATCCGGGGGGAGGGACCGCCGGTAATCTGAAGCATTCGCTCCTGAAGCAATCGCTTCGTCGCCGTCGTCGTAATGAAGAGAGCACCGTGGCCGCCGACAAGATCGACACCATCGTCAGCCTGAGCAAGCGCCGTGGCTTCGTCTACCCGTGCAGTGAGATCTACGGCGGTCAGCGTGCCGCCTGGGACTACGGGCCGCTGGGTGTCGAGCTCAAGGAGAACCTCAAGCGCCAATGGTGGCGCTACATGGTGACGTCGCGCGAGGACGTCGTCGGTATCGACTCGTCCGTGATCCTGGCGACGGAGGTGTGGGTGGCCTCCGGTCACGTCGCCACCTTCACCGACCCGCTCACCGAGTGCACCTCCTGTCACAAGCGCTTCCGCGCGGACCACCTGGAGGAGGCGTACGAGGCCAAGCACGGCAGGCTGCCCGAGAACGGCCTGGCCGACGTCAACTGCCCGCACTGCGGCAACAAGGGCCAGTTCACCGAGCCCAAGCAGTTCTCCGGCCTCCTCTCCACGCATCTCGGCCCCACGCAGGACAGCGGCTCCATCGCGTACCTGCGCCCCGAGACCGCGCAGGGTATCTTCACCAACTTCGCCCAGGTGCAGCAGACTTCGCGCCGCAAGCCGCCGTTCGGCATCGCGCAGATGGGCAAGTCCTTCCGGAACGAGATCACTCCGGGCAACTTCATCTTCCGTACCCGCGAGTTCGAGCAGATGGAGATGGAGTTCTTCGTCAAGCCGGGCGAGGACGAGAAGTGGCACGAGTACTGGATGGAGCAGCGCTGGAACTGGTACACGGGCCTGGGCATGCGCGAGGAGAACATGCGCTGGTTCGAGCACCCGCAGGAGAAGCTCTCCCACTACTCCAAGCGCACCGCCGACATCGAGTACCGCTTCCAGTTCGGCGGCAACGAGTGGGGTGAGCTGGAGGGCGTCGCGAACCGGACCGACTACGACCTCGGCGCCCACTCGAAGGCCTCCGGCCAGGACCTCTCCTACTTCGACCAGGAGGCCGGCGAGCGCTGGACTCCGTACGTCATCGAGCCCGCGGCCGGTGTCGGCCGCGCGATGCTCGCGTTCCTGCTGGACGCCTACGTCGAGGACGAGGCGCCCAACGCCAAGGGCAAGATGGAGAAGCGCACGGTGCTGCGCCTCGACCCGCGCCTCGCGCCGGTCAAGGTCGCCGTGCTGCCGCTGTCCCGGAACCCGGAGCTGTCCCCGAAGGCCAAGGGCCTGGCGTCGGCGCTGCGCCAGCACTGGAACATCGAGTTCGACGACGCCGGCGCGATCGGCCGCCGCTACCGGCGCCAGGACGAGATCGGTACGCCGTACTGCGTGACCGTCGACTTCGACACGCTGGACGACGACGCGGTGACCGTGCGCGAGCGGGACTCGATGAAGCAGGAGCGGGTTTCCCTCGACCAGATCGAGGGCTACCTGGCCGGGCGGCTCATCGGCTGCTAGTCGCTCCGCGGGACGGGCGTCTGCCTGGCTGGTCCGGTTGTGTGGCTGCGGGTTGAGCGTGGCTGGTCGCGCAGTTCCCCGCGCCCCAGGGGCCGCGCCCCTCAGTGGGGCGCGGCCCCTTTGCAATACCCCGGTTCTGTTACGTCCGTAATGAACGTAACAGAACCGGGGTTTTCGCAATCCAGGGCGCAAACCGCTCCGAAGGGGAGGTCATACGCGGCCCGCAGGGGGCGGGGCGCGGAAACCTCACGGGGGCAACATGCGCAAGCAAGCAGTTATCGGCGTGGCCACCATGGCGCTCGCCATCGGAACCGTCGGCTATGTCGCGGCGAGTGACGGCGAGCAGCGGACCGGATCGGCCTCTTCACCCTCTTCGTCCTCTTCGGCTGCTTCGGCTCCTTCGGCCTCGGCGATCGAGGCCAAGGGCGGAGCCGGAGCGGGGCTGTCGCGGGCGGCGGGCGACCGGCTCAGTGCCATAGGGCTCACCGAGGACCAGCGGCTCGTCCGCTTCCGCACGGATCAGCCGGGCCGCACGCTCCCGCTCGGCAAGGTGAGCGGCCTCAAGGGCGACCGCAAGCTGGTCGGCATCGACTACCGCGTACAGAACAACAAGCTCTACGGCGTCGGCGACCGCGGCGGCATCTACACCCTCCGCGAGATCGGCGCCAAGGCCACCAAGGTGTCCCAGCTGAGCGCGGCCCTGCAGGGCAGCTCCTTCGGTGTCGACTTCAACCCGGCCGCCAACCGGCTGCGGATCATCAGCGACACAGGCCAGAACCTCCGCCACAACATCGACGACCCGGCCGGGGCTCCCGCGGCCGGCACCACCGCGGTCGACGGCACGCTCACCAATCCGCCGGTCCCGCCCGCCACGGTCGGCGCCACGGCCCGGGGGGTGACCGGAGCCGCGTACACGAACAACGACCTCTCCGCGGCGACCGCCACCACCCTCTTCGACCTCGACACGGCCCTCGACCAGATCTCCGTCCAGTCCCCGGCCAACGCCGGGAACCTCGCCCCCACCGGCAAGTTGGGGGTCGACGCCGGGCCGAACGCGGGCTTCGACATCCACACGTCGGCACGGTCCGGCACGAACACCGGGTACGCCGTCCTGCGCGTCGGTGGCGCACAGCGGCTGTACCGGGTGGACCTGCTGAGCGGTTCGGTGACCCTCGGCGGAACCTTCGACAGCCGTCGAACGGTCATGGATCTGGCGCTGCCGCCGCGCCAGGGCTGAGTCCGGCTCAGATCGCTCTCCGGCCGCCGCGCAGGCGTTGTCGCGGCGGCCGGTTCACCATCGCGGCCATGTCGGCCCGGGCGCCGCGGCTCCGGTGACGACGGCTCCGTCATCCATCGGTCGGATCCACGGTCGCCTGGTGCTCCTCCGCCAGGTGCTCCTCCGCCTTCAGCCAGGGGAGGAACTGGGCGCTCTGCCGCCAGCCGCATGTGTCGCATCTGATGGTGCGCTGCACGCCGGAGCGCTGCACGCGGACGATGTGCTCGCGGCCGTGTTGGTCCCAGCGGCTTACCTTGCTCTTGTTGATCTGCAGCATGACGCCTCCTCGTGTCGGGTGGCTCGCAGCAAGGAGTGTGCAGCAAGACCAACATCAACAGGGAAACTTGTGAGGAGACTTGGGCTCATGAGGTTGGTGGGTCAGTTGATCGTGCGGGGCAGACGCAGGCTCAGCAGCGTGGTCAGGGCGATACCCGCCAGCTGCACCAGGAGCGTTGTGACCAGGGCGTCGCGCATGCCCATGCCGGGGATCAGGGCGAGGAAGAGGGAGCCGAGAGTGGCGACGCCCAGCGCCAGGGCCGACTGCTGGGCGGTGATCATGACGCCGCTGCCGACTCCGGCCCGGGCGGGCGGGACCTCGGAGAGGATGACGCGGAAGACGATGGGGAGTTGGAGCGCCTGACCCGCACCGGCGACGGCCGCGCCCGGCAGCAGTTCCGCCACGCCCAGGTCCGGCCAGGAGCGCTGGGCCGCGAGGACGATAAGGGCCACACCGACCGCCTGGACGAGGCCACCGACGGTCACGACGCGCGTGCCGTACCGGGTGACGAGCCGCGCACCACAGAGGGAGACGACGAAGAAGCTCACCGCCATCGGCGCCAGCGCGAGCCCGGCCGTGACCGGCCCGAGTCCCGCACCTTGCTGCAGCGCCACCGCGATCACGAACATGAAACCGCTGAAGCCGATCGAGAACGGCAGGATCATCGCGAGCCCCCGCCGCAGGGACGTCAGCGCGAACAGGCTCGGCGGGACCAGGGGCGTACGGCCCTGGCGGTCCGCCCGGCGCTCGACGAGGTAGAAGGCGGCCGCGGCGAAGGGGAACGCCGCCAGCGCCGGCCACGTCCACAGCGGCCAGCCCGCAGCCCGGCCCTCGGTCAGGGGTACCAGCAACGTCAGCAGCGACACGGCGAGCAGCACCGTGCCGGGGCCGTCCACCGGCTCCGGGTGCTGCGAGCGGGTCTCGGGGACAGCACGTGCGGCGAGGACCAGGCCGACCAGCACCACCGGCACGTTCACCAGGAACACCGAGCGCCATTCCGTGCCCGCGATGTTCGCCGCGATCAGGACGCCGCCGAGGATCTGGCCGGCGACCATGGAGAGCCCGGCTGTCGCGCCGTACAGGCCCATCGCCCTGGCGCGGCGCGGCCCTTGGGTCGCCGACTGGATGGTGGCGAGGACCTGGGGGAGCATCACCGCGGCCGCCGCGCCCTGTGCGACGCGCGCCGCCACCAGCGTCCAGGCGGTCGGCGCCAGGCCGCACGCCAGCGAGGTCAGCCCGAAGGCCGCCATACCGGCGAGGAAGAGGCGGCGCCGGCCGAACATGTCGCCGAGCCGTCCGCCCAGGACCAGGAGAACGGCGTACGAGACTCCGTACCCGGCGATGACGAGTTCCAGGACCGCCTCGCTCGCGGACAGGTCCCGTTCGATCGTCGGCAGGGCGACGTTGACGATGAAGAAGTCGATGAGGGGGAGTGCCGCGCCGAGCAGCACGGTGAACAGCCCGATACCGCCGAGCACGGGTGGGGCGGTCGGGGAGCGGGTGGCCTTGCGGTCCACGGTTCTGGTGTCGGTCACATGTCAGAGCCTCGGACAACTCCCAGACGGGTACCAGAGTCTTCTTATCCTGGTAGCAGCAGTACCTGGCAACAGGCTTGGCGGGACGGCACGCTGGAGGCATGACGAGCGTCACGAGCATGGTCGCCCACGAAGCGGAGATACGGGAGGCCGGCGAGGAGAAGGAGGCGGTGGTGCGGCGGCACGAGCTCGCCGCCTTCCTGCGCCACCGTCGCGAGCACATCACCCCCGAGCAGGTCGGCCTGCCGCGTGGCCGCCGTCGGCGCACGCCGGGGCTGCGCCGCGAGGAGGTGGCGCAGCTCTCCGCGGTCGGCGTCACCTGGTACACCTGGCTGGAGCAGGCCCGGGACATCCAGGTCTCCGTGCAGGTACTCGACGCCCTCGCCCGCACGCTGATGCTCGACGGCAGTGAGCGCGCCCACCTCTTCCAGCTGGCCGGAGCCGTGGACCCCTCGCCCGCCGCGAGCTGCCCATCGATCACGCCCGCGCTGCGTACCCTTCTCGAACAGTTGGAGCCGGTGCCGGCCTGCGTGCAGAACAGCCGGTACGACATCCTCGCGTACAACCGCACCTACGGGCTGTTGCTGTGCGACCTCGAGGCCGTACCGCCCGAGGACCGCAACTGCCTGATCCTGTCCTGCACCAACGAGGCATGGCGGTCCTCACTCGTGCAGCCGGACGAGGTCCTGCGGATCATGGCCGCCAAGTTCCGTGCCGCGATGGCCGGTCATCTCGCCGAGCCCGCCTGGAAGATGCTGCTCAAGCGGCTGCGGACCGATTCCCCGCAGTTCCGGGAGGTCTGGGAGCGGCACGAGGTCGTCACCGCGAGCGGCAAACGCAAGGAGTTCGTCAACGCTCATGTCGGCCTGCTCACCGTCGACCACACCGACCTGTGGCTGGGCCCGGAGTCCGGCCCGCGCATCGTGACGTACCCACCGGCCGACGAGGAGTCCCGCGAGCGCATGGAGAAGCTGCACGCGATCGCTCTCGCGCGGGTCTAGATGTGTTGTCCCGGGACGTTGTCCCGGGACGTTGTCCCGGGACGTTGTCCCGGGACGTTGGTGACGGGCGACACGGGCCCTAGACGCCCGCCGCCTCCTTGATCTCCGCCGACTCCAGCCGCTCGGCCGTGCGTTCGGCGGTGCGGCGGGCCCAGGGGCCGCTGCTGAGCGCGCCCACGACGAGGACCGCGAGGCCGCAGGCCGCGATGATCCACCAGCCGGGGCGGGCGGCCGACACGAAGACGTCCCGGTACGCGGAGGAGCCCACTCCCGAGGCCAGTACCGCGCCGATCACGGCGACACCCAGGGTCTGGCCGATCTGCCGGCTGGTGGAGGCGACGGCGGCGGCGACACCGGCCTGGGCGCGGGGCATGCCGGAGACGGCGGTGTTGGTGATGGGCGCGTTGACGAAGCCGAAGCCGAGGCCGAAGAGGACGTACCCGATGGCGAGCGTGACGTTCGCGGTCTCGGCCTCGAAGGCGGCGAAGAGCACACCGCTCGCGGTCATCGCCACCCCGGCCACGAGGAGTGAGAGGCGGGGGCCGCGGCTGCCGACCAGTCGGCCGGACAGCGGGCCGCAGACGAACGTCATGGCCGCCATGGGGAGCATCCATACGCCCGTCTCGAGGGCGGTCAGGCCCCGTACGTTCTGCAGATAGAGCGTGGAGAGGAAGAGGAAGCCGCCGAGCGCCGCGAACGCGCTGACCGCGACGACCGTGGCTCCGCTGAAGGGCGCCGAGCGGAAGAAACGCAGGTCGATGAGCGGTTCGGCGCGGCGGGGTTCGTACCACAGCAGGCTCAGCAGGGCGGCCATGGCCAGGGCGGCGAAGGCGGCGACCTTGAGGGCGCCCGAGGTGGGCGCCTCGATGATCGCGTACGTGAGGGAGCCGAGCAGCGCGATCACCAGGAGCTGGCCCACCGGGTCCGGGCGGCGGGCCTTCGGCGCACGCGACTCGGGGACGTACCGGAAGGTGAGGAGGAGCGCGGCCAGGCCCACCGGGAGGTTGAGCCAGAAGATCGAACGCCAGCCGACCGAGTCCACGAGGAGGCCGCCGACCAGAGGACCGGCGGCCATCGATATGCCGACGACACCGCCCCAGAGGCCGATCGCGCGGGCGCGCTCGCGCGGGTCGGTGAAGGTGTTGGTGATGATCGACATCGCGACGGGGTTGAGCATCGAACCGCCCACCGCCTGCACCATGCGGAACGCGATGAGCGATTCGAGGTTCGGAGCGAGAGAGCACAGGGCCGAGCCGATCGTGAAGACGACCAGGCCTGCCATGAAGACCCGTTTGCGGCCGATGCGGTCGGCCGTCGAACCCGCGAGCATCAGCAGCGAGGCGAGCACCAGCGTGTACGCGTCGATCGTCCACTGAAGGCCGGCCACGCTCGCGTGCAGTTCGTTCTGCATCGAGGGCAGGGCGACATTCAGGACGGTGTTGTCGAGGCTCACGATCAGCAGGCTCATGCAGCAGATCGCGAGCACGAGTATGCGTCGGCGGTGGCTCAGCTCGGGCATTGCCCCATCGTACGCCAACTCCATAGTGTTGCTAACTAACGACTGTGGCTCGTGCTCGTCGGCATGCGTGACAATGGGGGAATGCCCACGTCCACAACTCCGGTGAACTCCACGCTGTCGATCGGTCCGCACACGGTGCAGCCGCCCGTCGTGCTCGCGCCCATGGCCGGGATCACGAACGCGCCCTTCCGCACGCTGTGCCGGGAATTCGCCGGAGGCGACGGCTGGGGGCTCGGGGGTTATCCCCCGAAGAATGCAGCCAGTGGTGGCAAGGGCTTGTTCGTCAGCGAGATGATCACCACGCGGGCGCTGGTCGAGCGCAACGAGAAGACCATGCAGCTGATCCACTTCGACGCCTCGGAGACGCCGCGGTCGATCCAGCTGTACGGCGTCGATCCGGCGACCGTCGGCAAGGCCGTCCGCATGATCGCCGAGGAGGATCTCGCCGACCACATCGACCTCAACTTCGGTTGCCCGGTGCCCAAGGTGACGCGCAAGGGCGGCGGGTCGGCGCTCCCGTACAAGCGGCACCTGCTGCGGGCGATCCTGCGCGAGGCGGTGAGCGGGGCGGGCGACCTCCCGGTCACGATGAAGATGCGCAAGGGCATCGACGACGACCACATCACGTACCTGGACGCCGGACGGATCGCCGTCGAGGAGGGCGTGACGGCGATCGCGCTGCACGGCAGGACGGCCGCGCAGCACTACGGCGGCACGGCGGACTGGGACGCGATCGCCCGCCTCAGGGAGCACGTGCCCGAGATTCCGGTGCTCGGCAACGGAGACATCTGGTCGGCCGGGGACGCGGTGCGGATGGTGCGCGAGACCGGGTGCGACGGGGTGGTCGTGGGACGTGGCTGCCTCGGCCGCCCCTGGCTGTTCGCGGATCTGGTGGCGGCGTTCGAAGGACGTACGGAGGCCACCGCCCGCCCCACGCTCCGTGAGGTGGCGGCCGTCATGGTCCGGCACGCGACCCTGCTGGGCGAGTGGATCGGTGACGAGGCACGCGGCGTCATCGACTTCCGCAAGCACGTGGCCTGGTACCTGAAGGGGTTCGCGGTCGGCTCGGAGATGCGCAAGCGCCTCGCGATCACCTCCTCGCTGGCCGAACTCCGGGCCGGGCTGGACGAGTTGGACCTCGACCAACCGTGGCCGACGGACGCGGACGGCCCGCGCGGCCGGACTTCGGGCAACAACCGAGTGGTCCTCCCGGACGGCTGGCTCAAGGACCCGTACGACTGCGCGGGGATCAGCGAAGAGGCGGAGCTGGACACGTCCGGGGGTTAACTTGGCTCCGCGCCCGTACCCGCGCCCCGTCAGGGGCGCGGGGAACTGCGCGACCAGCCACGAACGGCCCGCAGCCGCGCACCGACATGTAGCCCCGAGCTCTCAGGCCCCACCCACAGCCGTAAGCAACGCCAAAGGAGCCGCCGCAGAGCGGGACTCCCGCACGCAAGCGTGCGGATAAGGCACCGGCTCCCGATGGGAATCGCGGCCGTAGCCCGCGAGAACCTCCGGGAGCCGATGCCCGGCAGCCGTCGCGGCGTCGACGAGCGCATGGGCCACCGTGCGCGCCTCGTCGTGGAGCCCGTACCGCGCCAACCCCAGCGCGATCAGCGCGTTGTCGTGGGGCCAGACAGACCCCCGGTGGTACGACAGCGGATGGTACGCGGGCTGGCCGGAGGCAATCGTGCGGACGCCCCAGCCCGAGAAGAAGTCCGGTTCGAGGAGGCGGCGGCCGACCAGTTCACCGAACTCCTTGTCCAGCAGGCCCGACCAGAGCAGATGGCCCGCGTCGGAGGCGAGGGCGTCCACGTGGTTGCCGTCACCGTCCAGCGCCAGCGCCGGGAAGGAGCGGTCCGCCATCCAGAAGTCCCGCTGGAAGCGGTCGCGCAAATCGCTCGCGGCCTGTTCGAGGAGGGCCGCGTAGACCTCGTCCGCCCACACCGTGCGGGCCAGCTGCGCGGTGCGGCGCAGGGCGTCGTACGCGTACCCTTGCGCACCCGCGGCCGTCACCGGGCCGGTGGCGCGGCTGCCGTCGGCCGAGCAGATGGAGCCGGGGGAGTCCTTCCAGTTCTGGTTGGCGAGGCCGCCCTCGTCCGCACGGTAGACCAGGTAGCCGCGCGAGGTGAGGCCGCCGTGATCCAGCATCCAGCCGACCGCCGCGCGGGCGTGGGGCTCCAGGCGGCGGGCCAGGTCCACATCACCGGTCTGCTCGACGTACGCGCCGAGGACGACCAGGAACAGCGGGGTCGCGTCGACCGAGCCGTAGTAACGCCCGTACGGCACCTGATCGAAGTGCGCCAGCTCGCCGTGCCGCACCTCGTGCACGATCTTGCCCGGCTGGGCCACCGCGCCCGTACCGGCCTCGGTCGCCTGGGTCGCGGCGAGCGCGGGCAGGGTGGCGGCGGCGAGCTCCGGGCGGTAGGGGAGCGCGAAGAGGGAGGTGAGGAGGGCGTCACGGCCCAACAGCGTCAGGAACCACGGGACTCCGGCCGCCGGGACGCGGAGGTCCTCACCGTCGGGGCCCGTCGCCGGGACCTGCAGGACCGCCAGGTCGGACAGGCCCCGCGCGCAGGCCGCGGCCAGCTCCGGCCAGCCCGTCGGGAAGGGCACGCCGTGCGCGAACTCGTCCTCCAGCGCCAGGAGCCGCTCGTTCACCGCGGACGGGGAGAGGGGCATCTCCGGATGCGGGGTGCCGTGCGGGCGGGCCGCGACCCGGAGTGCCAGCTCGGCCGAACCGTGCGGTTCGAGGTCCAGGGACCAGACCAGGCGGCGGGCGCCCGTGCCGGTCTCCTCGACGCCGTCCGGCGCCGGCTCGGAGGTGACGGTCGTCGAGGAGTGCCACTCCCCGCGCTGGTAGCCGAACTCCACGCCGTCGTCCAGGACTTGGCGGGAGCGGGTGGCACCGATCTTGGTGTACGTACGGTGGTCCGAGCGCAGCTCGAACTGGTCCGTGAAGTCGGCGTCCGCGGTCACCGCGATGTGGACCGTGGTCGGTACGGGGCGGTTGCTGGTGACGCGCAGCACCTCCACGAACGCGCCGTCCGCGACGGCCTGTTCCCGGAAGAGCGTGTACGCGGGCGGCTCCTGACGGCCGCCGCGCGGTACGAGGACGCAGCGTGCGGTGTCGCCGTCGGCGACCGGGGTGAGGGTCTCGGGCACGGCGCCGTCGACGGTGAGCTGCCAGCGGCTGAGGTGGCGGGCGTCCTGGACGAACAGCCCGTCCGGGGAACTGCCGCCGCGCACCCCGCTGATGTCGCCGCTGTCTCCCACGGCCGCGAACGTCCCGCCGCGTACGAGCAGATGCTGCCGGTCCGTCATGCCCGGTTCCCTCCCTTGTCCCTCATGCCGTCCAACCCATCGATGCCGCCTATGCCGTCCATGTCGTCCATGCCGAACGTGTTGAACGTGTCGATGCCCACCGGGGACAGTCCCGGTCCCGGTGGCTCGTGGAGCAGGTCGAGCGTGAGCGCGGCGGTCCAGCTGAAGCCGAGCGCCCCGCAGGCCTCGCCGGTGTACGGGTCGACGTACTCCGCGAACTCGGACCCGCCCGCCGTGTCCAGCAGCGCGGCCCGCAACGCGTCCGCCCGCGCGTGCTCCCCGTGCAGCCGCAGCCCGCGCTCCAGCAGCCAGTTGGTGTTGAACCAGGCCGGCCCGCGCCAGTAGCGGTGCGGATCGAAGGCCTCCCCGGTGAGGTCGTAGCTCGGTACGAGCCGGGCGGGGCCCCCGAGCCCGAAGTGCGGCCCGCTCGCCGTACGGACGAGCGCGGTGGCGGTTTCGCGGGACAGGGTCGGCAGCAGCAGGGGGATCAGCCCGGAGACACTGCGCTCGGGGATGAGAGCCCCGCTCTCCCCGCCGCCGTACACGTCCCGGCAGAAGAACATCCCCTCCGCCGGATCCCACAGCCGGTCCACCAGCGCCGCCGTCAGCCGCTCGGCGCGCGCGTGGCGGGCCGAGCCCGTGGCGCCGAGCTCCTCGGCGATGCGGGCGAGCGCGTGCTCGGAGGCGATCAGCAGCGCGTTGAAGGCAGGGTCCTCCACCGCGAACGAGCCCCGGCCGTCCGCGTATCCCTGGTCCCGGTAGTCCGTCGCCAGACGCACGTACCGCCCGTAGTCCAGGTCCGTCGGCCGGTCCTCGGCTGCGCCGTGGTCCAGGTCGGCGCGGCGGAAGGAGCGGGCCGGGGCCGGTGTGATGCGGGAGAGCGGGGCGTCCCAGCATGGGGAGTTGTCCATGCCCTGCTCCCAGGGGTGGACCACCGAGGCCAGGCCGCCGCCGCCCAGGTCACGGCGGTGCAGCAGGTAGCGGTGCCAGGCGGCCAGGCGCGGGTGGACCCGGGCCAGGAAACCGCGCGCCCGGGACAGCCCGGGGTCGGCCCGGTGGACCAGCCACGCGGCCAGCGCGTGCACCGGTGGCTGCACGATGCCGGACGTCTGTACGGTGCGCGGGGCGCCCGCGGCGCGCCCCGCGGTGGAGGAGCGCCAGAAGTCGGGGCTCGGGAAGTACGCGTCGAGCGGGACGGAGGGGTTGAACACGATGTGCGGGATCCGGCCGTCGCCCCACTGTGCGCCCAGCAGCGTCTCCAGCTCCACCTGCGCCCGCAGGGGCGACAGATGGCGCAGCCCGATCGCGATGAACGCGGAGTCCCAGGACCACTGGTGGGGGTACAGGTCACGCGAAGGCACCGTGGACGCGCCGGTCCAGTTGTCGTGCAGCACCCGGGCCGCGCTGAGGTGCAGCGACCGGGCTCCGACCGCTCCGGGAGGGCCGGGACGGGCGGGACGTCCTGGACGGGCCGGATCGTATACGGCCGTCCCGGCGCGACGGGCGGTGAGCTGGGGCGAGCGGTCCACTCAGGTCTCCACGAAGACTGGTCCGGCCAGTTCGGCAGTATCTGGCTTAGAGTTACGTCTATTTAACACGCAAAACCCAATATGTAATGCAGGATTGAGGAACGCAAGAGGGTGTCCATGGTGTCCATGACCGGAAGCGCCGGGAGGACCGGAATGGCTGGACGGGCCGGGAGGACCGGAAGTCAGGCGAGCGCCGGCGACCTTCTGGAGCTGGTGCGGAGCGGGCGCGCCACCACGCGTGGTGCGTTGCAGCAGGTCACCGGGTTGTCCCGGGCCACGGTCGGTCAGCGGCTCGACCGGCTCTTCCGTGCGGGCTGGCTGCGCGAGGGTGCCGCGGGCCCGGTGGACTCACCGCTCGGCGGCCGCCCCTCGGTCCGACTTGAGTTCGACGACGCCCACGCCGTCGTACTCGCCGCCGACCTCGACACCCGGCACGCGCGCGCCGCGGTCCTCTCGCTCACCGGCGAGCCGCTGGCCGAGCACACGGGGCCGATGCTCATCGAGGACGGGCCGGACGTGGTCCTCGGTGAACTCGGCCGCTGGTTCGGCGAGTTGCTGGAGAAGGCCGGGCGCGCGGCGCACGAGGTGTGCGGGATCGGGCTCGCGGTGCCCGGCCCGGTCGACAGCGACACCGGGCGCGTCGTCCAGCCTCCGATCATGCCCGGCTGGGACGGCTATGACATAAGAGTCCGCCTCGCTCGCGCCTTCGCCGAGCACACGGGCGCGGCTCCGGTGCCGGTCCTCGTGGACAACGACGCCAACCTCATGGCGTACGGAGAACAGCGATCCGGTCACCCGGACTGTTCGGCCTTCGTCCTGGTCAAGGTCTCCACCGGTATCGGGGCGGGCGTCGTGGTCGACGGCGCGATCTATCGGGGCATCGACGGAGGCGCCGGGGACATCGGGCACATACGGGTGCCGGAGGGCGCCGACGCGCTGTGCAGGTGCGGCTCCTACGGCTGTCTGGCCGCCCTCGCCAGCGGTGGCGCCGTGGCGCGGCGGCTCGCGGAGACCGGGGTGCCGGCGGCCTCCGGCTCCGATGTGCGGGATCTGCTGACCGCGGGGCACCCGGGGGCGGCCGCGCTCGCGCGAGAGGCCGGGCGGTGTGTGGGTGAGGTCCTGGCGACCGTGGTGACGCTGCTCAACCCCGGGGTGCTGATGATCGCGGGAGATCTGGCCGGAACGCCGTTTCTGACGGGCGTGCGCGAACTGCTCTACCAGCGTGCCCTGCCCCGCTCCACCGCTCATCTGGACGTGGTCACCGCACGGCTCGGCGAGCGGGCGGGGCTGGTGGGGGCGGGTGATCTGGTTGTGGAGCACCTGTACGCGCCCGAGCGGGTCGAGGAGCGGCTGCTGGCGATGGGTGTGTGATGTCTCGTCTGTGAAGCGGTCCGTGAACGCGTCCGCATAGTGAAATCCATCCGCCCCGCACGGCGTGATTCTTGCCACCCTTGATAAGGGTTGCGCTCAGATGAGCGGATCTTGGGCGGCTGCACTTCTCCAAACTGTGGCACTCAGTGCCACCCTTTGATCATTCACGACTCGAACTCAAACGTAGAAAGCATCGCTCATGTGAGCGCTTCTGGGGGTTTCTGGGCCTCTGCTCGTTCGGGAAGTGAAAACACGCCGCCTCGGCTTATTGCCAGCCTTTGACATTCGATCTGGGGGCGGACGAGTGGTTACAACCGTATGACGCGCAAGTGGACGTACCGAGGTACCTTCGATCTGGGTATGTTCCTCGCCGTCAGGGCAGCCACCGCGTCCTCGAGGGAGTCGAGACCGTGTCGGAAAACAAAGATCCCCACGTAACTGAGAGCGGCGACGAGGGCGTGAAGTTCGTTTACGACTTCACCGAGGGCAACAAGGACCTCAAAGACCTCCTTGGTGGCAAGGGTGCCAACCTCGCCGAGATGACCAACCTGGGCCTTCCCGTCCCTCCGGGCTTCACGATCACCACCGAGGCCTGCAAGACGTACCTCGACAGCGGCGAGGAGCCGGCGGCACTGCGTGACGAGGTGAGCGCGCACCTCGACGCGCTCGAGAAGGAGATGGGCAAGAAGCTCGGGCAGGCCGACAACCCCCTGCTCGTATCGGTCCGTTCGGGCGCGAAGTTCTCGATGCCGGGCATGATGGACACCGTCCTGAACATCGGGCTCTCCGACAAGTCCGTGCAGGGGCTGGCCAAGCAGTCCGGTGACGACCGCTTCGCCTGGGACTCGTACCGCCGTCTCATCCAGATGTTCGGCAAGACCGTCCTCGGCGTCGACGGCGACCTCTTCGAGGACGCGCTGGAGGCGGCGAAGAAGTCCAAGAAGGTCACGGTCGACACCGAGCTGGAAGCGGCCGACCTGAAGAAGCTCGTCACCAAGTTCAAGAAGATCGTCAAGTCCGAGGCCGGGCGCGACTTTCCGCAGGACCCGCGCGAGCAGATGGACCTCGCCATCAAGGCGGTCTTCGACTCGTGGAACGGCGACCGCGCGAAGCTGTACCGCCGCCAGGAGCGCATCCCGCACGACCTCGGCACCGCCGTCAACATCTGCTCGATGGTCTTCGGCAACCTCGGCCCGGACTCCGGTACGGGCGTGGCCTTCACCCGTGACCCGGCCTCCGGCCACCAGGGCGTGTACGGCGACTACCTGCAGAACGCGCAGGGCGAAGACGTGGTCGCCGGCATCCGCAACACCGTGCCGCTCGCCGATCTGGAGAAGATCGACAAGAAATCGTACGACCAGCTGATGCACATCATGGAGACCTTGGAGAACCACTACAAGGATCTCTGCGACATCGAATTCACCATCGAGCGCGGCCAGTTGTGGATGCTCCAGACGCGGGTCGGCAAGCGGACGGCCGGGGCCGCCTTCCGTATCGCCACCCAGCTCGTCGACCAGGGACTCATCGACGAGGCCGAGGCGCTGCAGCGCGTCACCGGAGCCCAACTCGCGCAGCTGATGTTCCCGCGCTTCGACGAAGAGGCGGAGGCCCACCAGATCGGCAGGGGCATCGCCGCCTCCCCGGGCGCGGCGGTCGGCAAGGCGGTCTTCGACTCCTACACCGCGATCAAGTGGTCGCGTTCGGGGGAGAAGGTCATCCTGATCCGCCGCGAGACGAACCCGGACGACCTCGACGGCATGATCGCGGCCGAGGGCATCCTGACCTCGCGCGGCGGCAAGACCTCGCACGCCGCCGTGGTCGCCCGCGGCATGGGCAAGACCTGCGTGTGCGGTGCCGAGGAGCTCGAAGTCGACACCAAGCGGCGCCGGCTGACGGTGAACGGCACCGTCGTCGAAGAGGGCGACGTCGTGTCGATCGACGGCTCCAGCGGCAAGGTGTACCTCGGTGAGGTCCCGGTCGTCCCGTCCCCGGTCGTCGAGTACTTCGAGGGCCGGATGCACGCGGGCGCCGACGACGCCGACGAGCTGGTCGCCGCCGTCCACCGGATCATGGCGTACGCGGACCGGGTGCGCCGGCTGCGGGTGCGCGCCAACGCCGACAACGCCGAGGACGCGCTGCGCGCCCGTCGCTTCGGAGCTCAGGGCATCGGCCTGTGCCGCACCGAGCACATGTTCCTCGGCGACCGCCGCGAACTCGTGGAGCGCCTGATCCTCGCCGACACCGAAACCGAGCGCGAGGACTCCCTGAAGCAGCTGCTTCCGCTGCAGAAGCGGGACTTCGTCGAGCTGTTCGAGGCGATGGACGGACTGCCGGTGACGGTCCGCCTCCTGGACCCGCCGCTGCACGAGTTCCTGCCGGACGTCACGGAGCTGTCGGTACGCGTGGCTCTGGCGGAGTCCCGCAAGGACCCCAACGAGAACGACCTGCGTCTGCTCCAGGCCGTGCACCGGCTGCACGAGCAGAACCCGATGCTGGGCCTGCGGGGTGTGCGTCTGGGGCTGGTGATCCCGGGCCTGTTCACCATGCAGGTACGGGCGATCGCCGAGGCGGCCGCCGAGCGCAAGAACGCCAAGGGCGACCCCCGCGCCGAGATCATGATCCCGCTCGTGGGCACCGTCCAGGAGCTGGAGATCGTGCGCGACGAGGCGGAGCAGGTCATCGCGGAGGTGGAGCAGGCCACGGGCGTCCGCCTGAAACTGGCGCTCGGCACGATGATCGAGCTGCCGCGCGCCGCGCTGACCGCCGGTCAGATCGCCGAGGCCGCCGAGTTCTTCTCCTTCGGCACGAACGACCTCACGCAGACGGTCTGGGGCTTCTCGCGCGACGACGTCGAGGCCTCGTTCTTCACCGCCTACCTGGAGAAGGGCATCTTCGGCGTCTCCCCGTTCGAGACGATCGACAAGGACGGCGTGGGCTCCCTGGTGAAGTCCGCGGCGGACGCGGGCCGCGCGACCCGGCCCGACCTGAAACTCGGCGTCTGCGGCGAGCACGGCGGCGACCCGGAGTCGGTCCACTTCTTCCACGAGGTGGGGCTCGACTACGTCTCCTGCTCCCCGTTCCGGATCCCGGTGGCCCGCCTGGAGGCCGGCCGCGCGGCCTCCAACTCGAAGGGCAGCGACCACCGCTGACCCGGGCCGGGCCCAGCGACCACCGCTAGCCCGGCGCACACCACCGGAACCGCCGTCGGTCACCACTACCCTCACCGACACGGCGGCGGCTCCGGCGCCCAGAGAAAAGGGGCGGTGCCTGTGCGGAGGCGCCGCCCCTTTGGCGTAGGTCGTACGCCTCCGCTGTCAGGTGTCCGGGCTCAGATGTCGCAGGCGACGCCGTCGCCGTCGCGGTCCAGGTGGGAGGCGTAGCCGGGCTCGCCACGATGGATGGGGGCGGCGCCGGCGGCCCGCACTTCGCTGCAGTTCCCGTAGTAGACGCTGCTGCCGCCGGAGTCGCTGCCGCTGTCGTCGGATCCGCCGCCCGCCGCGGGCTGGGCGGTGACGGTCCTGGTGACCTTGACGGTCTTCGTGGCGGTGACGGTGGGCGCGGGCTCGCTCTCCGCGAGTGCTGTCGCTGTCGCTGTCACGGTCGCGGTCGCCGTGGCCGTGACGGTCGCCGTCGGCCGTGCCTTGTCTGCCGCCGGTTCCGCGTCGGCCGTCGTGCCCTCGCCACCGGTGCCGGCGCCCACGCCGATGAAGAAGGCCAGCCCGAGCGCGGGGAGCAGGTACCGCTTCCGCGCCCATCTGGGGGCCGGCCGGACGGTCTGCGGCATGGGTGGCGGTGTGTACGGGTTGGTCATGTCGTCCCCCCAAAGGTGTTGCGTGAGGGGATGACCGTAATGCCGGGCGGCAAGATGTGTGGGGGATGTGACCATCCTGTAACTGCTGTGTGGTGGAGTGCAGTAGTGTGCCTGGCCGCGCGAGTCGGGGTCGGTCGTTGAAAGCGTGGCGATCGGATCAGCTCGTTGTCTCGTGCCGCCCTGATCCCAGGAGCTGGTCGATGTGATGGTCCAGCACGCTTCCGGCGGCATCCGGCGAGCGATATCCGAGGGCGACGTCCACCCCGAGGCTTGTGGCGAGTGACCAGCAGATGTCGGCGTCGGTGTGCTCTTCGCCGCGTGGCTCGCCGCCCCGTTCCTGCCGGGCTGCGGTGATGAGCCCGGCGGTGAAGGAGAGCAGTTCATCGTCGCCTGGAGCCAGGACCCGCGCCATCGTCGGGTCGGAGACCGCCCGTCCCGCCACCGCCAGGGAGAACCGCATGAGTCGCATGCTCTCCTCGTCAGGGCTGACAAGGGCGTGGAGGCATGCGCGGAGCAGGGCTTCCGGGCTCGTCGCGCCGGCCGACTTGACGGCACTCTCGATGCTCGCGTTCACCGCCTGGACCGCCCGGTCGAGCGCGTCGCGGACCAGGGCCTGCATCGAAGGGTAGTAGTGCTGCACCTGCCCCATGGAGACGCCCGCTTCATCCGCGACCTTGCGCAGCGTCACCTGCTCGATGCCGCCTCGGACTGCCAGCGCCCAGACTGCTTCGACCAGGCGTTTCCTTCGCTCTTCGTGATCCACGATCTTCGGCATGGCGCCTCCTCTCCCGCCGTTCACAGTGCGATCGCATTGCGACGGTGCTCGCACCGTATTACAGTGCAGTCGCATTGTAACCGCGCGGCGATGACCGCGGAGGTTCCGGGGCTCTCCTGCCGCGGAGCATCCGACGCCGCCAAAGAGGTTTTGAGCCCCGGAGGGCATCACGTGAAGTACGACCTTCTGCAGACCCTTGGTGTCGCGCTCTTAGTCCTGGGGGCACAGGGCGCGATCCGCCAGCTCGTCGACCACGGCAACGCCGGCCTACTCGGCTGGCTGCCAGGCGGATTCGCAGCCAGCATTACGGTCTACGTTCTCGCCGTCGCCCTCGGCGCAGTCGTTGCGGGCTGGGCCCGCGGTAAAGCGAGGACGGTTGGTCGCAGCGGCTGACGGGCAATACGGCGAGCACGTGCCGCCCTCTCTCTGTGTCGCGCCGACAGCTCGTAGGCTGAGAGCCACCCGTTCGCGGAGGGAGCCAGAGCCATGGCCGGCTGGAGTGCGAGCGACATCCCGGACCAGACGGGCCGTACGGCTGTCGTCACCGGGTCGAACAGCGGGATCGGCTACACCGCCGCGCGCGAACTGGCCAGGCGTGGCGCGCGTGTCGTGCTGGCCTGCCGCAACGAGGTGCGGGGTACGGAGGCCGCCGACCGCCTGGCGATCGAAGTGCCGGGCACGGAACCGGAGTTCATGCGGCTGGACCTGGGAGAGCTGGACTCCGTACGGCGGTTCGCGGAGACGTACGAGCGTGAGCACGACCGTCTGGACCTGCTGATCAACAACGCGGGTGTGATGGCGCTGCCGTACGGGCGCACGGCGGACGGTTTCGAGACGCAGTTCGGGGTCAACCACCTGGGGCACTTCGCGCTCACCGGGCTGCTGCTGCCGGTGTTGCTCGGCACTCCCGGGGCGCGCGTGGTGACCGTCTCCAGCACGATGCACTCGGTGTCCAACATCGACATCAACGACCTGAACAGCGAGGGGCGGTACGGGCGTTGGACCGCGTACGCCCGCTCCAAGACGGCCAACCTGCTCTTCACCCACGAACTGGCGCGTCGGCTCGCCGCCATCGGCTCCGATGTCGTGGCGGCGGCCGCGCACCCCGGCTACGCCGCCACCAACCTCCAGACCGCGGGTCCCAACGCGGAGGGCCGCAGGGCCGTCGAACGCTTCATGCGCATCGGCAACCGCTACTTCGCCCAGTCCGCGGACGCCGGCGCCCTTCCCACGCTGTACGCGGCCACGGCCCCCGACGTCCGGCCCGACTCCTTCACGGGACCGGCCCTCCTGGGCTGGCGCGGCTCGCCCACGAAGTCGTGGCGCGCTCCCTGGACACTCAACGACAGGGCGGGGGAACGGCTCTGGGAGGAGTCGGAGCGGTTGACAGAGGTGGCATACGAGGGGCTGAACGCCTGAACGCGGGGCATCGACACGAAAGGCACACATGCGCAAGGTAACGGCGCATCGATGGCACCACTCCCCGTCACCGCTCGGCCACGACACGTCCACCCCGCGCCCGTAGGTTCCATGCCCGCACGACCCCGCCGCCGACCGGTGGCGGGGCGGTTCAGGCACACACCTGGAGCAGCAGTGGAACGTCGTACTCTCCTGCGTGCGGCCGTCATCGGCGGCTCATCGGCCGTCCTCGGCGGAACCCTCTGGCGCGGCGCCGCGTACGCCGCCCCCGCCCAGCCGGGCAGCGGCCCGTACGGCGCGCTCGGCGCGCCCGACGCCAACGGCATCAGGCTCCCCAGCGGTTTCACCAGCCGTGTGATCGCCCGCTCCGGCCAGACGGTCAGCGGCACCTCGTACACCTGGCACAACGCTCCTGACGGCGGCGCCTGTTACGCCGACGGCAGCGGCTGGATCTACGTCTCCAACTCGGAGATCAACCCGTCCGGCGGCGCGGGCGCGGTGAAGTTCTCCTCGACGGGCGCGATCACCGGCGCGTACCGGATCCTCTCGAACACCCGGCAGAACTGCGCGGGCGGCAAGACCCCGTGGAACACCTGGCTGTCCTGCGAGGAGGTGTCGCTCGGCTACGTCTACGAGACGGACCCGTGGGGTGTGAACGCCTCGGTGCGCCGCGATGCGATGGGCCGTTTCAAGCACGAGGCGGCGGCCGCCGACCCGGTGCGCAAGGTGGTGTACCTGACGGAGGACGAGTCGAACGGCTGCCTCTACCGCTTCGTCCCGACTACTTGGGGCAACCTGTCCTCCGGCACACTGCAGGTCCTGGTCGCCGGAACCGCCACGTCGGGCTCCTTCACCTGGGCGAACGTACCCGACCCGGACGGCTCCCCGACGACCACGCGCACCCAGGTCTCGGGCTCGAAGAAATTCAACGGCGGCGAGGGCTGCCACTACGCCAATGACACGGTCTGGTTCACGACGAAGGGCGACAACCGTGTCTGGCAGCTCAACCTGACGAACAACACGTACGAGTTGGCGTACGACGACTCCCTGGTGACCTCCGGCACGGCCCCGCTGACCGGTGTCGACAACATCACGGGCTCCTCCTCCGGCGACCTGTTCGTCGCGGAGGACGGCGGGAACATGGAGATCTGCGTCATCACCCCGGACGATGTGATTGCCCCGTTCCTGCGGATCGACGGCCAGTCGTCGTCGGAGATCACGGGCCCGGCGTTCTCGCCCGACGGCACCCGGCTGTACTTCTCCAGCCAGCGGGGGACGAGCGGGAGTTCCTCGGGTGGGATCACGTACGAGGTGAAGGGGCCGTTCCGGGCCTGACGGCCGGTCCGCCTGGTTGTACGCGGCTGGTCGTACGCGTCTGTTGTACGGGTCTGTTGTACGCGTCTGGGGGCGCCCGTTCGGTACGGGCGCCCCCAGGGTCGTGCCGGAGTCAGGGTCAGGTCAGGTCAGGTCAGCGGGATGTGTAGCTCTCCGCGTACTCCTCCGGCATCGGGCGGGTGTCCAGGTAGAACCACTCGGCGGTGGGGCCCGGCGTGGGAGTGGTGGCTGAGCGCTGGGGCAGGGGAGCGTCGGCCCGGTACGTGGGCGACGACTCCGGTGCCGTGGGGGCCTTCGTGTCGGTGGCGATCGGCTTCGCCGGGCCCGGCATCAGGAGTTCCACGCGCAGGCCCTTGCCGCGCTGCTGGGTGACGAACTCCTCGACCTGGTTGCGGCAGGCGTGGTCCAGGTGGGTGACGCCCTTCAGATCGAGGCGGATGCGCGGCTTGCCGGACTCGGCGGCACCTTCCAGGGCCTCGATGACCTGCGGAAGGCGCAGGAAGGTGGCATTGCCCGCCATGACGACCTTCGCCGTGTCGTCCTCGATGTGCTGCTTGATGACCGTCTGCGACATGCGCACGGCCGCGAGGATGATGCCCGCGGCGAGGCCGACCAGGACGCCTTCCAGCAGGGCCGTGGCCACGATGACCAGCGTGGTGATCGACATGACCGCGAACTCGCCCCGGTCCTGGCGCCACATCTTCGGGAACTCCTCGGGCGCGAAGAGCTTCCAGCCGCTGTGGATGAGGACGCCCGCGAGGACCGAGATCGGGATCAGCGCCAGGACCTGCGGCAGCAGCAGCGCGAAGGCCAGCAGCCACAGGCCGTGCAGGGTGCGGGACATACGGGTCTTGGCGCCCGCCTGGACGTTCGCCGAACTGCGGGCCACCACCGCCGTGATGGGCAGCGCGCCGAGGACGCCCGCCACCGTGTTGCCGGCGCCCTGGGCGATGAGCTCGGGGTTGTAGCGGGTGCGCGGGCCGTCGTGCATCCGGTCGACGGCGGCCGCGGTGAACAGCGACTCCGCGGACGCGATCACGGTGAAGGTGAGGATCGCCGTGATCACGGCAGGGTCGGCCAGGCCCGCGAACTGCTCCGCGCCGGGTACGTCGACGGACGCCAGCAGGTTGCCGACCTGGAGCGTCTTCACGTTCACGCCGGGCAGGGCGGCGACCGCGATGCCGATGCCCACGGCCACGAGCGCGGCCGGGATCTTCTTGATCGGGCCCGGCACCTTCTTCCACATGAAGCTGAGGACGACGGTGAGGATGCCGAGGCCGGCCGCGATCATCGCCTGCGGGTTCGAGACGGTGTCGGCGAGCAGGCCCGGGACGCCGGCCATGTTCTCGAGCGGGGTGCCGGGAGCCTTGGCGTCGGCCGCGGGGTACGCCTGGCTGAACATCAGCGGCAGTCCGATGCCCGCGAGCATGCCCTGGACGACCGCCAGGGAGATCGCCTGGAAGAACCGGCCGAGCTTCACCAGGCCGAGGATGATCTGCAGGATGCCCGAGAAGAGGACGATCACGCCCAGTTGGGCCACGCCGAGATCCATCACGGTCTCGGCGACCAGGGCGGCGAGACCGGCGGCCGGGCCGCTGACCTGGAGGGTGCTGCCCCGCTGCGCGCCGACCACCAGACCGCCGATGACGCCCGAGATGATGCCCAGCTCGGCCGGGACACCGGAGGCCACGGCGACGCCGATGCAGAGGGGGAGGGCCACGAGGAACACCACGAGGGATGCCGTGATCTCGGTGGCCAGGTCAGCCTTGGGGGCGTTGGAGGAGTTCGAGCCCTTCACACCCTTGGCGCCCTTCGCGCCCTTCAAGAGGTTCGCGGCCAGGGGGGACTTGGATGTCTTGGGCGGCTTGGGGCCCCTGGGGTCGTGAAGGGGGTTGGGGTCGTTGTGCTCCTGGGGTGCATGGGTTGTGGGGTGGGGCGGCTCGGACGGGTGCCGCGGTGTCGCCCACGCGTCGTGGCGCGGGGGTCCCGGGGATGCCGGCCATTCGTCCTGATGGTGCGCGGGTGCCGCCCACTCGTCCTGCGGTCCGGGCTTCGCCCACGCGTCCTGGGACGCGGGTGCGGTCTGGTGCGGTCCTGTCGCGTCCACCCTCACCGTGCGGCCCGCGCCGTCTGGTCCGGCGCCGCGGCCCCTGGCGTGCCTCCGGTGCGTGCCGCTCATGCCGCATGCACCCGGAACAGGCCGTCCTCGTCCAGCTCATGGACCTGGCCGGTGTCCACCTCGTAGTACCAACCGTGCAGCCGCAGCCCGCCCTCGTCGAGACGCTGCCGTGCCGACGGGTAACTCCGCAGTGCGGCGAGCTGGTTGACGACGTTCAGTTGGACCACGTCCGACAGGGACGGGCCGGTCGGCGTCGCCTCGAGCACCGGCGCCAGCCGCGGGCGGGCCAGGTCCAGCCAGGCGTCCACACCGGGCAGCCTGGACAGGTCGTCGCCGGCCCTGATGGCGCTCATCGCGCCACAGTGGGAATGGCCACACACGATGATGTCGTGAACGCCGAGCACCTCCAGTGCGTACTCGATGGTGGCCGCCTCGCCCGAGGCGCCAGGCTGTCCATATGGCGGAACGATATTGCCGGCGTTCTGCAGCTCGAATATTTCTCCGGGCCCTGCGCCCGTGATCAGGGCGGGTATGACCCGTGAGTCCGAGCAGGTAATGAACAATGCCTCGGGCGACTGACCTTCGGCCAGTTTCCGGTATTCGCCACTTTCGAAGTCGACCCGTCGCTTGAGCGAGCGGGCGTGGTCCAGCAATGCCTTCACGGTTCCTCCCGGCAGGTGTTTTCCCACCGTGTCCGACATGGCGTACGGCCAGATTGTGCGCGGTAATCGACCAGGTCAGATGCGGTTCAGGGATGGTTCTGGGGGTAGTTCAGGGGTGGGGTTCGACCGGTCTTCATCACCGTAGAACAGCGATTGCCAGACGAAGGTTAGGGGAACGCTAAAACGCGGCCAGGAATGGATCAGGCTTTGTCCAGGCGCCCCAGAGGGGGACTAAGAGAACGTCAACAGGGCTCGTCCGGACGGTTTTTGAGCGGCTGCTCACATTGCCCGGATCTAGGCGACGTACCATTGACGGCTCTTGTAGCGTGTCCACTCCACGGCAACGGAATTCGTGCTGTCCGGATGCGTGGTTGCTGTTGACGGTTCACGGAGAGACGGGAACGCATGAGCGTACGAGTGCTGCTCATCGAGGACGACCACACGATCGCCGAACCGCTCGCCGAGGGTCTGGGGCACTTCGGGCTGGCGGTGAATCATGTCGGCACCGGGACCGAGGGGTTGAGGGGGCCGTACGGCGATGTCGTCCTGCTCGACCTGGGCCTGCCGGACGTGGACGGCATCGACGTCTGCCGCGGCATCCGGCAGACCTCCGACGTGCCCATCATCATCCTCAGCGCACGGGGCGAGGAGGCCGACCGCGTCCTGGGCCTCGAACTGGGCGCCGACGACTATCTGGCGAAACCATTCAGCATGCGCGAACTCGTGGCGCGGGTGCGGGCGGTGACCCGCCGTACGCAACGGAACGGGCCGGGCGGGCAGTTACCGGACGCGGAGGCGTACGGCCCGGGTGCGAGAAGCGGGTTCGGCGCCGGAGAGTCCGGGGGCGGGTCGCTCGGGGCCGGCCTGTCGGTCTCGGGATCGTTCGGGGCCGGTCTTCCGGGCCCGGGAACGTACGGCGGCGGAGCCGTCTCCGGTACGGGGTCGCATGGCGCCATGGACGCCGGGGCCGGGGCCGGGGCCCGCGACGCGGCGGAGTCGGAGAGCGGGGCGCCGAGCTCAGGTGCGTCGGATTCCTGGTCGCGGGCCGGAGGGGCGTCGGGCGGGGAGTCCTTCGGCGGGGAGTCGTTCGGCGGCGAGCCGTTTGGTCGCGAGTCGTTCGGTGGCGAGTCGTTCACCAGGGACTCGGGGGCCGCATCGCCCAGGCCGACCTCCTCCCCCTCGTACGAACCCGGCGATGGCACCCGGCAGTTCGAGTCCTCGCGGAGCTTCGAGGCCGACTCCTTCGGCAGCCGGGACCTCGACACGAGCAGTTCGTTCGACTCGACCCGTTCCTTCGACGCGACCGGCTCCCCCGATTCGACCGGCTCCTTCGACTCGCGCTCCTTCGAGTCCACCCGCTCCTTCGATTCCACCCGTTCCTTCGAAACGACCGGTTCCTTCGATTCGGCACGTTCGTTCGACGCCCCCGGCTCCGCCGAGTCCTCCCGTTCGTTCGACGCGCCTCGTTCCTTCGAGGCCCCCGACCCCGCCTTCGACCCCGTACCGCCCCCCGAAGCCACCGCCGAGGACGGCGCCACCGGGCCGCTGGTCGTTGACCGGCGGACGCGGCAGGTGTGGGTCGGTGAGTCACCCGTGGCGTTGACGCCCAAGGAGTTCGAGCTGCTGGCGCTGCTCACCGAGGACCCGGGGGCGGTGTACTCGCGGCAGCAGATCCTCGACCGGGTGTGGGACGAGCACTACGAGGGCCCGACCAAGACGCTGGACGTGCATGTGGCCACGCTGCGGCGGAAGTTGGGGAACTCGGCGTGGATCCAGACACTGCGCGGGGTGGGGTTCCGGCTGGCGGTGCACACGCGGCCGCCCACCGCGTACCCCGCGTCCGACCAGCCGGCGGCGTATCGATGACCCGACGCCTGCTGCTCAGCTACCTCAGCCTCGCCGCCTTCGTCCTGCTGTGCCTGGAGATCCCGCTGGGCATCGTCTACTCACGGGCCGAGCGGGAGCGGATCGTCAACTCCGCCAACGACGAAGCCGAGTCGGTGTCCGCGTTCGCCTCGCTGTCCGTCGCGTCCGGACGGGAGGGCGAGCTGACCGAGCGGGTCGAGCACTGCGCCGAGCGCATCGGCGGGCAGGTCGTCATCCTCGACGCGCAGGGCGATCTGCTGGCCACCTCCGACCCGCTGTCGAGCGAGGAGGAGCGCGGCCTGGAGTCGCACCCCGAGGTGGCCGCCGCGCTCGACGGCAGGGCCACCACCCACGTCCGTACGTCCACCATCGGCGGGGTGCGCTACCTCTCCGTCGCGGCCCCGGTCGTGCACGGCGGGCAGGCGCAGGGTGCCGAGCGCGCCATGGGGGCGGTGCGGATCACGCTGCCCACGGACATGGTTACCGACCGCGTCAGCCGGGTGTGGCTGCTGCTGGCGTTCACCGGGCTCGCGGCCCTCACCGCCGTCGCCGCGCTGGCGTTCGCGTTCGCCCAGTGGACCGGACGTCCCATCCGGCAGTTGGAGGAGGCCACGCACCGGCTGGCCGACGGCGGCTCCGCGACCCCGGTGGCGATCACCAACGGGCCGCCGGAGGTGCGCAGCCTCGCGGCCACCTTCAACCGCACCGCCGCGCGCCTCGAACACCTCCTCGCTTCCCAGCGAGCCTTCGCCGGCGAGGCCTCCCACCAGCTCAAGACCCCGCTCGCGGCGCTGCGCCTGCGCCTGGAGAACCTGGAGTCCGACATCGCCCTGCACGCCCGGGGCAGCCTCACCGCCGCGATGACGGAGACCGACCGGCTGGCCCGGATGGTCGAGGGGCTGCTCGCGATGGCGCGGCTCGACGAGAGCGCCGCCGAACGTGAACCGGTGGATCTGGACCGGGTGTGCGTGGAACGGCACCGGGCCTGGACCCCGCTGTTCGAGCAGCACGGAGTGGGGCTCGCGCTGGTGGGCGACTACGCGGGGCAGGTGCTGGCGGTGCCCGGAGCGGTGGAGCAGATCCTGGACAACCTGCTCTCCAACGCGCTGCGCGTGTCACCGCCGGGCACCACGGTCTCCATCGACCTGCGCCGCCACGCCCCCCACGAACGCCGCTTCCCCCACCACTTCCCGCACCACCGCCCGTCCGGCCCCACCCGGGTCGAGCTGCATGTCATGGACGAGGGCCCCGGCATGACCGAGGAGCAGCGCCGCCGCGCCTTCGACCGCTTCTGGCGCGCCCCCGACGCCCCCAAGGGCGGTACGGGCCTGGGCCTCGCCCTGGTCCAGCGCCTCGCCCACGCCGGCGGCGGCGAGGCCGCCCTCCGGCCCGCGCCGAACGGCGGCCTCGACGCGGTGGTCCACCTCCCGTGCGCCTCGAACCGGGACGGCGTTCCGAACCGGGACGGCACCAACCGCGACGGTACCCATGCTTCGGACCACCGGCCCCCGAGACCACTGGAGGCCACCCGCTGAGCGGTCTACAGCGACGCTCCGCCGTCGATCACCAGGTCGGTGCCGACGACGGACGCGGCCGCGTCGGAGGCCAGGTACAGCACGGCCGCGGCGATCTCCTCGGTCGACGAGGTGCGACCCACCGGCGACTCCTCCTTCATCCGTACGGCACGCTCGGTCTCGGTCTCACCGGGCTTCAGCGACATGGTGGTCGCGGAGGCGCCGGGACTCACCACGTTGATGCGGACGCCGTCCGCGATGTGGTCGAGCGCGGCGCCACGCGTGAGCGCGGCCACGGCGGCCTTGGAGGCGCCGTACGCGGCCTTGCCGGCCAGTTGCCGGTGCGCGCCCAGGTTGGACGAGATGTTGACGATGGAGCCGCCGTCCGGCTGCGTCCTCATCTGGCGGACCTGGGCCCGCAGGGCGAGGAGCACACCGGTGACGTTGGTGTCGAGCAGCGTGTGCCAGTCGTCGTCGGAGAGGTTGGTGACGGGCTGCCCGCCCCGGAAGACGCCGGCGTTGTTCACCGCGACGTCGAGCGAGCCGAAGCGATCGACGGCCGTCCGGACGAGCGCGTCCACGTCGGCGGCCCGTGCCACGTCGGCGACCTGCGCGACCACCGTGCCCGGCGCGCCTTCGGCGAGGGCGACGGTCTCGTCGAGCGAGGCGCGGGTGCGCCCCGCCACGACGACGGAGGCCCCTTCGGCGGCGAAGGCGAGCGTGATGGTCCGCCCGATCCCGGATCCGCCCCCGGTGACGAGGACGGTACGGCCTGAGAAGCGGCTGTCGGTCATGGTGTGACCCCTTTTCTTCAGTGGATGTTGCTCGGTGGGTGTTGTGGTGCGGGAACCCCGCTCCCGGCCGGTGCCGGTGCCGGTGCCGGTGCCGGTGCCGGGGGTGGGGGTGGGGGTGGAGATCAGGGGCGCGCGAGGCGCAGGGCCACGGCGGCCGTGCCGAACAGGGCCGCGATCGCCGCGAGGCTTGCCGCGTCGCCGCCGACGGCGAGCACCAGAGCGAAGACGACGGTCGGGCCGGTCTCCATCGCCGTGTTGTGCACTCCGCCCGCGAGCCCGGTCCGTTCGACGGGCACCCGGTCGGTGGACAGGACGGCGGCCCCGGCGAAGGAGGCGGCCGCCCCGGCGGCCAGCAGGACGAATCCGGGGAGCACGCCGTACGCGTACGGGACGCCCGTGTCCAGTCCGAAGAGCGCGAGCGACGTGAGTCCCCCCGCTCCCGTGACCAGCCCGGCACGGGTGACGGCGGCGGCCCCGTACCGCCCGACGAGCCGCCCGGCCACCCGGCTCGACGCGATGAGCGCGACGGCGAACGGCGTGAACGCGACCGAGGTCCGCAGCGCCGACCAGTCGCGGCCGTCCTGCAGATGGAGCGAGAACAGCACGAAGACGGTCGCGGTCCCGGCGGCGGTGAGCGCGGTGGCGACGAGCCCGAGCGCGCGCCGGCCGTCCAGGAGGAAGCGCGGCGGCAGCAGCGGATCGTGCGTCCGCCGCTCGACCGCGAGGAAGGCGGCCAGCAGGACGACACCGGCGGCCAGCGGCCCCAGCACCCGGCCCGAGTGCCACGGCCAGGCGTCGGTGAGAACGAGCCCGTAACTCGTGGATGTGAGACCGGCCGTGGCCAGGAGAGCGCCGGGGAGGTCGAGGGCTGGGCGGACCAAGTGACCGGGGCGATCGGGGACCCCGGGGTGCTCCTGTGCCGGGGTCGTTCCGGGCCGGAACAGGATCCGGGGCGCCAGCGCGAGCGCCGCCACCGTCACCGCGAGCGGCACGGCGAAAGCCCAACGCCAGGACCAGAGCGCCGAGATGACGCCGGAGAGCAGATTGCCCGCCGTGGCGCCGAGGATCGACAGTCCGCCCCAGGTGGCCATCGCCCTGCCGTATGCGGTGGGGGAGTCGAACAGCGTCCGCAGCACCGCCATCGCGGCCGGCGCGATCAGGGCCGCTCCCGCGCCCTGCGCGAAACGGGCCGCGAGCAGTGCCGCGTATCCGGGGGCGAACGGGGCGGCGGCCGACGCGGCACCGAACAGCAGCAGGCCGGCGGTGAGCGCGCGGCGTCCGCCGTAGCGGTCGGCGAGCCGCCCGCCGAACAGCAGCAGACCGGCGAAGGTCAGCCCGTACGCGGCGCTGAGCAGGATCAAGTCCTCGCGCCGCAGCCCGAATTCATGCCCGATCCGCGGCAGTGGTACTGCCACCGCCGCCAGTGTGAAGATCAGCGTGACCTGCAGGGTGCCGAGTAAGGCGAACGGCGCTCGGGTGGATCGCGGTGTCGGCGCCGCTGTCGGCACGGTGCCGTCGACCAGGGTCATGTAGCTCCCCTTTACTTGACCGATCGGTTCAATATGAGGGCGTGCTTCGGGCAGAAGGTCATGCGAGACAGGAGGTCGTGCGAGACGGGAGGTCGTGCGAAACGGCCGTACGGGAGACGGCTTCGGTCAGTCCAGCAGCGTCAGAGCCTGCTCCGCCGCGTCCCGTACCCGCGCCGGGTCCGTCGACGCCTTGCCGACCACCCGCAGCCCCTGCAAGAGCACCAGCAGCATGCGGGCCAGAGCCCTTGGGTCGCGGTCCTCCGGGAGTTCGCCCTGTGCCTGGGCGCGTACGAGCGCCGAGTGCAGCGGCATCTCGATGTGCTGCCAGCTGAGCTCCACGCGGCGGGCCGCCGCGGTGTCGTGCGGGCCCAGTTCGGCCGCCGTGTTGGTGACGAAGCAGCCGTTCAGGCGTCTGACCTCGTCCGCGGCCTCCGCCGCGAAGCGCCGCACCAGCGTCCGTACGGCGGGCAGTGCGGGACCGGGCTGGGACAGCTCGCGCAGCAGCGCGGTGTCGGACGTCTCGCCGTACCGGTCCAGCGCCTTCAGGTACAGGTCGTGCTTGTTTCCGAAGGTCGCGTAGATGCTGGCGCGCCCGATGCCGAGGTGTTCGACCAGGTCGGCCATCGACGTCGCCTCGTAGCCGCGCCGCCAGAACAGCTCCAGGGCGGACTGGAGCGCGGCGTCCGGATCGAATTCCTTGGTCCTGGCCATGCGAAGCAGCCTAGGCTTTTCTGAAACGATCGGTCAAGCAACGACTTCGGGGTGCGGCCCATGGAGCCGCACCCCGTATTCAGCCCGTACGTCAGCCCCTACGTCAGTAAGTGCGCACCTCGTACGAGGCCACCGTCACCGTCTCGTCGTCCAGGCACTGCCCCGACTCCAGGTCGAAGCGCTGCTTGAGCAGGGGTGAGGCGACGAACGGGCGGCCCTGGTGCGTGCCGGTCAGTCCGCGGGAGAGGACGGCGGCGCCGCTGAACGGGTCGCGGTTGTCGATGGCGTACAGGCGCCCCGATCGGTCCAGGAAGACGGCGGCCTGGCGACCGTCCGGGAGCAGGGCGGCCACGCCGCGGCCCGGGATCAGGGCGGTCAGGTCACAGACCGTGAACCAGTCGTCCTCCAACTGGAGTTGGATCTTCAGAGCCGTCGTCTCGGGTGCGAGGGTCATCGCGTGGCGCTTCCTTCCAGGGGGCGGGTGCCGATGGTCAGCAGCGGCAGGTCGGGCTTGATCTGGTCGCGCTCGGGGACGAAGCCGACGACCGGGTCGGGGGTGTCCGGCGCGTTGACGAAGGAGACGAAGCGGGACAGCTTCTCCGGGTCGTTGATGGTCTCGGCCCACTCGTCGCGGTAGTTCGCGACATGCGCGGTCATCAGGGACTCCAGCTCCTCGCAGATGCCCAGCGAGTCGTGCACGACGACATCGCGGACGTGGTCCAGGCCGCCCTCGATCCGCTCCAGCCAGGTCGAGGTGCGCTCCAGCCGGTCGGCCGTGCGGATGTAGAACATCAGGAAACGGTCGATCAGACGGATCAGTTCGGCGTCGGAGAGGTCCTGCGCGAGCAGGTCCGCGTGGCGCGGGGTCGCGCCGCCGTTGCCGGCCACGTACAGGTTCCAGCCGTTGGACGTGGCGATCACGCCGAAGTCCTTGGACTGGGCCTCGGCGCACTCGCGGGCGCACCCGGAGACCGCCGACTTCAGCTTGTGCGGGGAACGCAGACCCCGGTAGCGCAGCTCCAGGTCGATCGCCATGCGCACCGAGTCCTGGACGCCGTAGCGGCACCAGGTCTGCCCGACACAGGACTTGACCGTACGCAGGGACTTTCCGTACGCGTGCCCGGACTCGAAGCCCGCGTCGACCAGCCGCGCCCAGATCAGCGGCAGTTGCTCGACTCGCGCACCGAACATGTCGATCCGCTGACCGCCGGTGATCTTCGTGTAGAGACCGAAGTCGCGGGCCACCTCGCCGATCACGATGAGCTTCTCGGGAGTGATCTCGCCGCCGGGGATGCGCGGCACGATCGAGTAAGAGCCGTTCTTCTGGAGGTTGGCGAGGAAGTGGTCGTTGGTGTCCTGGAGCGAGGCCTGCTCGCCGTCCAGGACGTAACCGTCCGCGCCGATCGTGGGTGCGAGCGAGGCGATGATCGAGCCCACCGCCGGCTTGCAGATCTCGCAGCCGTCGCCGCCGCGCGCGCCCTCGCGCCCGTAGCGGTCCAGCAACTGCTGGTAGGTGTTGATGCGCAGGGCGAGGACGATCTCGTACAGCTCCTGGCGGGTCTGCGAGAAGCAGCCGCACAGGCCGTGGTCGACCTCGACGCCGTTCGCCTCCAGCTCGTCGTTGACGAGCTGGCCGAGGACCTTGACGCAACTGCCGCAGCCCGTACCGGCCTTGGTGCACTTCTTGACCTCGGGCACCGTCGTGCACTGGTGGTCGGTGACGGCGCCGCGGATGGTGCCCTTGGTGACGTTGTGGCAGGAGCAGATGATCGCCTCGTCCGGCAGCGCGGACGGGCCGAGCTGGGCCGGGCCGCCCGAGCCGGCCGGCAGGACGAGCTGCTCCGGGGCGATCGGCGGCACCGATCCGGTGAGCGCGCGCAGCGTCCCGTAAGCATCCGCGTCGCCGACCAGGATGCCGCCGAGCAGCTCGCCGTCCCGGCCGATGACCAGCTTCTTGTACGTGCCGGAGCGGGAGTCCGCGTAGACGACGTCGAGGCAGTCCTCGGTGGCGCCGTGCGCGTCGCCGAAGGAGGCGACGTCGACGCCGAGCAGCTTCAGCTTGGTCGACAGGTCGGCGCCCGTGAAGGCGGCCTCCTCGTCGGCGGCGATGGTGGCGGCCGTCGTCTCGGCCATCTCGTAGCCCGGCGCGACCAGGCCGTACACGCGGCCGTCCGAGGCCAGCGCGCACTCGCCGATCGCGAAGACGTGCGGGTCGGAGGTGCGGCACTGCTCGTCGACGCTGATCCCGCCGCGCTCGCCCACGTTCAGTCCGCAGTCGCGGGCGAGCGCGTCACGGGGGCGCACCCCGGCCGAGAACACCACGAGATCCGTGGCGAGTTCGGAGCCGTCGGAGAGCTTCATACCGGTCACCGCGCCGTCGTCGCCGGTGACGATCTCCTGCGTGCCCGTGCCGGTGTGCACGGACAGGCCCATGTCCTCGATGGTGCGAAGGAGCGCGGCGCCGCCGCCCTCGTCGACCTGCACCGGCATCAGACGCGGCGCGAACTCCACGATGTGCGTGGTCAGTCCGAGTCCCTTGAGCGCGCCCGCCGCCTCCAGGCCGAGCAGCCCGCCGCCGACGACCGCGCCGGTGGTGGCCTTCGCCTTCGCGTACTCCTCGATGGCGAGGAGGTCCTCGATCGTGCGGTAGACGAAGCAGCCCTCGGCGTCCTTGCCGGGCACCGGCGGCACGAAGGGGTACGAGCCGGTCGCGAGCACGAGCGTGTCGTACGCGACGGTCAGACCCGAGCGGGCCGTCACCGTCCGCGCCTCACGGTCGATGTGCTCGGCAGGGTCGCCGATGTACAGCTCGATCCCGTGGTCCTTGATGAACTCCATGTCCGTCATGGACAGTTCCTCGGGCGTACGGCCCGAGAAGTACGAGGTCAGCTGGACGCGGTCGTACGCGGGGCGTGGCTCCTCGCACAGCACGACCACGCGGTGCGTGGCGGTCAGGCCGCGCTCGGCGAGCGCTTCGAGGAAGCGCTGGCCGACCATGCCGTGGCCGACTAGCACGATCGTGGGGGTGTCCGTGGACATCAGGAGCCTCCATCGTTGGTAAGCAGGTGGAGCAGTGGTGCGCCGTCCGTGGGGAGCGGCTCTGCTCCCTCCCAGGCGCGGGCGAGCGCGCCGACGGTGCCGAGCTCGCCGACGAGCACCCCGCCGACCAGGCGGTCGTCGCGGACGACGACCTTGCGGTAGGTACCGCGGGTCGCGTCGGCGAGCTGGATGACGTCGTCGCCGGGGCGAGGGGTGGGCTCGCCGAAGGAGGCGAGGTCGAACGGGGTGCCGGAGGCCAGGGTCAGCCGGGTGAGGGCGCGGGTGCCGGTGTAGCGGGCGCTGTCGTTCCGGGTGAGCAACTCCGCGAGGACGTCGGCCTGTTCGAGAGCGGGCGCCGCGAGACCGTAGACGTTGCCCGCGTGCTGCGCGCAGTCGCCGATCGCCCGGATGTGCGGGTCGGACGTGCGGAGTTCGTCGTCGACGACGATGCCCTTGTGCACGGTGAGCCCCGCGTCCTGGGCGAGGCCCACGCGCGGATGCACACCGCAGGCCAGCACCACCAGATCGGCGTCGAGGGCGTAGCCGTCGGCCATCTCGACCGAGCGGACCGCGCCGCCGACGCAGCGCACGTCGCGCACCCGGCACTCGGTGTGCACCTCGACGCCGAGGTCCTTGAGATGCCGGAGCACCAACCTCGACGCCGAGGGGTCCAGTTGACGTTCCATCAGGCGCTCTGCCTGCTGGGCGAGGACGACCTGGGCGCCGCGCGCGGCGAGCGCACGGGCGGCCGAGACGCCGAGGAGCCCGCCGCCGATGACGACGGCGCGGGCGTCCGGGCGTACCGCCTCGGACAGGCCGAGGCAGTCGTCCATCGTGCGGAACGCGTGCACACCGTCCGGCAACTCGTGCCGGCCCGGTGTGAAAAGGCCCCGCAACGGCGGAAGTACCGGGTTCGAACCGGTCGCCAGGACCAGCGTGTCGTATGCGATCACGCTCCCGTCCGCGCAGTGCACCCGCCGGTCCGCACGGTCGATGCCGGTGACTCGGGTGCGGGTCAGCTCCGCGGGCGCGGGCAGGGCGATCACCTCGGGGGTGTACCGCCCGGCCAGGACCTCCGCGAGCAGGACCCGGTTGTACGGGGTGTGCTCCTCGTCGCCGATGAGCACAGCGGGCAGGCCGAGCTCTCCGAGCCGCCGGGCGAGCCGTACGCCCGCGAGGCCGGCGCCGATCACCACCACACGCGTATTTGAGGTCATGAACGCAGCGTGCGGTGCCGGTGTTACCCGGCCGCATCACCACTGTTTCCCGCGGGGAACGCTGCCCTCAGCACCGTGGGGGCGGGAGTGTGAGGGTTCTGACGGGGGCCTTGGGCGGCATGGGGAGGTTTGGGATCCGCCCTGCTGGGGCCCGGTGGGGCTAACCGAACCTCCGGGTTCCGTGCAGGCACGATCGCTCCCCGGGCGGGGCCGCGGAAGCCTTGAGATGCCGGGGTTGTCTCAGTCACGTTCCCGGTCCGCACCCGAGCTCACACCGCGGCTCGCACCCCTGGAGGACGTGTCATGGACACCACCCAGAAGCCGTACGTCCGGGACGCCGCCGCCGTGCGGACGTGGCAGATCGTACGCGAACCGTTCACCGCGAGGACCTGGCGCCGGGTCGCGTACGCGGTGCTGGCGGTGCCGGCCGGACTGGCCGCCGTGCTCCTGGGGCTGCTCGGCGCCCCGGCGGGCCGCTGGCAGCGCGGGCTCCTCCGGCGCTTCCTCGGCGCCGACCTGCCGGGGCCCTCGGGAGGCGCGCGGGGCGCGCGGGGTGCGCGGGGTATGCGGGGCTCGCGTGGCTCCTGGCGAAGCTCCCTGAGGGATGTGGGCCACGCGCTGCTCGCCCTGCCGCTCAACCTCGCGGTCCTGGTGATCACGGCCTACGGCTGGTCCATCGTCCCGATGAACCTGGGCTGGCCCCTGCGCGGCGGTGACCCGGCCACGGCGTGGGGAGGGCCCAGCCTCGCCGGAGCATGGGCCTTCCACGCCTTCGTCGGCGGGGTCGGCTTCCTCCTCCTCATGCCGTGGCTGGGCCGTGGCCTCGCTTCGCTCCAGCTCCGGCTGGCGTCGGCGCTGCTCGCCCGACCGTAGGTTGAAGCCATGCGCCGCCGCATCCGCACCGTCGCGACCGCCCCCACCCGTGCCTTCACGCCCGGGGCCCTGGCCACGCTGCTCTACGCGGTGGTCGTGTTCCCGCTCGCGCTCGTGGGGTTCGTGCTCACGCTCGTGGGGCTCCTCGTCGGCGGGGCCCTGTCCGTGACCACGCTGGGCCTGTGGGTGCTCGCGGCGACCGTGCGGGGCGCGCTCGCGCTGGGCGCGGTCCAACGGGCCCTGGCCCGCGGGCTGCTGGGCCTGACGATCGAGGAGCCGGTGGCGCACACCGGGAGAGGAGTGCTCGGCCGACGTCGCGCTCTGCTTGCCGGACGGGCCGGGTGGCGGGCCGTCGGGTGTGCGCTGGGGACGCCCTTCACGTCCGCGCTCGGGCACGCGGCCGTCCTGGGCACCTACGTCTACGGTGTCCTCTTCACCCTGCACCCCCTGCTCCAGCGGTGGAACCACCACACCGTGCGCGACAGCGACGGCACCACCCACCACGTGTCGCTGGAGGTCGCGGGCGTCCAGCTCGACTCCTGGCCAAGGTGGCTGATCCCCGTAGCGGCAGGACTCGTTCTGCTGGCCGCCGCGCCCTGGCTGCTGCGCCAGGCCCTCGTCCCGCACCGCATGCTGCTGGCCGCCACGCTCGGCCCGAGCGCGGCCGACCGCCGTATCCGCACTCTGGAGGACACCCGCGCCCAGGCGGTCGACGACGCGGTGGCCACGCTCCGTCGCATCGAGCGCGACCTGCACGACGGCACGCAGGCCCGGCTCGTCGGGCTCGCGATGCATCTGACGATGATCCGGGAGCTGATCGGGGCCGGAGCCGACCGCGCACAGCTGCTCACCGTCGTCGACACCGCCCAGGGCAACGCCAAGCAGGCCATCGCCGACCTCCGCCACCTCGTCAAGGGCATCCACCCGCCCGTACTGGACCAGGGACTGGACACCGCCCTCGCCACGCTGGCGGCGGACAGCGCCCTGCCGGTCGAGGTCGTCACGGACATCGGCGCACGGCCCGCACCCGCCGTCGAGTCCATCGCGTACTTCTGCGCCGCCGAACTCCTCGCCAACGCGACGAAGCACAGCGGGGCGTCCGGCGCGACGGTGACCGTCACCGCCCGGGACGGACTGCTGCGGCTGGACGTCCGAGACGACGGACGCGGCGGCGCGACGGTCGGCGCGGGCTCGGGGCTCACCGGCCTGCTGAACCGGATACGGACCGTCGACGGCACACTCACCTGCGACAGCCCGTCCGGAGGCCCTACGGTGGTCACCGTCGAGCTGCCCTGCCGAGTCGATCCGGCCGGGGCCGGCGGGGCCGCCACCGAACGGGAGTGACATGCGCGTCGTCATCGCGGAGGACTCCGCCCTTCTGCGCGACGGACTCGTCCAGCTGCTCGGGATGCGGGGCGTGGAGGTCGCGGCGGCCGTCGGCGACGCGGACGCGCTCCTCGCGGCGGTCGCCGAGCACGCCCCGGACGCCGCCGTCGTCGACATCCGGCTGCCGCCCACCCAGACGGACGAGGGGCTGCGCGCGGCCGTACGCCTGCGCGCGGACCACCCCGGCACGGGAGTTCTGATCTTCTCCCAGTACGTGGAGACGAAGTACGCCGCCCAGCTTCTGGGCACGAACCCGGCGGGCGTCGGCTACCTCCTCAAGGAACGCGTCGTGGACATCGGCGAGTTCGTGGCCGCGCTGGAGCGGATCGCCGCCGGCGGGACCGCCCTCGACCCCGACGTCGTGGCCCAGCTCTTCGGCGCGAGCCGCCGCGCCGGCGCCCTGGACACGCTCACGCCCCGCGAACGCGAGGTGCTCGCGCTGATGGCCGAGGGCCGCACGAACCACGGGATCGCCACGTCCTTCACCGTCTCCGAAAGGGCCGTGGAGAAGCACATCGCGAACATCTTCACCAAGCTCGACCTGCCCCCGTCGGACACGGGCCACCGCCGGGTGCTCGCGGTGCTGCGGTACTTGGAGACGGCGGGCTGACGCTTTATTTCCTTTTGTTTCCCCGGACTTATTTCCTTGGACGACACACGCATCCGTCCATAGGGTCATGATCATGCCCGACATATCGCTGGCCATGATCGTCGTCCTGTGTCTCGCAGCCCTCGCGGCCGGCTGGATCGACGCGGTGGTGGGCGGAGGCGGGCTTCTGCTGCTCCCCGTCCTGCTGCTCGGGCTGCCGAACTCGGGACCGGCGGCCCAGTACGCGCTCGGTACCAACAAGGCCGTGGCGATCGTCGGGACGACGGGCGCGGCGGTCACGTACGCGCGGAAGGCGCCGGTGGACGTGAGTACCGCCGTGCGGATCGGGCTCGCGGCGCTCGCCGGTTCGACGGCCGGGGCCTTCGTCGCCACCGGGATGAGCACCGAGGTGCTGAAGCCCGTCGTCATGGTCGTCCTGCTCGGCGTCGGGGCGTTCGTGATCCTGCGGCCCGCCTTCGGCACGGCACCGTCGACCGGGCCCGTCTCGCCTCGCCGGGTCCTCGCCGCGATCGGGCTCGCCGGCCTCGGCATCGGCTTCTACGACGGGCTCATCGGCCCCGGCACGGGTACGTTCCTCGTGCTCACGCTCACCGCGATCCTCCACCTCGACCTGGTGACGGCCTCCGCCACCGCCAAGATCGTCAACTGCTGCACCAACGCGGGCGCCCTCGCGACCTTCGCCTGGAAGGGCACGGTGTACTGGCAACTGGCCGCGCTGATGGCCGTCTTCAACCTCGTCGGCGGCACGGTGGGAGCGCACACCGCGCTCAAGAAGGGCAGCGGGTTCGTACGGGTCGTGCTGCTGACGGTCGTGTTCGCGCTGGTGGCGAATCTGGCGTACGAGCAGTGGGTGGCGTGAACGGTGGAGCGCGTGAACGGCAGTGGAGGCGTGGCGGTCAGCGGCTGCCGGTGAGGTGCGCGAACACCACCACGTTGCCCAGGTAGCCCGTGGCCCGCGAGTAGCCGCCCCCGCAGGTGATCACCCGTAGCTCCGGCCGACGGGCGGCTCCGTACACCTGCTGGTCCGGGAAGCCGCGGGCGCCGTACACCTCGACCGCGTCGACGGCGAAGAGGGCGACCGTGCCGTCCCGGCGCTCGACCTCGATCGTGCTGCCCTTCTTCAGTGCGCCGAGGCGGTAGAAGACGGCGGGTCCGTCCGCGTTGTCGACATGGCCGGCGACGATCGCGGTGCCCCTCTCGCCGGGTGTGGTGCCGGCCTCGTACCAGCCGGCGAGGTTCTTCTTCTCGGCCGGCGGTACGTCGAGGCTGCCCTGCGGAGTGAGGCCGAGGCCCGTGAGGGGAGCGTTCACGCGGATCGAGGGGATGCGTATGCGGTCGGGCGGGGAGGGCGGGAGCGCTGCCGCCGAGAGCGGATCCTCCTGCGTGCCGGAGCGGGCCTGCGCGGCCGACGGCTGCGGCGGGGCGTCCGTCTCGGTGCCGCTGCCCAGCAGCCATGCGCCCGAGCAGAGGGCGACGAAGGTGACGGCGGCTATGGCGAGGTTGCCGCCGCGCCCGCGGGACATCCGGGATATCCGCATGATGTACCCCCCTTTTTCAGGAGCCTTCGAGCCATCGCGCCTTCGAGCCGTCGCGTCTTCGAGCTGTCGAGCCTTCGAGCTGTCGAGCCTTGGGAGCCCTCAGGAACTGGGTCCCGCTGCCCCCTCCGGGCCGCGAGGGGCGTCGGACCCGAAGGGGGAGGGGACTGCGGTACCGGTGGACAGCGAGGTGTCCGGTCAGATCCCGTCGCCTCTCGCCCGGCGATGCAGGAGCCAGGTACCGCCCGCGGCGGCGACGGCCAGCGCTGCCACTCCCGCCGCGGTCCGCGCGGGGTCGGGACCGGGTGCGCCGCCGACCCCCGTCTTCACACTTCCTCTCGGGTGTACCTGCTCCTGGGCGGGTTCCTCGGTGCGTTCCTCGGCGGTCGGCTCGGAGTGTTCCTCGGCGGGCTGCTCGCTGTGTTCCTTGCCGCGTTTCTCGCTGGGTTTCTTCGCGGGTTCCTCGGAGTGTTCCTTGCTGCGTTCCTCGCCGCGTTTCTTCGCGAGTTCCTCGGCGTGCTCCTTGCCGCGTTCCTCGCCGCGTTCCTTCGCGGTTTCCTCGGTGTTCGCCTGGGCGGAGGCCAGCGTGACCGTCACGTCGCCCGTCAGCCGCTTGCCGTCGGAGCAGCGCGCGGCGATCTCGTACGTGCCCGGTTGCGCGGACGGCGGCACCCGGAGCCAGCCGACCGCGTTCTGCTCGTGCTCGCTGGGCTCCAGCGTGAACTCGCCCGCGCCCACCGCGCCGGCGTCCCCCGTCATCGAGCTGTCCGCGCCGCACGCCGACGTGTTCACCGTGACCTCGGCGCCGGGCGCGACCGTGGACGGGTAGACCTCCAGGCCTTCCGTTCCCACGTCGGCGCCGTGCGCGGGCACGGCAGCGAGGCCCGCGACGGCGACGGCGAGCGCGGTACCGGTCAGCAGGCAGGCTGTGCGCATCGTGCTCGCTCCTCCGAAAGGCCACGACCCGCGGCACCCCCATGTGCCGCTGCCTCGGTCGCGCCCTGCCCTATGTAGGTAAGTGGCAGTGGCCGCTACACGCCTCCTGAAGGGACGTCAGAAATGAGGTGAACGGGTGTCGGGCGAGCGCCCCGGCCGCCGTGTTCGACGACATTTCAGCAGGTCACCGGCGTCCGTGGAAAAAGAATCCGATCGGAGCGAAGCGCGCGTGTGAACGGGTGACCGGCTCCCTCGGGGGGTTTCCGGTGCATTCCCCGGACGGCGACTTGACCTCAGGTTTAGTTGAGGTAAGGGGCTGCTCCCATGAACACCGCCCACGACCCTTTCCTGCTGCCAAGCCCGTCGCCTGCGTCTCGTACGGCGGCGTCTCCGGCGGTCTCCGCGCGAGGGCGGCGCATCCTTACGGGGACTGAGCCGTTCCGGGCAATAGATGGCAAATCTCTTCATCACGCGCATACCGCCTCAAGGGTGAATATGAGCTGATCACGAAAACCTCCGACGCGGAACGAGGGTTAAAGGCAGGCCGACTCCCTCGCTCTCGAACGGAGACTGCCCGTGTGTGGGTCCAACCTGTCGATCCCTGCCGCACGGCCCGTGATCGGTGAAGCCGAGATCGAAGCCGTCGTACGCGTTCTGCGCAGCGGCCATGTCATCCAGGGGCCCGAAGTGGCCGCCTTCGAAGAGGAGTTCTCGGAGCTGGTCGCGGGGCGTTCCTGCGTCGCGGTCAACTCCGGAACCTCCGCGCTGCAACTGACCCTCATGGCTCTCGGCATCGGACCGGGCGACGAGGTGGTGGTGCCCTCCTTCTCGTTCGCCGCCACCGCCAACGCGGTACGCCTGGTCGGCGCCGAACCGGTCTTCGCCGACATCACGCCCGGCACCTACTGCCTCGATCCGCTCGCCACGGCCGCGGTCATCGGCCCGCGCACCGCCGCGCTGATGCCGGTGCACCTGTACGGGCACCCGGCCGCCATGGACCGGCTGATGCCGCTCGCCAACCGCCACGGCCTCGCCGTGATCGAGGATGCCTGCCAGGCGCACGACGCCGCGCTGCACGGGCAGCCGGTCGGCACGTTCGGGCAGGCCGGATGCTTCAGCTTCTATCCGACGAAGAACATGCACACGCTCGAAGGCGGCATGATCAGCACCGCCGATGCCCAACTGGCCCGCACCCTCAGGCTGTTGCGGAACCAGGGCATGGAGCAGCGGTACGAGAACGAGATCGTCGGCGCCAACATGCGGATGACCGACGTCGCGGCGGCCGTCGGCCGTGAACAGCTGAAGCAACTGCCCGCGTGGACGGAGCGGCGCCGGGCCAACGCCAAGGTGCTCGACTCCCGTATCGAGGGGCTGCCCGTGCCGCAGGTGGCCGACGGCGCCCGACACGTCTACCACCAGTACACCGTCCGTGTTCCCGACGGCCGCCGGGACGACGTGCAGCAGGAGCTGGCCCGGCAGGGCATCGGCAGCGCGGTGTACTACCCGACGCCGATCCACCGGCTGAAGCCGTACCAGGACCCGGGCAGGCCGCCCCTGCCCGAGACCGACCGCGCGGCCGCCGAGGTTCTCTCCCTGCCGGTGCACCCCACTCTCGGGCCGGGCGAGCTGGAGCGCGTCGCCCAGGCCGTGAACCTCGCCGGAGGTGCGCCGTGAGCAAGCAGGCCTTGCGCGCGGGGCTCATCGGTCTGGGCGCGATGGGACGCAACCACGCCCGGGTGCTGTCGTCGCTCGACGGCGTCGAACTCGTCGGCGTCATGGACCCGGCGGGAGACCCCGCGGGCGCCGCGCGCGGCGCCCCGGTCCTCGCCACTCTGCCCGAACTGCTCGCGCTCCGCCTCGACTACGCCGTGGTCGCCTGCCCCACGGCGCAGCACGAGGAGATCGGCCTCGCGCTGGCCGCGGACGGCGTGTGCGCCCTGATCGAGAAGCCGCTCGCCCACTCCGCGGCCGCCGCCCGACGGCTGGTCGACGCCTTCGACACGGCCGGTCTGATCGCCGGGGTCGGGCACATCGAGCGCTTCAACCCGGCGTTGCAGAGCATGCGTGCGCGCCTGGAGGCGGGCGAGCTGGGCGAGGTGTTCCAGGTGGTGACGCGGCGCCAGGGCCCCTTCCCCCATCGCATCGCCGACGTGGGTGTGGTCAAGGACCTCGCGACCCACGACATCGACCTCACGTCCTGGGTCACCGACCGCGACTACGCCTCCGTCTCGGCGCGCACCGTCTGCAAGAGCGGCCGCCCCCACGAGGACATGGTCTCCGTCGTCGGCGACCTCAGCGACGGCACGCTGGTCAGCCATCTCGTCAACTGGCTGAGCCCGCTCAAGGAGCGCTTCACCGCGGTGACCGGCGAGCGCGGCTGCCTCGTCGCGGACACCCTCACCGCGGACCTGACCTTCCATGCCAACGGCGCGGTGACCACCGAGTGGGAAGCGCTGCGCGCCTTCCGCGGAGTCTCCGAGGGCGACATGGTCCGGTACGCGATTCCCAAGCGCGAGCCGCTGCTCGTGGAGCACGAGCGGTTCCGCGACGCGGTGGAGGGCAAGGCCACGGACATCGTCACCCTCGACCAGGGGCTGAGAACCGTCGAGGTGGCAGAGGCGGTCATCGACTCGGCACACCACCGGGCGTCCGTCCCACTGCAGAGCCCGCACCGCAGCACCCTGTCGGCGGTCACGCAGCGGTCGTGACGGTCCCCTCGCGCGACGCACTGCCCTCCCTCACCGGCCTGCGCTTCTGGGCCGCGCTCCTGGTGGTCCTCTATCACTTGAGCCGACAGGTCGGTGAGGTACCGGGGCTCACCCCACTCGTCTGGTACGGCCGCACCGGGGTGACCTTCTTCTTCGTGCTCTCCGGGTTCGTGCTGGCCTGGACGTACGAGGGAGCCCGGTTGCCCGTCACGGTCTTCTACCGGCGGCGCTTCGCCCGTATCTGGCCGCTGCATCTCGTCACCACCGCGCTGTCCGTGGCGCTGTACCTGCTGCTATCGGCCGAGGTCTCCGTCACGGCCGTCGCCGCTTCGCTCCCGCTCATGCAGGCATGGCATCCGGCCCTGGCGAAGGGCGGCAACCCGGCCGCGTGGTCGCTGAGCGACGAGGCGTGGTTCTACGCCCTTTTCCCCGGCCTGCTCGCACTTTTGGCGGCCCGCGGCAACCGGCTCCTGCGCCGAGCGGGAGCGACGGCCGTACTGGCACTGCCCCTCGCCTGGCTGTGCGGTGCCCTGGTCGTCTCGCCGGCGGTCAGGTCATGGCTGCTGGACTATCTGCCGCTGACACGCAGTGCACAGTTCGTGCTCGGAGTGGTGTGCGCACTCGCGGTCAAGCGCGGAGGGCGCCCCCCGTTGTCGCTTCCCGCAGCCGCCGTTGCGGTCCTCGCCTGGCACACGGCCCTCATCCCCTGGCACGCGGCCCTCCCCGACAGCGCCTGGTACGGCCCCTACAACGCCTCCCAGCTGCTGAGCGCACCCCTCTTCGCCGCACTGATCGCGGCGGCGGCACATCGCGACGTACAGGGACTGCCCACGGGTCTTCGCGGCACCTGGCTCCTCCGCCTGGGCCGCTGGTCCTTCGCCTGGTACCTGGTGCACGAACTCGTGCTACGGCTTTTTCTGCACCTGTACGGCCGCACGGCGCCCGGCTGGCCCTCACTGGTCGTGTGGCTGGTCCTGGCCCTGGCCAGCCAGGCCCTGGCCGGGCTGCTGTATGCGCTCGTGGAGCGGCCCGCCGAGTCATGGCTGCGCAGCCGCGGTTCGGTCCCTCGCAGGGCCGGGCGGTCGGGCGCCGACCGATTGTCGTGGAATCCTTAATGCCGATCATTCATTTCCCTGCGTGGCTTTCCCTCGAATCTCTGAATTCGAAGTGCAAGCTCGACTCGCCGAGATCGTTTCTGTTCTTGCACCCGAGCCACCGGGCACGCACAATTCAGGCTCACAATGGACTTCTAGGGCAGCAGTCAAGGTGACATGGCTTACGACCCGGAACAGCGGTTCCTGCAGCTAGTACCCGGCGGAAATGGGATCATTTACGGGATCCAGTCCGACGGTAACCTTTACTGGTATCGCCACAGGGGCTGGACCGACGGCACCGCCTCCTGGGCGAATTCCGGAACCGGCCGGCTCATCGGCGGCAAGTGGCAGCAGTTCCGTTACGTCCTGGCTGCCGCTGACGGGCAGATCTTCGCATGGCGCCCGGACGGTGATCTGATCTGGTATCGATACATTCTGAGCGACATCAACACCGGTGCCGGACGGTGGCACGGGGCAAGCGGCAGCCGGATCGGTACCGGATGGAACAAATTCCCACGTCTCCTGGGCGGGTGGAACAACGTCATCTACGGGGAGGATGGCGACGGAAACCTGTTCTGGTACCGGTACACCGGAAATGACGGCTCGTCCAGCTGGGCCTCGGGATCCGGCTCCAAGATCAGCTATGGGTGGAGCAAATTCGCCGCCCTCTTCGCCGACCCGAACGGAGTTATTTACGTACAGGGCGGAGGTGGCCCGCTCAGTTGGTATCGATACATCGGAACCAATGGGTCGTCGGAATGGGCGAACAGCGGGCGGCGCATCAACCTCGGCATCCTGGGCGGCACGCAAAAGCAGATCTTCTCCAACGGTTCCGGTACCGTTTACAGGATCAGACTCAGCACTGCCACCGTGCCGGGGTCCGACAACGAGCTCACGTGGAATCGCCTGCAGAACTCGGAAACCGTCAACACCAGCGGCGTCCACTGGTACAACGGCGGGACCACGGTCCAGGTGGGGCGTGGGTTCACTCTGCAGGCCTCGGCGGCGCTGCAGGGCTATCCGACCTCGCTGTCCGCTCAACAGGGTGACAGTCTCGGGATTCACGTCTCGTCGACCTTCTCGTCCTACACCTCGTCCACGGTGCGTCTCGCTCCGGCCACCGATGCCCCCGTTCAGGTCACGCCACCCGTCAGCCGGTCGGGGCAATTGCAGCTGGTGCAGGGCGGATACCGCAGTAATGGGTGCGGCTGGGACACATCCTTCTCGGTGGACACGGCAACGGACTGGCCCTCGGGCGTCTACGCCTCCCAATTGAAATCGCCGTGGGGCGGTCAACACAACGTCATGTTCGTGGTGAAGCCGTCCGTACCGCAGCAGCAGATCGCCGTCCTGCTGCCCACCAACACCTACAACGCCTACAACCTGTGGGGCGGGCACGACCAGTACACGCCCGGCCAGATCGGCGTGCAGCGCACCTTCACCCTGCAGCGTCCGAACATGGGCATCGACAAGGTGGAGACCTATGTGTCGGCCACCGGGTTTCTCGACCATCTGCTGTACAGCGATCTGTTGCTGCTCCGCTGGATAACCTCGGCAGGCGTCTCCTTCGACTGCTATACCGACAACGACCTGCACACGAATGGTGACACCTGGCTGCCGAACTATCGCGCGCTGGTGTTGCTGAGCCATCCGGAGTATTTCACGCAAACCGCTCGGGATAATGTGGTCGACTTCCAGAACGCAGGCGGTCGAATTATCAATACCGGGGGCAACGGAATCTTCGAAAGAGTGCAGTACACTCCGGACGGCACAGCAGTCATCTTTCGGCGATCCGACGGCGTACGAGATGTTTTCAAGGATTCGGGAGAATCTGAATCGCAAATTCTCGGAGTGGCACATTTCCCGCCGTCGAACTTCACCTTTGCCTCGTACCAGGTGCGCAATGATCACCCGTTCCTGGATGGCACCGGGCTCAGCGTGGGGAGCGTCTTCGGTACGTCCGGCTACAACGGACCGGCAAGCGGCTGGGAAATCGACCGGCGGATTGGTGCGGTGCCCGGCGCGGTACTCATCGCCGAGGGGCTCAATGTGGACGGTGGAGGGGAAATCCTCTACGTACCCAAACCCAATGACGGCTGGGTTTTCACAGCCAGCTCGATTTGTTTCAACGGCGCCCTGCCCAGAAGTCCCGAAATTCGCAGGATGCTGCTCAACGTTTTCACGGCAGCGGTGGCGTAGTCGGGTCGGGGGCGGAGTTCGTTCGCTCATGTCGAGGAGAGAATATGCAGGAGATCTCAAGGCGCACCGTACTGGTTGGTGCCGTGACCGCGACGGCTGCGCTGAGCCTTCCCCCTTCCGCCGCCGAGGCGAAGCCGAAGCCAATCGCGGAAGCGGCCGCGCTGGATCCCACTTCCTGCGCAATGCTGGGCAGCACGCAGGCCTGTGTCACGGCGCGATCAGCCATGGACGTGACATCCCTCCAATACACCCTCACCAATAGTGGCGAGGCCCCCGCGAGCTTCACCATCTCGTACGTGGATGTGGACGGTGGTCCCGAAGGGAACCCGCGCACGGTTTCGGTAGGCCCAGGGGAGACTGTCATCGACTATTTCTACGGTGAACTCCAGCACTGTTTCACCCTCCATATCTGCCCGGAGTCGGGCGGTGACTGCGTGGTCCTCGGACCCGTATGTGCCGAATACACATCCGGTTGGATGATGTACTGAAGTCAGGAACGTTGTCCTCACGGACAGAAAAGGATGGGCATGCGAAGAACCGCTGTACTCGCGTTCACCCTTCTCGTCACCGCGCTGGCTGCCCCGCCCGCCCATGCCGGCGAGACGGTCTGCAATCAGGACGGGGTGGCCAGCCTGTGCGCCACCGCGGAACCCGTCATGGATGTGACGGGCATCAATTACGACGTAGGGCAGCTGGACGGTCCGGGCAGCTATCAAATTCACTACGTGGATTTGAACAACGGCTTCACGTCCACTCCGCAGAACATCGGCCCGCTGTTCAACGGGCAACACCTGTTCGGCTCCATGTTCGGCGAACTGGAGCATTGCTTCCAGGTGATTCTGACCAGTGCCGCCGGCACCGACCTCCAGGTGGGACCTGTCTGCCCCTGACGAGTCGGCGATCCCCAACAGCATCTCGGAGGTTCGGATGTCCAACAGCAGCGGAACAAGACGCCTTTCCAGAGCCTTGAGCTGTGCTCTGGCGGCAGTGCTCCTCACCTTGACGGCTCCCGTGGGATCCGCCCACGCCGCCACCACCTGTACAACGCCGGCCGTGAGCAACTACCACGTGGACGGCAACGGCCAACTGCGACGCTGGAGCCACAGCGGCCCGCTGACCGGCAGCGCCACGTGGTACCAGTCGGTGATCGATCCGACGTGGGGCGGCATCACCACCTTCTCCGGTGGTGACGGAGTGCTCTTCACCATCTCAGGCTCAGGCGCTCTGCGGTGGTACAAGGACAACAACTACAACGGCACCGGAGGGCCCAGCTGGCACCCCAACAGCGGGGCCACGATCGGCGCCGGCTGGTCGGGGTTCAGCCGGGTCATGGGTGGCGGGGACGGCACGATCTATGCGGTCGCCCCGGACGGAAAACTGTACTGGTACCGCTACTTGGGCACGGCCGGCGAGGTCAACTGGGTGTCGTCCCAAGGCCGTCTGATCGGCACCGGTTGGGGCGGCTTCCAGCGCATCGCGCCCAGCGGGAAAGGCGTCCTGTACGGCGTCACTTCCGCCGGCGACCTGCGCTGGTATCGCCACCTGGACCCGCTCGGAGGCAATCCCACCTGGGCCAACGGCGGCAGTGGGACAACGGTCGGGACCGGATGGGCCGGGTTCACCAGGATCGCCTCCTTCGGTGCCGGCATTCTGCTCGCCCGGACCAGCACGGGCACACTCTTCTGGTACCGCCACCTCGACCCGCTGGGGGGCTCGTTCAACTGGGCCAACGACGGAGAGGGAACGTCCCAGGGCACCGGCTGGAACAACAGCCAGATCCTGGCCGACGTCACCGGTTGCAGAGAGACCTGAGTTCCAGGAGGGAAGCGTGGAGGGCGGGCCAGTCCGCTCGGCCCTCCACACCGACGAGAAACGGTCCACCGAGACAGCTCGGTGGACCGTTTTCCGTTGTCGGGCCGTCGGCGTCAGCCCCGTTCCGGAGCCGCGGCATCCGACGTTCCCCGGCGGCGGGGTACGCGCAGCCTGGCGCGCCAGCTCGGCGAGGATGTGGCGGCGCTCGGGGAGGCCGGGGTGCTCGGGGAGGCCGCGGAGGCCGAGGCCGGCGGGGTGGTCGCGGAAGCAGGGGCGGGCGGTGTGGTCGCGGAGGTAGGAGTGGGCGGCCGGAGGGCCGACTCCGCGACGGCCAGGGCCGCGAACTGGCGCAGTGGCGCGGCATCGGCTGGTTTGGGGCAGCCTTCCTCGCAGCGCTGGACGACCGCACGAAGGGCGTCCGCTTCCATGAGCCGTGTCAGCGGACCACCGGCATGGTCGAGCATCTTCCGGATCTCCGGAACACCGTCGCCGTCCCAGATGCGGGCCGCGGTGGAACGCGACGACGGGCCCGAGACGAAGGGCACATCGGCCCATTCCGGGACCAGCCGCTTCAGCAGGTCCATGTGAATGCGCCGGTCGTGGTGGTCCGTCGCCCTCATGGCGAAGGCGGCCTGCACGAACTCCCTTGTGGTGAAGGGCGTGATGAGCCCCACGCTGTAAGCGGACGTGCACCAGCGGCGCATGCGTTCCATCATGTAGGCGTAGTCGAGGATCTGGTAACCCTTGACGCCGAGAGCGGCGGCCTTTCTGGTGATGTGCGCGCCCAGTTCCCGTTGGCGTTCCCCGACCAGCGGGCTCTGCACCTCTGCGGGTACCTCTTTGGAGAGGCACTTGGTCACGAGGGGTTCCATCCGGGCGGCGGTCGGCGTGCCGTCCAGGGTCTTCGGGTACCAGTACGCGGTGGCGATCTCGCCCCCCGCCCCGCTGAACACGGGCTCACCCTGTTTCTTGGTCAACTGTGAGGGACGAGCACCGCGTTCGAGGTAGCTCGACGGGAACTGGTGGTCGTAGTAGCTCTGCAGCCGCAGCACCCGGTGCGGGAGGCTTTCGGTGTGCACGGTGCGTGATTCCGCGACCCGGACGAAGCGGTGCTCGACCTCGATGCCGCGGTGCTTCATCAGAAGGTCGGTGAGCGACCGCGCGACGTCCCCCTCGGTGGGGTGATCAATGTTGGTCGAGAACTTCGGCAGGACGCCGGCGGCGATCAGCGCGGCGGCGATCAGACGGGAGTCCTTGCCGCCGGACAGGCCGAGGGCCACCGGACCGTCCCGGAGCGCCGCGGCACTCGCGGCGACTCGTGTGAAACCGTCGGCAGCCTCGTCCAGCACCGCGTGTTCACCGCCCTGACGGCCGACGCCCTCGGCGACGAAGTCGTCGAGGCTGGTGCGCTGATGATGTGTCAGGTTCCATGTCCCGTTCGGCCGCTTCGCACCCGTCAGCCGTTCTCCGGGTGCGAGCAGGCGGACCCCGTGGACCGGCGACGAGGTCCCGCCGAAGTGACCGGAGGCCACGTAGTGCGACCAACCCGTCTCGTCCGGCCGTACGGGGTCTCCGAAGAACGCGGGAAGCAGCGTGGGCCGGTTGGAGAGGGCGACGACACCCTGCGAGGAGTACTCGAAGACCCGGGCCATGCCGAGCCAGTCCTGTTGCAGCGCGAACCGAGGTGACCTGCGGTCCAGAGCCAGCAGGGCGAACGGTGGCACGACCTCGGTATGGATCTCCTGCCCCTGGAGAAGCCGGCCTGCCATGGTGTGGGGGGTGGACCCGCCGGGAGCCCCGATCGGAACACCGAGCGAAACAGCTGCCGAATGTTCCGTCTCGTGGAACAGGGGCCAGCGCCACCCGTTGAGCTCGGCGTGAGCGAGATGGACACCCCATCCGTCGCCCTCCACCCGGTGGTGTGACCAGCCTTCAGGAATGAGCGGCGTCTGATACTCCTGGAGGCGACGCAACGCGGCCCGCTGCTCGCCGTCGCTCTGACACCGGTCCCGCGAGAACCAGGCAAAAAAGATCCACATCAGCGCGCTCTCATGGTCGCAATCCCTCAACTCACCGGCTCGACCGAGGCCCGCTGCAACAGAGGGGCCGAAAAGGGCCGACGAGCTCTTCAACAGGAGAACAGGAACCGGTCACACGGGTCACCGCATGCGGGGCCCCTTCACCCGGACGGCTTCGCCGAGCCACCCTCGGCGGACGCGCCCACGCACCCGGCCCGCGGCTCGGTCGTTCCACAGCACATGAAGCAGAACAGTGAGGTGCCGCCGGCGCCGGTCAGGGTCGCTCCCGGCGCACAGATCGACGAGACGGCCGTGCTGGGCCCCGGCACCGCGGTGTGGGAACTCGCCCAGATCCGGGAGAAGGCCGTGCTCGGCGAGGACTGCGTGGTGGGGCGGGGCTCCTACGTCGGACCCGGCGTGCACATCGGCGACCGGGTCAAGATTCAGAACCATGCCCTGGTCTACGAGCCCGCTGAGCTGGGCGACGGCGTCTTCGTCGGCCCCGCGGTCGTACTGACCAACGACCACAACCCGCGCTCGGTCGACCCCGAAGGGCAGCTCAAGCGGGGTGGCGACTGGCAGCCCGTGGGGGTCACGGTCGCCGAGGGCGCGTCGCTTGGCGCGCGCTCGGTGTGCGTGGCCCCCGTTCGGGTCGGCCGCTGGGCGATGGTCGCCGCCGGTGCCGTGGTCACCCGGGACGTACCGGACTTCGCGCTCGTCGCCGGCGTCCCGGCCCGCCCGATCGGCTGGGTGGGACGCGCGGGCGAGCGGTTGCGCGAACTCCCGGGCCCGGCCGGGATCTGGGAGTGCCCGCGCACCGGCGTTCTGCACGCCGAGAAGGACGGCGTCCTCACGGAGGTCCCACCGCCGCCCGCGCCCAGGCCGGCCGCCTGACACGACGGATCGCCCCTCCCCGTGACCGTGCTGCGGAGAGGGCATCAGGCCAGGTGGGCCGTCTGTGACGGCGAGCCCAGCACGATCACCTCGGCCCCGGCCCATCTGCCGGGGTCGGTGATCCGCCGTCCGTCGACCACGACCCGCACTCCGGGGACCTGATCGGTGCCGAGCTCCCGGTATTCCTCATGGTCGGCCTGGACGACGGTGGCGGTGACACGCTGACCGGTGTGCGGCGGCAGCCCGAGCGCCGTCAGCTCCTCGGCGGAGTACAGCGGATCGGACACGTACGGCTGCGCGCCGCGCGCCCGCAGCGCATCGACGACCGGGAACACCCCCGAGAACGCCGTCTCCTTGACGCCGCCTCGGTAGGCCGCACCGAGCACGAGCACTCCGGTGCCGGTCAGATCGCCGTACGCCTCCTCGAGGCGCCGCACCGCGTACTCGGGCATCGCGGCATTGGCCTCGCGGGCTGCCCGTACGACCGTCGCCTCCGGGTCGTTCCACAGGTACATCCGGGGATAGACGGGGATGCAGTGGCCGCCGACGGCGATGCCGGGCCGGTGAATGTGACTGAACGGCTGCGAGTTGCAGGCGTCGATCACCAGGTCCACATCGACGCCGATACCGTCCGCGAACCGTGCGAACTGGTTCGCGAGCCCGATGTTCACGTCCCGGTAGGTGGTTTCGGCGAGCTTGGCGAGCTCCGCCGCCTCCGCCGAGCCCAGGTCCCACACCCCGTTGGGCCGCGGCAGGTCCTCGCGTGTGTCGAAGTCGAGGACCGACTCGTAGAACTCCACGCCTCGACGGCCGGACGCCTTGTCGAAGCCGCCGACGAGCTTCGGATAGCGACGCAGATCCGCGAACACGCGTCCGGTCAGCACCCGTTCGGGGCTGAAGACCAGGGCGAAGTCCCGGCCCGCGGTCAGTCCGCTGCCCTGTTCCAGCATCGGCGCCCAGCGCCGGCGCGTCGTCCCCACCGGCAGCGTCGTCTCGTACGACACAAGCGTGCCGGGCCGCAGCCCGCGCGCCACGGCCCGTGTCGCCGCGTCCATCCAGCCGAAGTCGGGGACGCCCTCGGCGTCGACGTAGAGCGGGACGACGATCACCACCGCCTCGGCCTGCGCGACCGCTGCCGTGGTGTCGGTGGTGGCCCGCAGCCGCCCCTCGGCGACCGCCTTCTTCAACTTCTCGCCGAGGAGTGCCTCGCCAGGGAAGGGCTCCACCCCGTCATTGACGAGGCGTACGACGTGTTCGTCCACGTCCGCGCCCGTGACATGGTGGCCGCCGGCCGCGAACTGCACGGCCAGCGGCAGCCCGATCTTGCCGAGCGCCACGACACAGATCTGCATGGTTGTTCTCCTTCGAAGACGCTGCGATGTGCCGTGGTCACCGACTCATCGGAGGCGCCGTCATCTCGGTGTGGTTGGTACGGACACGCTGCGGAAACCGTGGCCTGTCAGGGACCAGCTCGCTGTAGACCTGATCCAGTACCTCGGCCTGCGCCTCCCAGGTCCAGGCGTCCAGCAGTCCCGGCTTGTCGTACGCGGCCCGGTAACGCGCGCTGTCGGCAAGCACCGCCCGTACGGCCCGTGCGTAGTCCTCGATGTCCTCGGCGCGGAAGACCTCGCCCTGGCCCGTCTCACGCACCGTGCGGGCCATGGTCTCCACATCGCTGACGACGACGGGCAGCCGGGCGTGCGAGTACTCGAAGAACTTGGTGATGAGGGCGAGCTCGTGGTTGGGCCAGTGATGGATCGGGATGGCCCCCACGTCCGCGGACGACAGGAAGTGCGGCACCTGCCAGTGCTCGACGTAACCCAGCACATGCAGCCGGTCTCCGGCGCCCAGCGCCGCGGCCCGGGCCAGCAGCTTCCGGATGGCTGCCGCCTCCGGATTGGGGACGACGAGCGCCGCATGGACCGAGGGCAGCCGGGGCAGGGCCTCGACCATGGTGGCCAGCCCGCGCTGCGGCGATGCGGCACCGCTGTACACGACCAGCGGTACGTCGGGATCGAGTTCGCACTGTTCGCGCAGCGACGGCAGCGGCTCGTCCGAGGTCTCCTGGGGCGGGCGCATACTGGGCGCGTTGAGCACCACGGTGGGCTTCCGTGCCAGTCGGTGTGTCCTCTGCAGCAGCTCGGCGAGGCTGTCGGAGACGGTGACGGCGGCATCGGCGCAGGGGACGTACTCGCGCTCGTGGTCGATATGCGCCGGTTTCCAGCGCTCGTTGTCGACCCACGGCTTGATCCCCGGCAGGAACTCGTGGGCGTCCCAGACGAGTTTCAGCGGGCGTCCCTTGGCGAGCGCACGTGTCTTGGCGCGTGCACCCACCCCGATGACACGGAAGTCATTCGCGTGGATCAGATCGGCCTTCAGTTTGTCGACCACTGGGCCGTAGGCGATTTCGAAATCCCAGAGCGCCGGCCAGAGCGTTCGCCAGCTGCGTCTGCCCCGGATCTTGCGGCACGCGGACGTCACCAGCCGGTCGAGGCGTGTGTCGCACCGCCGCCGGGAGCTGACCCGCTTGATGAGCTGCCGATGGCGGAAGGCCACCCAGCGGCTCATGCCTTTCGCCGCCACGCGTGGTGCGAGGAGCCCGATCCGACGCAGGCGGGCCCACAGTGCGCGGAAGCCGCCCTCCTGCTGAGCGAGTGTCAGGGAGGCACGCCTGATGCTGAGGTCGACGCGCCAGGCCTTCACCTTCTGCGCACGGTACGCGGCCTCCGGCCGCCCCAGCTGATACGCGAACGGGTACCGGATGCCGAAACCGCGCAGAGGATGACGGGTTCGGTCCAGCCGGGTCGGCACCGGGACGAGCATCGCCCGCGCCTGTCCGATACTCCACTTGTGGATCTTCCTGTCCGGTGACCGGCCGAGGAGCACGACGTCCCACCCGGCCTCGGCTGCCGAGTAGGCAGCCTTCTGCACGCGGGAGTCCCCCTTGATCCCGTTGCAGACGAGCATCACCACCTTTCCCCGTCGACTGGGCTCGTCGCCCGTCTGGTCGGGTCCCACAGATCGCCTCCCGTGAAGTCGGACCTCGCGTACCGGTACAACGAAATCCGCTCGACGCGGCTACGCGTGCGGTGGCTGAGGTACCCACATGGACTCTCAGTAAATACCAACAAACCATTGGAAATAGGTGTATAGGTAGTCGAACTATTCACCTTTGGGTGGGAAATTCACCCTCCCGCCCAACCCGCCACCCACCACGAATCGTTGGCCACCGAGGAGATCCGCCCACGACAAGGCCGGCGCCCAGCGAAGGACACGAAAGAGTGCGCGAACCCCTGACCAAGGACGTGGCCATCGTCACTCCCTGGTATCCGACCACCCAACAGCCTTTTGCCGGCTCCTTCGTCGAGGCCATGGTGGAGGCGACGGCTCCAGGCTGCGACCGCGTCAGCGTGTACCACTGCGACGGGTGGGGCTGGGGCAACCGCGATCAGGGGCGGCACGGCGAGATCATGCGAGCCCACCGGCGACTCCTGCCGCTGGCCGCGCGGCCCCGCCCCACGGTCGGTGGCGCCCAGGTGACCTATGTGCCCGCCGTGTACCGGCACAGGCGAGGCCCGCGCGACTGGGTTGAGCATGCCGTGGCCCACCGTGACTGCTTGAGGGCCGCCCTGGGCGGCCGACCGATCGACGCTCCGGTCGTCCACGCCCACGTCGGGCTGCGCGGCGGATGGGTCGCACTGGAGAACGCACGGGCCGACGCCAGGGTGTTCGTCACCGAGCACGCGACCTTCGTCGAGAAGGTGCTGGAAGACCCCCAGGGGCGCGAGCTGTACGGCGAAGTGCTCGAACGGTGCGCCGGGTTCTTCGCCGTCGGGGAGAAGGTGCGCCAACCCATCGCGGAGGCCTTCCCGCAGCATGCCGACCGCATCGGCATCATCCCCAACGCCATCGCGTTCGGCACTCCGCGCACCGAACCTGTCACGCGCCTGCACCGCTGGCTGTACGTCGGCCTTCTCATCGAACGCAAGGGCGTTGCGCTGCTGCTCGACGCCTTCGCCCGATGTCGTGCCGAGGAGCCCGAACTGACCCTCACCGTGGTCGGGGACGGTGTACTTCGCGACTCGCTGCAGAAACAGGCCGCGGAACTGGGAGTGAGCGATGCCGTCACCTTCACCGGAGCGGTGACGCCGGCCGAGACCCAACGGCTGATGCGCGAACACGACCTCTTGGTGCACCCCAGCCGCCTCGAGACCTTCGGCATGACCGTCGTCGAGGCGATCGCCGCGGGAATGCCCGTTCTGGTGACGCGCAGCGGAGGACCCCAAGAGGTACTGGCCGGGATCGAGGACGTCGCCGGGCAGCTCATCGACGTGAACGATGATCCCGAGACCATCGCCGAGGGGTACCGGCTCCTGAGCTCCCGCTTCCCCCACGCGCTGGACCTGCCGCACGCACGGCGCCATCTGGAGGAGCGCTGCGGGCATGACGCCGTGGCCCGAGTCCATCACGCCCTCTGGTTCCCCGACCGGCCCTCCGCCCTCCCGTCGCACACCACTCTTCCCCGTACGTGAGGTGACCGAGCCCATGCGAGTCGTCTTCCTGGCGTTGGACGCCACCCGCCGTCAGGCCGTCACCAGCGAGTCCGCCGAAGTCGTCGCCGGCGGCGGGCGAGCCGTCGTGCTCGTGGAGAACAGGAAGGCGTGGGAGGAGGAACCCTTCGCCCCGGGGGTGGAGGTCGTGGAACTGCGCCAGCTCGAACTCCGCCACCCGCCACGGCTGTTGGAGTGGCTGCTGCTCTTCAGGGGCCCCCGCGTCGTGGCCGCACTGCTCGGTCGTGGGCCCCTGCGTCCCTTCGTGCGCCGTGCCGAGCGCGCATACGAGCGCCGGGTCGCGCTCCCGCTGCATCGCAGGGTCTTCACCCCGGCCTACCGCAAGGTCTACGGCGACGTACGACAGCAGGTGATCGGATCACTGGTCCGGCGCCGTTCGCCCGAGGTGATTGTGCTGGCCGACTCGGCGGGGCTGCGGTACGCCCCCACTCTCCTCGACGGCGCATCCGTTCCCGCCCCCCGCATGGCCTACAGCCTCCGTCACAGCTGAGAGGGTTCCCATGGTCCTCGCCCGCGCCCGCAGGCCCCGCGCGCTGTACCTCGCCTACTACTTCCCGCCGTCCCGCGCCAGCGGCGTCTACCGCGCGCGTGCGACCGCCAATTATCTGGCGCGCCGCGACTGGGACGTGACGGTGTTCGCCTGCCCGATGGACTTCCTGGACAAGGTCATCGGATCCAAGGACGAGGAGCTGCTCGGCACCCTCGACCCCCGGATCCGCATCGAGCGTCCCCCGCTGAACCAGTACATCTGGCAGCGGGACGCGCGCGACTTCGGTCCGCTGCGCAGGAGGTTCCCGCACACCGCGCAGAAGGGCTACGCCTGGACGCAGCGGCGGCTGTTCCCCGAGCACTACGCGTCCTGGTCCTTCGCGTCCGTCAGGCGGGCCGTCGCGCTGCACATGCGGCGTCGCTTCGACGTCGTCGTCGCCACCGGCAACCCGTTCTCCTCGTTCGCGGCCGCCTGGCTCTTCCGGCGCATCACTGGGGTTCCGTACGTGCTCGACTACCGGGACTCCTGGACGCTGAACCAGTTCACGGACGAACTCGCCCGTCCCGAAGGGGATCCCGTGCACACCTGGGAGCGCCGGGTGACGGGCGGCGCCGCGGAGGTGGTGTTCGTCAACGAGGCGATGCGGGCCTGGCACGCCGAGCGCCATCCCCATGCCGCGGACCGGATGACGGTGGTGCCGAACGCCTGGGACGCCGATCTGCTGGACCTGCCGCCGCTGGACCTCTCCGTTCCCGCCGCGCCCCGCCCGATCCGCTTCACCTTCCTCGGCACGGTCACCGCCGTCCAGCCCGTCGAGGAGATGCTGTCGGCATTCCGTATGGTGCGCAGGCATGCGGACTTCAGCGATGCGGAGCTGCACATCCATGGCCACCTGGGCTTCTTCAAGGGGGCGGATGCCGCACTGCGGGGCAGGCTCCAGTCGGACGCGGACGACGGCCGCGACTCCGGGGTCCGGCTGCGTGGCCCGGTGCCCAAGACCGAGGTGGCCGACGTCTACCGGGAGAGCGATGTGCTGGTCTTCCTCACCGGCGGGGCACGCTATGTGACCTCGGGGAAGATCTTCGAGTACATGGCCACAGGCCGTCCGATCGTCTCCGTGCACGGCCCGGGCATCGCCGCGGAGGAGGTGCTCGACGGCTATCCCCTCTGGTTCAACGCGAACAGCCTGGATCCCTCCGCGCTGGCGGACACGATGATCTCGGCGGCGAAGGCAGCTCGTGATCTCTCGCCCGAGGAACATCTGTCGGCCCGACGGCATGCGGACACCTACGAGCGCGATGTCGTGCTCGCACCCTTCGAAACCCGTCTGCGCACCCTGGCGAGGAGAGCTTCATGACCCTGGTCGACGAGACCGCGAAAGACACACCGGGTACGGAGCGGCTGCCGCCGCACGTGGTCATCCTCTCCTACGCCGATCCCGTGCCCCAGCGCGTTCTCGCCTACGCCCTGTACCTGCTACGGCGCGGGGTCCCCGTCGACCTCGTCACGCCGACGGCGCCGTCTTCCCCCACCTCCGTGACGTTTCCGCACTTCCGGGTGTGGGAGATGAAGTCCGCCGAGGAGCGGCACCCGGTCAAGTGGCTGCAGTCCACGGTGGTGCACCGGCTTCCGGCGGGCGTGCTGAACCGCGTCCGGCGTGTGGCGCGCCGGGTGCCGGGGGGCGGCCCTGTGCTGCGGGCGGAGCGACTGGCACGGCGGATCCACGGTCGGGCCGCCGACCTGGTAGACCGGCGGCTGTTCTGGCCGGTCTACCACCACGTACGGCCGTTGGTGCTGGCCCGGGCCTCACGGCGCGCACTGGCGTCCATCGACTTCGCCACGGTCGGCCGCGTGGTGTTCACGGACACACCGGCGGAGCACCTTGCGTGGAAACTGGCTCAGCGTCACCCGGAAACCATTGTCGACGGCAGACTCGACCGAGAGCCTTACGCGCATCTGGAGCAGATTCGCTGAGACGGAACGAGTGGGTTCATGACCGCGTGGTACACGGCCATGAGCCCACTACCAATCGGATGAGGTTTCCGAGCACACCGGTCCCAGCGTCATACAGGTCACGTCCGCTTCCTTGCCGCCGGTCCGAGGGCCCGTCATCTCCTTGCCGGCCGGCACCGGGCACACCTGCAGAGTGAAACAGTGCAGAAGGTCGCCGTAGAAATAGTCGCTGACGGATTCCCCCGCTTCCACCGACACGGTGACCGTGCCGGGATTGGGGCCGCCGTCTTCATCCACGCATGACACGGAGTAGGTCTGGGGCGCGTCCCCGTGATTCTTGATGGTGTACTGAATGCCGCATACATCCTGGATCTGCCGCACCTCGACGCAGGCTTCCGTGCTGCCCATTGTTTCGCAGGAGCCCGGCGCCGACTCCTCGTTTCTCGTGTTCTCCATGGGCTTCGCGTGAGCGACAGGGGCGGGGACGGTCAGGGTAACCGCCGCCGATGCGGCGCCGACCAGAACCGTGCGGCGTGAGATCTCCTGCATACATCTCTCCAGCTGTCAGAGAAGGGTCTTCTTACCGTGGTCGCCTAAGCCACCGCCGCCGTGAACGCATTGAGCATGATTCTGCGCATCGCCGCGTCGAAGGGCAGGCCGCCGTTGAAGGAGAGGGAGCTGGCCGAGAACACCCAGCCGCCGTTGGGCTTGGGTACGTACATCATGTCGGCTCCGGCCCCGGGGTTGAGGCCTTGGGCGATGAGTACCGCTCCTGGAGACGAAGCGGCGTCGATGTCCAGTTCCCAGCCGCTGGCCGAGCCGTTGTAGGCGACACTGCCGAAGGTGCTTCCCACGCTGAGACCGGTTCCCGCCAGGAAGGCGTGGTTGTTCTGCACCTCGTACGGGGCGAAGGTCATGTACGACGGTGAGTAGAACGACACCTCCAGGATTTCCGATTCGGGCTGGCCGTCTTCCCGGAAGAGATCGCGTGTGCCGTCGGGTCTGCGGAAGATGACCGCCGAACGGTCGCCGTTGTACTCCACCCGTTCGTAAATGCCGTTCCCCCCGGTGTAGATGATGCGGCCGCCGGCGTTCTGGAAGTCGACCACGTTCTGTCGCATGGTCTCGGTGAAGTACTCCGGGTGGGTGGTCAGCACCAGCGCCTTGTAGCTGGGCAACCACTGATCTCCGGTCGCGTCCAGGTCGTTGTCGGCGTAGCAGTCGAAGGAGAAGCCCGCCGAGGTCATCCAACGCGTCAGAAGCAGGTCGCTGTAGAGCAGGTGGTCCAGGTGACCGGTGGCCGACAGGAAGTTCTGGTTCCGGTCGAGTCCCATGCCGGGGCGCTGCAGGGTGATGGTGCGCTGTGTACCTTCCTGACCGCCCGTGTACTGGTCGTGGCCGCCCCAGAAGTTGTAGGCGTTGTACGTGTTGGTGGGGACCAGGACAGCGATGTCCCGCTGGGGTGAGGACGGCCGCACGACGAACGGCACATTCTGTGTGCCGCCGAAAGGAGACCGCAGTTGTGAGGCATAGATCCCCGAAGTCCAGTTCGAGGCGACGGACACGGAGAAGGAGGGGTTCCAGCCGCACCCGGCGCTGCGGTACCCGCTCTGCAGGAACTGGAACTGTCCGCTCCGCGAGACGGGCGCCGTGACCTGGATCGGGTCACCGCTGGCGGGAGCGAGACGCAGAGTGGCCGAGGTGTACGAGGAAAAGGTGGTGGACACGTGGATGCTCAGGCTCGAGTTCTGCGGCGTGGAAACGGAGCCCGGATACCCCTGGAGCGCCGCTGAACCCTGATTGGTGAAGCCACTCCCCACACGAACGCCCTCGCCGTTGTTGACCCACTGGACGCCGCTGGTGTTGATGGTCTCGGAGTTGAGCAGGCGATACCACAGGAGTTCGGTGTCCGCTCCGGGCGGATTGGCCGCGCTCAGTCTGACCCGGTAGACGGTGCCGGAGCCGTTGGAGAGGATCTGTTTCTGGTATCCCCCCAGAATGCGCAGGTCGATGCCTCTGCCGCTGTTCGCCCATACCGAAGACCCGTTGGTTCCCAGGTAGCGGTACCAGTTCAGGGCGCCGCCCTGCTTCGATGCAAAAATAACACCGTTCGGATCTGCGAACAGATAGTTGAACGACTTCCAGCCTCTGCCGATCTGGGCTCCGGAGTTCGATGCCCAGCCGGATGATCCGTTATTGGCGGTGTATCGGTACCAAAACATGTTCCCGCTGCCGTCAACTCCGTAGAGGACGTTGTTCCAGCCGCCAAGGAGGCGTGGGAACCTGTTCCAGCCGTGACTGATCTTACTCCCGCTCGCGGAATGCCAACTCCCGGCGCCCGTACTGCTGTTGCTCAGGATGTACCGATACCAGATCAGATCCCCGTTCGGCTGGAATGCGAAGATCTGTCCGTCGGCGGCAGCCAGGACGTAGCGGAACTGCTGCCACTTGTTCCCGATGAGCCGACCGGTGCCGGAATTTGCCCAGGAGGATGTACCAGTGCTCCATCCCGTATTGCGGTACCAGTAGAGGTTGCCGTCGGCCTGGATCGCGTAAATAATCCCGTTGCCGCCGGGCACCAATTGCAAGAAGCGCTGTTGAGGGTCGTACGCCATGTCCCTTGATGCCCATTCTGTCAACCGTCGTGGACGCGATTGTGGGTGACCGGTCATTCATGCTCAAGAACCAACACGGCGCGACGGGCTTGTGCGTATTTCTGCTTTATGGGCCATCCATTGCGGTAGTTGTCGCGCCTACTGGCGGGCGACGTGTCATCGGTGGGCGCGACGCGGATATGCCGGGGCCGTAGCCATCACTCCGCATTCCTCGTTCAAAAGGCGGGGGCGTCGAGAGGAGACAGCAGGACATGTTCACCGCACGCAGTGCGAAGCGGAGGGCCGGGCGCGGAAAGCGCGGCGCGGCCCTCCCCTGCGAGGTCAGCGTGATCGTTCCGGTCTACAACGCCATGCCGTACCTCACCGAGTGTTTGGACTCGCTCGTGGGGCAGTCCATCGACCGGGCGCGAATGGAGGTCATCGCCGTCGACGACGGTTCCACGGACGGCGGCGAGAAGGAGCTGGAGCGGTACGCGTCCCTGCATCCCGGACTGTTCAGGGTGATCCACCAGCCCAACTCCGGTGGTCCGGCGAGCCCTTGCAACCGCGGGCTGGAGCAGGCCGCCGGTCGCTATGTCCTCTTCCTCGGCGCGGACGACTACCTGGGCCCCAAGGCGCTGGAACGGATGGTGAACAGTGCCGACGCCAACGCGTCCGACGTGGTGTACGTCAGGATGGTGGGGGTCGGCGGCAGAGAGGTGCACCAGGGCGTGTTCGCCAGAACCCGGGCGGAAGTGCGGCTGGACGACTGGCGGATCTGCTGGGCCCTGTCCAATACCAAGCTCTTCCGCCGCTCCCTCGTCGAGGAACACGGGCTGCGTTTCTCCGAGAAGCTGACGGCCTTCAGCGATCAGCCGTTCACCCTCGAAGCGCTGTTCCGGGCTCGTCGCATCTCCGTGCTCGGCGACTACGACTACTACTTCTCGGTGCGCAGGGGGGACCTGAGCAACATCACCCTACGGTCCGGACATCTGGAGCGGCTGCGAGGCCTGACTGCCGCTATGGCCGTCACCGAGCGATTCACCGAACCGGGCAGCAAGTGCCGCGCCAACATGAACGTGCGGCACTTCCACTGGGAGGCCGAGCAGCTGCTGCGCGCCAATTTCCTGGAGCTCGAGGAAAGTGCGCAGCAGGAGGTCTTCGACGGACTGCGGGCCCTGGTGGACCGGTATCTCGACGAGGAGGTCGAAGGGCGGCTGCAGGTGCGGCGCCGGGTGCGGCTCGCGCACGTACGCGCGGGGGACCTGGTGGGACTGCGGGCGGCCATCGCCGACGAGGACGACCAGGGGCGGGTTCCGCTCACCGTCCGGGGCGACCGTGTGTACGCGGACTACTCCGCCTTCCGAGACCCGGAGCGCACAATGCCCGAGAGCGTCTTCGACGTCACGAAATGGGTCAGGCAACGGGCCTCCCAGCAGCGCTTGGAGATCCGCTCACTGGTCGCGGCGGGAAAGTCAAGGCCGCTCGGACTCAGGATGCGGGCAGTGAGCTCCCTCGACGACCTCGCTGAGCTGGCCGACCAGAACGTCGCCTCGGTCACGGTCGACGAGGCGCCGGCGGGGACCCAGATCCGGCTCCAGGCGTTGGAAAACGGCGCGGGGACCGGGATCGACGTGGAACTGCCCTTGGCCGCACCGGAGTTCGGCCGGACCCTCGCGCTGCGGATCCGTATCGCCGGTGTCGAGCGCACGGCCCGGGCGGCCGACGCACTGGAGCGCCCGGTTGTGTCCGCCGCCCTCGTCCGGCTGCGCAGCGCTGTGGCGCGGCGGTCGCGGCGGCTGATCCGGCGGTGGGGCGACTGACGCGCACAGGCCGCAGCGGCGCGCCGCCTCGCGCCTCAGCCCCGGGCGCGGCGTGCCTTGCGCAGCGCCCGGGTGACGACCGGCGGCAGCAGGTCGACGGCGATCCGGAGCGCCGGCGAGCCGCTCTTCGGTGCCCCGGCAGCGGGGGAGGACAGGACACGTGCCGGGCTGTACACGCGCCTGGGGTGACACGAGGTGACCAGGTCGGGTGCCGGGATCTTCCCGCGTGAGGCGCGGATGACGTCGTGGCCGGCGATCTGCTGGATCTCCGGTACGCACTTGGGGATGGTCCGCAGCTCCGCCAGCAGCGCTTCCCTCAGCGGCGCGGGATCGCCCCAGGTGCCGTAGAGCTTGTTGGACGACAGCATGACGGGATGCAGGCCGTGGCAGAACACCGCTTCCCAGCTCGCGGCGGCCACACCGGGGGTGTGTTCGGTGCGGTAGTCGTCGAGGACGAGGACGCCGTCCTCGCGCAGTGCTCTCTTCGCCGTCAGGATGTCGCCGCGTACGTCGTCGTACATGTGCGAGGCGTCGATGTGGACGAAGCGGCACGAGTCCTCTTCGATCAGCGAGGCCAGCACATCGGTGCGGCCCTCGACCACGTCCGGCAGCGTGTCGTTGAAGGCCAGGTAGTTGGCCTCGAAGGCGCGGCGGGTCAGGGACCTTTGGTAGAAGTTCTTGGTCGCCTCCTTGGTGTAGCCGTCGTCGGCGCCGAAGAGGTCGCAGACGGTCAGCTTCTCGCCGTCCCGCAGGAACGCTCCCATGACGATGGTGCTCTTGCCCAGGTAGCAGCCCATCTCGATGAGGTCGCCCGGGGGATTGAGTGGGGTGCGGTGTCCCAGGAACCAGGCGAAGAGGTGCTGGTCGAGTGGCCAGAACCAGCCCGGTACCTCCTCCAGGGAGCTCGGCCTGGGCAGTTCGCTGTCGCGGCTGCTGGTCGCCTCGTCACGCGTCATGGTCATGGTCGTGATCTCCGTCGGGATCGGGGGAGGGGGAGGGGGAGCCGTCATGCGCGGCCGAACGCCCGGGTCTGAGGACCCCGCCGCAGCTGTGGTGACCGCTCTCGTAGTCCTTGGGGACGGCGTGGTCGGCCCAGGCACGAACGGACTTCAGCCGCTCGGGATGGTCAACGGCGTCGGCCAGGACCCAGTCACCGGTGCCTTCGTTCGTACGCATCAACGGCACATATCCCTCGGCGGTCAGCCGAGGCGCCGTCATTCCGGTGCTGCGGGCCCAGTAGCCGACCGCATGGATGAAGGTGGGCCGCAGCTCGCCGAACACGTAGGACTGCAGCTCCTGGGTGTCTTGCGCGGCCAGGGCCTCTGCGATCCGCGGTTCCGTGAGACCGGCCAGGTCGTACACCCGGTGCCTGCTGGTGAGCAGAGTGCCCCCGAGGCTGGGCAGCAGGAGCGAGGCGTTCCGCATGCCGAGCCGGTCGGCATACTCGTTGAAGATCACGCCGTCCCGGTTGACGATGTTGCACATCGGCAGTGTCGGCCTGGCACGGAACGCGGCGGCCGGCTGCCACTGTCCCACCCAGGACAGGAGCAGGGCGACGCTCGCAGCGACCGCGGTGAGGACACGACCGCGTGGTGTTCCCCGCTCGACCAGAGCCGTCACGGTCAGGGCCACGGCCATGGTCGCCAGGACCCACACGGGAGTTGCGAACCGGTAGAGGCCCATCCAGTCCCGCTGGAGCACGCCGAAGGCGCCGAGGGTCAGTGACAGCGGCACCAGGACGGCGGCCAGCGCGGCGCGCAGCGGACCACGACGGGCGAGGAACATCGCGATGCCCGCCAGAGCCGCCAATACGGCCGACCAGCCGGCGAAAGTGAGCAACTCGCCGATCGTCTTCGCGAACACAGCGGGCTCCGGCAGCTTCTGGGCCTTGGCCACCGCAGTGTTGGGCACAAGGCGTCCGAAGAGCGTGTAACGCCAGACGAGGAACGCGGCGTACGGCACCGTGAAGGCGGCGATACTCAGGGCGGCCGGCCGCATCCGCGATGTCAGGTTCGCCCGCCGGACCGACAGCAGAAGCAGGAGTGGGTACGCGCCCGCGAGCACCGCACCGTCCGGTCTGGTGAGCGCGGCGGCCAGTGCGAGCAGCCCGGCACTCACGGCAGGGCCGCGATCGAGCAGGGTGCCGGTGGCACACGCACGGACGAGCACCGAGGCGAGAACGGCGGCGAGTAGGGCGTACAGGGGATTCTCGAGGCCGGAGAACACCCAGGCCACGAAGGAGATGTTGGCTGCCAGCAGGACGCCGGAGAGTGCTGTCACCACCCAGGAGAAGGTGACGAGACGCCGAGCCGCGGAGGCGATGGCGACCAGAATGCCGGCGGAGCAGAGCAGCCCGAGCAGCTTGGGATACAGCACCAGATCCGGTACGCCGAGCATGGCCCGGTGGTCGAAGAGCCCGAGCCGCCGGCCGATGACCAGCAGCGCCAGCCAGGTGGGGTTGGAGTAGCCCTCCACCGGGGGTGATCCTGGCTGCTGGACCGGGCCGAGCCCCTCGTCGATGCTGCGGGCGTACGCGAAGGTGATGGCCGCGTCGTCGACGACCCACTGACCGAGCCGGGAGCCCTCCCATCCGATGAGAGCCGTGCCCACCGCGACGGCCGCACCGTCCGCCCACCATCGGGCCCCAGGACGCGCGACGGCCTGGGGCGCACGGTTCCGCTCGGTCTCCGTCCGCTCGGCCCGGACCGGGGGGCCGGTTGCCGTTCTGGTCATCGCGCGCTGTCCGGGAGCGCGGAGCACGCGAGGCCGTGGAGCGGCCGTGCGTCCTGCTGAGGAATCACCGACGACGGATAGTCCCGGCCGAGCATGACCTGGGAGACCACGCGCGCGGCCGCGTGGCCGTCCTCGTACGTGCAGAACCGCCTGCGGAAGTCGGCGCGCAGAGCGGCCGAGCGCTCGTCCTGCCACGCCCCGGAGGCGAACAGATCCGTCAACGCCTCGGTAGTGGTGGAGACATGGCCCGGTGGGGCGGACGGCAGGTCGAAGTAGGTTCCGCGGGCGGCCCGGTACACGGCCCAGTCATCGGCATGGACGATGATCGGGCGGTTCGTGTTGGCGTAGTCGAACATCAGGGACGAGTAGTCGGTCAGCAGGGCGTCGGAGGCGAGCATCATGTCCTCGACGGAGGGCTCGTCGGTGACGTCGAGGAGCAGCCCGTGCCGCTGGAGGTCGCGCAGCTGCAGGTGCCGGATCGGCGCCTGCGTGTCCCGCGGGTGCAACCGGACGAGCACGGTGAACGTGGGCCCGAGCTCCCGCACGAGGTGCTCGAGGTCCAGCCGTGGCACGTACGACGTGCGATGGTCGCGCCGGACCGGGGCGTAGAGCACCACCGTGTTGCCGTCCGGGATGCCGAGCCGCTCGCGCAGCGCGGCGGTCCGCATCCTGTCGCCCCGCACGAGCACGTCGTTGCGTGGGGCGCCCGTCGGAAGTGAGGTGAAGTGACAGGGAAAGGCGCGGTCCCAGATCTGTTGCGCGTACGGACTGGAGACCAGGCTGTAGTCCCAGCGGTCCGCACACCGGAGCATCGTCCGCACATCGTCGTGATACGTCGCCGCCGGGTGGCCCAGCAGGTCGACGCCCATGTGCGCCAGGGGCGTCCCCCGGTGGGTGTGGACATGGATCTGCCCCGGGCGCTTCACCAGTCCGGGCGTCCAGTCGACGTTGCTGACGAAGTAGGTGCCGCGGCTCATCACCTGGTGGTAGCGCGGTGTGTCCGGGGTGACGTAGTCGATGCCCTTCGGCAGCCGTCGCACGTCGTCCGGCCCGACCACCCACACCGCGTGGATGTGCGGGGCCAGTGTCCGGGCCGCGTGATGAACGGCCGCCGGATCGCCGAGCACACCGCGGTGCGAGAAGGCCGAGTACACGGCGAGATTCGGGTCGCGCGGGCGCCGGCGCTGGGTCCGGGCGAGGGTGCGCTTGACGGTGCCGGTGGTCGCCTTGCCCAGCTCGCGCTGCTTGCGCAGGGACACGCCGCCCAGCTGCTTCGCCAGCGCGTAGGTCTGGAACGGGGGGTACACCCCGCCGGCGACCAGCCGCCACCGGGCGCGGTAGGCATCGTCCGGCGGGGTGAAACCGTCCGGCTTGTAGCGGCGGTAGAACTCCACCGTCTTCCGGTAGAAGGCGGGCCGGTCCTCGGGCAGCACGCGCTCGGTGAGCGTCATCGTCGCCAGGAAGTGGTTGATCATCCGCTCGAAGAGGAGCGGCCTCGTCGCGGCCAGCTCCGGGTGTTCGTCGAGGAACGTGAACAGCGCGGCGTACTGCGGGAAGATGTCGAAGTGGCTGCGTCCCGGAGTGCGGGTGATCGCTCCCTGCCTGCGCTGCCGGTACTCCACGCACACCCGGTCGAGACACGCGATGCGGCGGGCGCACACCAACGCCTCATAGGTGACCGGGGCGTCCTCGTAGAGACCGGGCCGGTAGGCGAATCCGTGGCCGGTGAAGAAGTCGCGGCGGTACGCCTTGTTCCACGCCACGAGGAACAGCCGCAGATACTGGGGACTGTTCAGGATGTCGAAGGTGTCCGTGCCCGCGGAGGCGAGCAGATCGGCCGTCAGGCTCCTGCCGCTGCGGCCCCACCAGTGCAGGCGCACATGGTCGAAGACGAGGACGTCGGGGTCGTCGGTCACGGTGAGCCGCTCGTCGATGGCTCGCAGCGCTCCGGGCGTATAGACGTCGTCGCTGTCGAGGAAGAGCAGATAGTCGCCGGTGGCGTGGCCGACCCCCGCGTTGCGCGCCCGGCCGAGGCCGACGTTCTCCGGCAGATGTACGGCGGTGACCCGTCGGTCGAGCGCCGCGTACTCGTCGATGATCGTGCCGCAGTTGTCGGGTGAGCAGTCGTCGACCGCGATGACCTCGAAGTCGGCGAAGGACTGCGTGAGGATCGAGTCGAGGCACTCGCGCAGGAAACCCTGCACCTTGTAGACGGGGACGATGATGCTGAAACGGGGCACGGGCTCTCCCACGGGTCCAAGGCGTTGGTCGGGTTCGTGGTACCGGGCGGCGGTCACCTGTGGCACAGATGCCGCTCGGCCTCCAGGGGGTCGTGCGGATAGCGGAGGGCCGTCCGGTCCCAGGCGCCGGTGAGGTTCTTCCAGAAACGCCCCGGTGTCAGCGGAGCCCGTACGGATTCCTGGAGTTCGGCGAGCGGTCCGCAGGTGAGCGCCTTGCGCGCCGCGGCGACCCGTCGCTCGTCCACCCATGCGGGCAGCTTGAGGCCGGGGTCCGTGTAGTCGGCGATCGTCCAGGAAACGTCGACGGGCTTCTCGTGCCCGGCACGGTGTGTGGAACTCCGGGTGCCATGGGCTCCCAGCGGATAGCCGAGGCTGAGCGGGTCGACCGCGACGCCGTCGAGAGGCACGACGACTCCGCTGTGGCCGAGAAAGTCCTCGGAGCCGGCCACCGATGCGTCACGGTCACGCGCGAGCGGGAACATCGCGAAGCGGCGGTTGTACGCGAGAGTGATGACCAACTGCGCACCCTCCCGGTCCTTCTCGGCGACGGCGTCCCGCACCAGCTGTGTGTACTTGACGGGGCGATTGCCGTGGATTTCCTGGCTGATGGGGTGCGGATGCCGGGTGGCCTGCTGGTAACCGCGGTGCGAGTCCCAGATGTTGTGCACGGGCGTCTGCAGCGGGGCACGCCACAGAACCAGGCAGGGGGCCGCCCAGCAGGCCAGGGCCATTCCCGTGACCGCCACGGTTCTGGAGGGCGGCATGGCCCAGATGGGCAGGGCGCACAGGAGGAGCGGCAGGACGAAGAAGCGGCCGTGCATGAAGTCGCCGCCCACCTTCACCGCGTAGACGCCCAGCACGAGGCCTGCCACGACCGGGGCCGAGCAGAGCACCCAGCGGCGGTAGTGCTCGGCGGGGACCAAACCCCGGCGGGTGATACGGCGGAGCGCCCAGACGAGTGCGGCGAGGAGTAGCACGCCGAACGGCATCCAGAGGCGGTACGGTTCCGTGAAATTGGCCAGGTAGTAGAGACCGCGGCCCCAGGAGCTCACTCCCGGGTCCTTGGCCAGCCCCGGCAGCGGGACCAGGATTCCGTAGTAGCCGGCGCGGAAGACTTCATACGCCGCGGGCAGGGCGGCCGCGCACGCGGTGAGTGGCAGCGCTTCGCGGAGTGTGGTGCGCAGCAGCACGAAGGCCACGGCCAGGAAGATCACCGACACCACGGCGAGGTCGGGCCGCACGAGAGGACCGAGCCCGATGACGACGAGCACGGCGACTCTGAAGGGCTTCGAGGAGCTGGGGCTCGTACGGACCAGAAGACTCCACGCTCCCGCGACCCAGGCCATGCTCAGACCCGTCTCCAGCCCGGATGTCGTGTAGTCCCACACGGGCTGCACGGGCACCACCACGAGGAGGCCCAGCGGTACGAGCGCGTGGGTGTGTCCGGGTGAGTGCAGGCGCTGTGCCGCATGACCTGCCAGCAGAAGGCCCGCCGTGGCCAGAACCAGCCCCAGGGCCACGGCGATGACGGCGGGGTCCTGCCCGGAGACGAACCCGCACAGTGCCAGCAGCCACTGCCACAGCGTCCCGGTGGATGTCTCCGCCCGCTCCCCGACGTTGTGGACAGGGCCGTTGCCCGCGAGGATCTGGCGCACCGCACGGGTATAGATCAGGCCGTCGTCGCCGACCCAGCGATGCCGGAAGCCGAGTACCAGAACTACCGCGGCAGGCACCGTGATGACCAGCAGGTTCCATGACCTGGGCGGGACGAGACGCGTGATGCGCCGGGCAGGGAGCGAGGACGGAGCCCGCGGCTCCGCTGCCCGTTCGGCCGGCGGCGAGGACGTGTACTTCAGAAAGGACATGCGGCAGGCCTCAGGGTGAGCGGGTCAGGTTCGCGCAGGTGCGACTCGGCGGGCAGAGGGGGCCGGGACGCGTTCGTGCAGCGGAATGACGGGCGGCAGGGCCTTGGCCGGCTCGCCGAGCAGCACCCGGCGCACCACACGTTCCGCCGCCCGGCCGTCGTCGAACGCGCAGAACCGCTCGCGGAACGCGCTCCGCAGCTCCCCCGCCCGCTCGCCCTCCCACTCACCGTCACGGAAGATCCGCGTCAGCTCGTCCTGGGTACGGGCCACCGCGCCCGGCGGCTCGGCGAGCAGGTCGAAGTAGACGCCGCGGGTCTCCCGGTAGGCCTCCCAGTCGTCGGCGTACACGACGATGGGCCGGTCGAGGTTGGCGTAGTCGAACATGATCGACGAGTAGTCCGTGATCAGCGCGTCGGCGGCCAGGCACACCTCCTCGGCCGAGCGGTGCTCCGTCACGTCGATCAGCGCGCCGGAGCGCAGGATCCCGTCCAGGCCCGTGGACCCCTCGTAGAAGTGGTGGGCCCGCAGGAGCACCACGAACTCCTCGCCGAGCGAGGCACAGAACGCGGCGAGGTCCAGGTGAGGGACGAAGTCCGTGCGGTAGTCGCGGTGGGTCGGCGCGTACAGCACGGCGATCCGGTCCTCGGGGATGCCGAGGCGCTTCCGGATCGCGGCCACGTCCTCGGTCGTCGAGGTGTAGAACACGTCGTTGCGCGGATAGCCGACGTCGAGACTCTCGTACGCGCCCGGATACGCCCGCTCCCAGACCTCGGTGGAGTGGTGGTTCGAGGAGATGTTGAAGTCCCAGCGGTCCACACGATCGAGCAGCTTGCCGAGGTTCCCGGCGGCGGCCGCGGCAGCCGGGAACTCCACCTGGTCCACGCCCATGCGCTTGAGCGGGGTGCCGTGCTGGGTCTGCACATGGATCGTGCCGGGTCGCTTCTTGACCGACATCGCGAAGTTGACGTTGTTGAAGGTGTACTTGGCGGTGGCCATCACCTCCCAGTAGCGGTCGCTGCCGATCACGACGCTCTCCACGTCGTCCGGCATCCGCCGCGCGTGGTCCTCGGTCACCAGAAAGACCGACTTGATGTGCGGGGCCAGGCGCCGCGCCGCCGCGTGCACGGCGGCGGGGTTGCAGGTGTAGCCGCGGCCCCAGTACGAGGAGAAGACGGCGAGGTTCTCGTCGATCGGCTGTCTGAGGAAGTTCTTGTACGGATGGCCGACCCGCTTCCGCAGTCGCCGCAGCCGCCGGAGATTCTTCATGACGGGCCGTGCCGCCCTGCGCGGCAGCTGCTTCGCTCCGCGCAGGGCGCAGAACGCCGGATACGAGCCGGAGGCCAGGAGGGTGTGCTGCAGCCCCATGCTGCCGCCGGGCCGTCGATGACCTGAGGGCCGGTGCCGGCGGTAGAGGCGGCCCGCCCGCCGGAAGTACCGTCGTCGCAGCGCCACGCCCGGCAGCCGGCACGGGGATACCGCCGTCCTGAGTACTTCGCACACCAGCTGGTCGAAGATCCTGTCGAGGAGTTCCCGGGACGCGGTCAGTTCCACGGTCCGCCGCATGACCAGGTCGAACTGGTCGAGCAGGTCCAGGTGGTGGGGGCCCTGAAGGTGGTTCCGGCTGCCCTGACGGCGCAGCAGATGGCGTACGCAGATCCGGTCGAGCACGGCGATCCGGTCGGCCCGCAGTGCGGTGAGCACGCTCCACGCCGTGTCGGTGAACATGCCGGGCGAGAAGGCCATGTCGTGCCGTTCCAGGAAGGCGCGCCGGTAGGCGCCGCTCCACGCGGGCACCAGCACGTCGGGCAGCGCGGGATGCTGCTCAAGTGCGAAGGCTCCGGCCGGCGCGTCCTTCCACAGCCGCCGAAGCGCCGCCCCCTGGCCGCCGTGGAACCAGTGCACGGGCTCATGGTCGAAGAGCAGCAGATCCGGCTCGCCGGTCTCGGTGAGCCGGGCGTCGAGGACCTCCAGTGCGCCGGGTACCAGGGTGTCGTCGCCGTCGAGGAAGAGCAGGAACTCGCCCTCGGCGACGGTGATTCCCGCGTTGCGTGCGGCCGGCAGGCCCCGCGCGCACCCGGCTGCGCCCGGGCGGAAGGTGTCCCCGTCCGCAGGCGCGCGCACCACCTTGACCCGCGGATCGCGTTGCTCGTGTGCGGCCACGATCGAGGCGCACAGGCCCTCCGGGGCGCTGACGACCGCGATCAGCTCGACATCGGTGAAGCTCTGGCCGAGCACCGAGTCGAGACAGTCGGCCAGCCGCCCATGGACCTCGTGGGCAGGAACGACAACGCTGAAGCGAGGCAAAGCTTTCTCCCTTGATGGGCGTTCAGGCGGCGCTGGTGGGCAGAGTCGCCACAACCTCCGACTCCTGCCGCGGTCCGGGTGTCGCGGGAGCCGCCGCCGGCTGCCGCTCCTCCAACGGCACGACGGACGGCAGACCCCCCGTCTCACCGAGAAGGACATGCCGTACGACCCGCTCGGCGGCGCGCCCGTCGTCGTACGGGCAGAAGCGTTCGCGGAACGCGGCGCGCCGCTCGGCGGAGCGCGGGCCGCACCACTCACCGGTCGCGAAGACGTCGATCAGCTCGTCCTCGCCGGTGGCGACGGCGCCGGGAGGGAAGCTGCGGACGTCGAAGTAGGTGCCGCGGGCCGCGTCGTAGGCCTCCCAGTCGTCGGCGTACACGACGATCGGGCGGTCCAGGTTCGCGTAGTCGAACATCAGTGAGGAGTAGTCCGTGACCAGCACGTCGCTCGCCAGACAGAGGAACTCGACGCTGGGATGGTCCGAGACGTCGATCAGCCGGGACGAACCCTCGTCCGCGAGCGCGGAGTCGTAGAAGTGGTGGGCACGGGTCAGCACCGTGAAGTTCGGGCCGAGCGCGCGCAGCATGCGCTCGAGGTCGAGGGAGTGGCGCTGGGTGCGGCGGTAGTCGCGGTGCGTGGGGGCGTACAGGATCACGATCGAATCGGGGGGGATGCCCAGGTTTTCTCGCAGCCGGGCCACGTCCTTGGCGGTCGCGCGATGATAGATGTCGTTGCGCGGATAGCCGTACTCCAGCGTGGTGTAGGCGGCGGGGTAGACCCGTTCCCAGACGAGCGTGGAGTGGCGGTTCGCGGACAGGACGTAGTCCCACTTGTCGCAGTTGGCGAGCATGCGCCTGACGTCGGTGTCGCCGACCGCCGCCGGCCGGTCGAGCAGATCGAGACCCATGCGTTTGAGCGGGGTGCCGTGCTGGGTCTGCACGAACACCTGGCCCCGGCGCTTGACCAGTCTGCGGTCGAAGTTGACGTTGTTGACCAGGTACTTGGACCGGGCCAGCGCCGTCCAGTAGGCGGCCGTGCCGGGCGTGAGGCGACGGGTGCCCGGCGGGACCGTGTGATGGTGCGTCGGGTGGGCGATCCAGGCGGTGCGGATTCCCGGGGCCAGCTCCCGGGCCTTCTTCTCGATCGCCGCCGGGTTGCAGCCGTAGCCGCGGCCCCAGTAGGCGGAGAACACGGCATCCTGCGCACGCAGCGGAAGGAGCCGCTGGACGCGGTAGTGGGCTTGGAGCGCGGCTCCCCTGATGGCGTGGAGCGTGGCGCCGGTGAAGCGGCGGACGCGGCGCTGGAGGTTCCCTGCCAAGGCGAGGGCGCGGTAGGTACGGTGCGCGCCCATGCGGACCAGGGCGTGCCGGATTCTGGTGCGCGCGCGGGGTGGGGCGCCGGGGGAGCGGTAGCGGTGGCAGTAGGCGCGGGCCTGGCGCAGAAACGCGGCGCGGCTGCCACGCGGCAGCCGGTCGCGCGCCAGGAACACCGTGCTGAAGTGGTCGATCATCCGGCGGAAGAAGAAGGGCCGCCAGCGCGCCAGTTCGGGGTGGGCGTCCAGATGGGTGAAGACCCGGTCGTACTGCCCGAAGATCTCGAAGTGCCTGCGGCCGGGGGAGCAGGTGATCGCACCCCGTCTGCGCTTGCGGTAGCGCACGCAGACGCGGTCGAGCACCGCGATCGACTCCGCGGTCACCAGCACCGGATAGGTCCAGGAGACGTCCTCGTAGTAGCCGGGCGCGAAGGTGAAGCCCACGCGCCGCAGGAACTCACGGCGGTATGCCTTGTTCCAGGCGACGTGCAGGACCCTCAACAGATCCGGCCGGTCCTCCAGGGTGAATGACGCGGGACCGTCCTCGGCGAGATGGGCCGCGAAACGGTCGGGGGTCGTCCTTCCGGTCCAGTCCGTCCGTACGTGGCCGTAGACCAGGACATCGGGACTGTCCGTGTTCTTGAGCCGCTCCGAGATGGCGTGCAGCGCGTCGGGGGTGAGCGAGTCGTCACTGTCGAGGAAGATCACGTACTCGCCGGTGGCGCGTTCGAGGCCCGCGTTGCGGGCCGGGCCGAGGCCTACGTTCCGCGTCAGATGAACGGCGTGCACCCGCTGATCGCGAGCCGCGAACTCGTCGATGATCCTTCCGCTGCCGTCCGGTGAGCAGTCGTCGATTGCGATCAGTTCGAGATCCGTGCAGGACTGCTCCAGCACGGATTCAAGGCATTCGTGCAGATATGCCTGCACCTTGTATGCGGGGACAATCACGCTGAACCGTGGCAATGCGCATCCAGGGGTCGTCAACGGCATGTTGACCCGGAAACGATCAATGCACTTACTGGTTACGCGGTATGTGGCATAAGAGGGACCTCCGTGGACGGAAGTGGACGGAAAGGGCCGGGAAGGGACGGGGCCATACGGGTCAGGGCGAGGAGGATCCCGGGTCCCGGGCGCCCGCTCCGTGCGACCGTTCACAGCGTGCCGCGTCGGCCGCAAAAGGACGGCAACACGCCTGAAAAAGCTGGACAGTTGAGCGTCGCGGTCCACATGCTCGTACGGGACAGGAGCACTGCTCATATGTGCCTCGGACCGTCTTCGTCATGCGAAAGGTGTCACCCGTGAAGTTCAGCTACGCCATGCTGCCCGACTACCCTCTAACGGAGTCACTGGCGTCCATCCGGCTGGCCGACGAACTCGGCTTCCACGCCTGCTACGCCGCCGATGAGACCTGGCACAAGGACTTGTGGCTCCTCTTCGCGGCGGCCGCCGGCCAGACCAGCCGGATCCGCATGGGCCCGAGCGTCTCCCCGGTGACGCTGCGCGAGCCGACACTGATCGCCCAGTCCCTGGCCACGCTCGACGAATTGTCCGGCGGACGCGCGGAGGGTGTGCTGTCCAGCGGCAACTTCGGGCTGCTGGCCCAGTACAAAATCGACTGGGCGCGTACGCGGCCGCTGTCCCGGGTCAAGGAGGCGCTGCATGTGGCGCGCACCCTGCTGGACGAGGGGACCATCTCGTACGACGGCGAGTTCTACTCGTACGACGGGCTGTTCACCTTCGCCCGGCCGGTCCAGAGCCGGGTGCCGCTGATGCTCGGGGCGATGCGCGGGCCGAAGTCCTTCGAAGCGGCCGGCGAGCTGTCCGACGGATGTCACCACGCGCTGAGCTACACGCGCGAGGCCTACGAATACGCGGTGCGGCACATCCAGATCGGAGCCGAGCGTGCGGGCAAGGACTGGCGGACCCTGGACATCGGGGCGTGGGTCGTCTTCGCGACCGGACCCGACTCCGCGGCCGCTAAGGACGCGGCGCGCAGCATGGTCGGCATCTACGCCTCCTCGATGCCCGAGGAACAACTGCTCCGCAACGGCGTGGACCCCCGCGAACTCAAGCCGATCATCGACGCCATCGCCGCCGGTGATCTGGCCCGGGGCATCGAGCTGACGACGCCGGACATAGCCGAGCGCCTCTCCATAGCGGGTACGCCGGAGGAGTGCCGGGAGAAGATCCAGCGGGAGATCGCTCCCGCCGGCGTGAACCATATGATCTGCGCCATCACCGACCGCTCTCTCGTCAAGGCCTTCACCGGCCGCGACCTCCCGGGCGTGGCCGACGTGAACACACAGCTCCGCCTGATCCATGACGGGATCATGCCGGCGTTCGCGTGAACTCTTATTAGGCTCGGTTCGCCTTATCGGGTGAGGGCGTCTGCCCCGCACCGCTGTGGGGCGAGCGGTGCGGGGCGTCGTCCGGCGACGACCCGAGTCTGAACACCGCCCCTTGAGGAGGCACGACGCATGGCCGAACCGCTCAAGACCTTCGTGGGCGGCGCCGAGGTCGAGGTGCCCAACAGCATCCCCGAGATCCGCGCCGCCCTCCCGGAGGAACGACAAGAGGAGTTCGACCGGGCCATCAACGCGGCCGGGGTGCATGACATCCACGCCGTCATGCGGCACTGGATGATGGAAGCCGTCCCCGACCCGGAGGCCGAGGCGCTGCTGGAGCGGCTCGCGGCGGACGAGGCCGAGAGGCGGGGCGTCGCTTGAGCCACCGCATCAGTTACGCGCCGCCCGCCGACGACACCCTGGCCAAGATGTGGAACGACGAGGCGTTCAGAGAGGCGATGGCACAGACGGTCGGCCGCGATCCGTACGGGCACGGTTCGACCGCCGTCCGTGGCGAGCGCGACCGCCGTGAGGCGACCGTCGTCGGCGCCATCGTGCTGTATTACGTCTCCGGTTCCGTGCTGACCGTGACCGTGGTCCGGCTCATTCCCGGGCTGTGAGGGAGGGGCGGATACAGGACGGCCGCCCCGGACGCGAGCAAGTCCGGGGCGGCCGCACCAGGAAGAGGACGGAGAGGACGCTGACGAGAGACCTGAGGAACAGCGGAGGTCAGTTCACGGACACGGCGCTCCATGCCGCCGCCACCGCGTCGTACTCCGTGCTCCCCGCCCCGTACAGGTCCTTCGCCGCGTTCAGCGTGGCCGTGCGGGCGCCCGCGTACGTCGTCGAGGACGTCATGTAGACGGTCAGGGCGCGGTACCAGATGGCGCCCAGCTTGCTCTTGCCGATTCCCGTCACCGTCGCGCCGTTGCAGGTGGTGCCGTTGTGCTGGACGCCGCCGATGCTCTTGGGGCCGCTGCCTTCCGCGAGGAGGTAGGCGAAGTGGTTCGCGACGCCGGACGAGTAGTGCACGTCCATGGTCCCGACCAATGAGTTCCAGCAGTCCGCCGACTTGCCGTCCTTGGAGGGCTGGTCCATGTAGCGGAGGGCGGAGCGGCCGAAGCCGGGCTTCACGATCTTCTCGCCGATCAGCCAGTCGCCGGGATCGGAGGAGTTGCCGGCGTGGAACTCGACCAGCGTGCCGAAGATGTCGGACGTCGCCTCGTTGAGGCCGCCGGGCTCGCCCGAGTACGTCAGGGCGGCCGTCTTGGACGTGACGCCGTGCGACATCTCGTGGCCCGCCACGTCCAGCGACACCAGCGGGCCGAAGGTCGTGCCGTCACCGTCGCCGTACGTCATGCAGAAGCAACTGTCGTCCCAGAAGGCGTTGTTGTACTTGCTGCCGTAGTGCACGCGGTTGTACGAGCCCTTGCCGTCGCCGGCGATGCCGCGGCGGCCGTGGACCTTCTCGTAGTAGTCCCAGGTGGCGTCGGTGCCGTACTGCGCGTCGACCGCGGCCGTGGCGCGGTCCGAAGCCGTCCCGCTGCCCCAGTGGTTGTCGGCGTCCGTGAAGACGGTGGCGGGGGCGCGGTTCACGCAGACGACGAGGACACAGCGGTCGGTCTTGTTCTGGGCGTCACCGGTGTAGGTGTTGCCGCGGGTGGGGTCGGTGAGCTTGTACTCCGACCCCGTGGGCGTCGTCTCCAGCGGGACCTTGCCGCTGTAGAGGGACTGGCCGTCGCCGGTGGCCGTCTCGATGCTGTCCCAGGCGTCGATCTGCCGGCCGGTGACGGCGTCGGTGAGGAGGACGCGGGCGACCGGGTTGCCGAGCGAGTCCTGGCCGGCGGCCTCGGTGCGCCAGGCCAGCTTGGGGGAGCCGTGGAGAGCGTCGATCACCAGCTGGGGCTTGGCGGTGACCTTGCGGAGCGTCTCGCCGAGGTTCGCGGTGCGCAGCGCGGCGGCGGCCAGGTCGGCGGCCTTCGGGGCGGAGAGGTCCGGCTCGACGGACGGCACGGAGAGGTCGGCGGAGGTGGCACGGTTCGCGCCTCGGTAGGCGCCGTCGGGGGACAGATGGACGACGAAGTCGCCGCCCAGGACAGGGAGTTGACGGAACGTACGGTCGTAGCGCACATGCTGGCCGCCGTCCGCGTCGACGATCACGTCACGGACCTTCGTCCCCTGTGCGGAGGTGAGACCCAGGCGCGCGGCCTGGTCCAGCAGCGCCGACGCCGCGTTGTCGATGGCGGTGGTCCTGGTCGGCCTGTCGGCCGTCACCGCGGGCGGGGCCAGTGCGCCCGCCAGCAGGGTGATGGCCGCCGCGGACATGCCGACGGTGGCGAGGTGCGGGCCTCGGAAACCTCCGGTACCGCGGAAACCTCCGCTACCGCGGAGACTTCCGGTACCTCGGATGCCTGGAACTTGCTGCCGTATCCGAATCCGACTCATCGATCTCCTCGGGACGACGCGCGGAACGCGTGGGGGAGCGGGTGGGGGGCATGCGTGGGGCGTGGGGGTGGCATGCCTGGGGAGGGGGCGGCGTCCGCTCAGTTTTAGGGGGCCATGACATGTCATGTCCATAGCGGTTACCGGTGGGTTATGTGAGGGGTGAGAATCGTTTCTGCAAAGGCCTGGAAAGGAGATCGATCATGACCGTGACCGATTGGCTCACCGTCCTGACCACGACCGACGCCCCGGAGAAGGCGGAGGCACTCGCGCGCGGCGCGATCGCGGCGCGTGTTGCCGCCTGTGCGCAGATCTCCGGGCCGGTCACGTCCGTCTACCGCTGGAAGGGGGAGATCGAGACCGCGTCCGAATGGCAGGTGTCGTTCAAGACGACGGGGACGCGGTACGCGGAGCTGGAGGCGTATCTGCGCCAGGCGCACGACTACGAGACACCGGAGATCATCGCCACTCCGGTGCAGCGGGGGAGCCGGAAGTATCTGGAGTGGCTGGAGCGGGAGACGGCCGGGTGAGGCAGCTGCCCTTCTTCGTGTACGGCACCCTGCGCCCCGGCGAGCACAACCACGACCTCTTCCTGCTCGGCCGCACCGAGTCCGAGGTGCCGGGGCGGCTCTCGGGTGCCGTGCTGTACGAGGGGCCCGGCTATCCGTACGCCGTCGAGGAGCCCGGTGGTGTGGTGTGCGGGGAGCTGGTCACCGCCGTGCCGGAGCAGTACGGTCCGCTCCTCGCCGCTCTGGACCGGTTGGAGGACTATGCGGCGGGCGATCCCGGCAACGTCTACGAGCGCGTGGCCCGGGACGTGGCCCGTGCGGACGGCACGCGCGTCCAAGCCTGGGTGTACGTGGCCGCGCCCGCCGTCGCCGCGCGTCTGCGGACTCGCGGCAAGCTGATCGAGGGCGGGGACTGGCGGCTGCGGGGCGTCTGAGGGCGCGGGTGTCCCCTCTGCCGCAGGTTGCCCTCGGGCCCGAAGCGTCGATGGGTTGGGAGTCGTACTCGGTGGGTTGGGAGTCGTGCCCCGGTGGCGCGGACTGGTTCTGCCGGCCCAACTCGCCGATGCCACCCGGGTGACGAGCGCGTGATTCGGGCTAATTGCGGTGCCGGAGCGACCCAAGTGGATTCATTCCGCGTTGTCACTGCGTGGAGCCTTCCGAATTCGTGACCGTGTCGCAGCCCGAGCCCGGTGCAGCCCCGGCTGTGCCCAGGCGCAGACACCTGCTTCCCCGGCAGAAGCAAGCGCCGGGACATGGCACGATCGACAGGTGGCTGGGGCTGGTGGTGCCAACGCTCGCACTGTGCGGGCTGGGGATGCTGGCCTTCGCCGCCTGGAACGGGATTCACACGCGACCTGCGGCCGACGAGTGGTGCTTGTTTCCGCGGCTGGAGGAGGCCGGTGGCGGCGTACTCGGCCTCCTGCCCGGCTTCTACAACTTTGACAACGGCAGGGTCACAGCGGCCGTCCTGTACGGCGCCTATCTTTCCCCCGGAGTCGTCGGCCATCAGGTTTTCGCAGCGCTGCTCGTCGCGGTGACGGTCGGGGTGCAGTGGGGGCTGGCGCGCAGCGTGCTGCGGGTGCTCGGCTGGCGTGGTCCCCGGGGCCTGGCGCTGCTGTTGGCTGTTACCGCTGCGGTGCTCTTTCTGCTGGGCTCGACGAACACGTACAAGACGCTCTACTGGCCGGGCGCGGCCACGGTCCACACGCTGGCGCCGGTCCTGCTTGCCGGCGCCGTGTGGGCTGCCCTGGCAGCGCGGGGTCGTGTCGGCCGCTGCACCGCGTCGGTGTACGCGCTGGTCGTAGGCGCGGAGGTGGGGACTCTGTCCGAGGGGGCCACCTTGACCGCCTGCGTTCTGCTGGTCGCGGTGCTGATCGCACGGCGGCGGCTGCTGCATGAGCGTGTCCAGCGGTTCGCGCGCTGCTGGACGGTGTGCGCGCTCGTAGGCTTGTTGACCGGTGCCCTGGTGGTACTGACCTCGCCGGGGCTGGCGAACCGGCGCAAGACCCTGGCGCACGGGGACGATCCGCTGTCGGCGGCCGCGATGGTGAAGGCTCCGCTGGAGTGGCTGCTGGCCACGGCCGACAGCCTGTTCAGCTTCCCCTACCTGGCAGCGGTCGCCCTCGGGGCGGTGGCCGGGGCCGTCGCCACCCGTGCGCCGGGCGCCGAGCCGGTGTTCGCGCGCTGTCCTGCCTCCTGGTGGATTCCCCGGGCCGTCGTCGTCTTCCTGGTCTGCAGTCTCGGCGTTGTGGTCATCTCCCAGCCCGGGTTGGGATACCAGGTCGCCCTGGCCACCCGGATCAGGAACAACTACCTGCTCTTCTACGTCGTGCTCCTCATGGCCATCGGGATGATGCTCGGACGAACGATCCGCTCCAGGACACGATTCCTGGACGGCCGGGTGACCCGCACGCAGGTCCTTGCCGGACTGCTGGCACTGTGTGGGCTGGGCTTCTTCGCGCTCGCGCCTCCGCTGCTGGACCTGAGCTGGGACATGCGCAAAAGGGCGGTCGCCTGGGACCGGCAGAGTGCCTGGCTGCACCGGCAGGCAGCGAACGGGGCGACGAACCTGCCGTACCGGCCGTTGCCCATCGCGGACATACCGGAGCCGTTCATGAACCCGAAGTCGAACTGGACCGAGGCCTGCGCCGCCCGCTACTACCGGGTGAAGGTCCTCACTCCGACCTGGGAACTGCCCTGAGCGGGATGGAAGGTCCTTGAGAGCGTCATTCCAGGCTGCCCGCCGCAGCCTGCGGATGGCTCGGTGCCGGGACCCCGCGAGGACGTGGGAAGACCTCGCGCAGGACGTAGTGCGGTCGCTGCTTGCTCTCGCTGTAGATGCGGCCCACGTACTCGCCGATGATCCGCGTGGTCGCGAGTGGGATGCCGGCCGGTCCCGTGACGGCCGCGATCAGCGTGGCGTAGCCGGGAGTGCGGACTTCGGATGGAGCGACGCGTAGAAGTACTCCGGGCTGACATCGCGCCGCCGCGGCCCGCCGCCGCGGCTGCCCCGCCCGGGCCCGTAACTCCGGCCGCGGTGCCCGCCGCGCCCACCGTGAGGACGAGTACACAGAGCACTCGCAGCGGCGCACGCCACACGCCGGGGGAGCGGTGTCTGTCCCGTATGGCGGTCATGCGCGGATTCTGCCGCATCCCGGGCGCAGCGAAAATCGGCCAGGCGCAAGCCCGTGACCGCCAATGCGTGCCTTCCTGATTCGACCGCAAGTACAGGCGGATCGAGCGCCGGTGACCCTACGTTGTAGGCCTGAGGCACATCATGGTTCCCCACAAGGAGGCTGTCCGGTGACGCGGGACTCGTCCGGCCCTGACACAGTGGCGTTATCGAAGATCGACTCGGCGGTGCCGAATTCGGCCCGGGTCTGGAAGTATTGGCTGGGGGGCAAGGACAACTACCCGGTCGACGAGGCGGCGGGCGAGGCGTTCCGCGAAGTCTTCCCCGGCATCACCGATCTCGCCCGCGGATCGCGGGCCTTCCTCGGCCGTGCCGTGCGCCACCTGGCCGGTGAGGCCGGGGTTCGCCAGTTCCTCGACATCGGTACGGGGCTGCCGACGGCGGACAACACCCATGAGATCGCCCAGCGGATGGCTCCCGACGCCCGCATCGTGTACGTGGACAACGACCCTCTGGTCCTGGCCCATGCCAAGGCGTTGCTCACCGGCACCCGTGAGGGGGTGACCGAGTACGTCGACGCGGATCTGCACGATCCCGGCACCGTGCTGCGGGAAGCGGCCGGGACGCTGGACTTCACACAGCCGGTTGCGCTCACGCTGATGCAGGTCAGTGGGCATGTCGCCGACTACGACGAGGCGCGGGCCATCGTCTCCGCGCTGATGGGGGCGCTGCCCTCCGGGAGCTACTTCGCGTTCAACGACAGCGTGGACACCAACGCGGCCAACGTCGAAGCCACGCGGCTCTACAACGAGAGTGGGGCGGCTCCCTACTACTTGCGCAGCCCGCAGCAACTTGCCGGGTTCTTCGACGGCCTGGAGTTGCTGGAGCCCGGTGTCGTCCCCATTGCCGACTGGCGTCCCGACGTCGCGACTACCGCCGCCGTCGGCGGCGAAGTGATCGCCCTGGGCGGCGTGGGGCGCAAGCCGTAGGGCGGTGGCGGAATCGCTGCGGGTGGTGGGGCGGGTTTTCTTTCCCCAACCCACCCCTTCCCGAAACAGGGGGCTGCGCCCCCAGGCCCCCCGTGCCCGCGGTCGCCCTCGGGCAGGAGGGGGCGGGGGTGGGTGGGTTCGTGCTTCGGGTGCCGGTGGGTTGTGGCTGGTCGCGCAGTTCCCCGCGCCCCTAATGGGGCGCGCCCCACGCGCGGGAGGGTGAAGGGGGGTGGGGTTCGTGCTTCGGGTGCGGGTTGGTTGTGGCTGGTCGCGCAGTTCCTCGCGCCCCTGAGGGGGCGCGCCCCCTCACCCGCCTGAAGGGGCGTACCCGCGCACCAACCGGGCGGCCTAGGGCGAAACCCCGACCAGGCGGACCACCACGACCGCCGGGGCCTCAGGTAGGACAACCCGCACCGCCGCCCCGTCCCACGCCACCGCAGCCCCACCAGCCCCTGCCCCAGCCGGATGCAGGATCTCCACTCGTACGCCCTCCTGGCCCGCCAAGTGCGGTACGCGCAGCGTCCGTTCAGGCTCGCCGCCCCTGCGCCAGACCGACAGGTACGTGGTCCCGGCGACTGGTGTCCGCAACCCCAGTGCCACCCACTCGTCCGTCCACCCCGGCAGCCCGACTGGCCAGAACGGTACAGCCGACCGCAGGTCACCCCGTATCGACTTGTACGTGGACACCGCGTCCCGCACCAACGCGAGCTGCCCCGGCGCCATCCGATCCAGGTGACCGGACAGATGGACCCGCCCGAGCAGCGCCGAACCGAGCGTGAAGTTGATCTCCTCGTCGGTGAACGACGGCTGCGGGTACGCCCACACGGCCCCCTGCTCCGGCGGCACAGCCGTCGGCGCGGCGGCCGCGATCGGCGGACAGCGCAGCGCGTCCTGCTGGTCGGACGTGGACTGCAGCTGGGCGACGGCCAAGGACGCGCCGTCCATCCGCATCCCCCCGGACGCACAGTTCTCGATCACCAGCGAAGGATGGCGGTCCAGTACGGACGACAGCCAGGACAGCCAGGCTCGCGAGTGGGCGAGCAGCCCCGCCACGGACGTGGTGATGTTGTAGTCGAGCTTCAGATAGCCCACGCCCCATTCCCCCACGATCCGGTCGACCGTCCTGTCCAGGTGCGCGCGGGCCGCCGGATGGGTCAAGTCCAGCTGATGGCGGCCCTGTTCGGTGACCCGGATGCCACCCTCGTGGCGCAGGAACGCCTCGTCGGGCAGCTCGCGCGCGACGGGACTGCGGACCCCGACGACCTCCGGCTCCAGCCACAGCCCCGGCACCATCCCGCGCGACCGGATACGGTCGAGCACCGCCCCGATCCCTCCGCCGGGAAAGCGCCCCGAGGACGGCAGCCACGCCCCGACGCTGTCCCACCAGCCCGCGGAGTCGTCGTCGTACCAGCCGGAGTCGACGCAGAAGTACTCCGCACCGGCCGCGGCCGCCGCGTCGATCAGGGGCAGCAGCTTCTCGGTGGTCGGGTCGCCCATCAACGTGTTCATGTAGTCGTTGAAGACGACGGGCAGCCGCTCGTGGTCCGGATGCGGGCGCCGGACGAGACGGCGGTACGACGTCATCGCGGCCAGCGCTCCGTCGAAGCCGGTGCCCAGCGCCAGCGCCGCCCACTCGCCGCTGAACTCCGCACCGGGTTCCAGGACTTCACACCATCGATGCTCGTCCGCCGTCGGTCCGCTCAAGGCCAGATACGTGTGCCGGCCCGCTTCTCCCGCCTCCCAGGACCAGCTCGCCGCGGACTCGATCTGCCACAGCCAGCCGCGCTCGTCCGTACGGTGGACGAACCCGCCCATGGCCAGGTGCCCGTCGGTGGGCCAGCTGCCGCGCCCGGAGAGCCGTACGGCCGCCCGACTGTCGTGCTCGTGGAAATCCCGGCCGATGTCGGGCACGGTGGCCCGCAACGGCTCGGCGTACCAACGGCATTCGGCGAGCCAGTCGTTGCGCGCGCGGTACACGAGCAGGTCGTCGGGGGAGGGCAGTCCGCCCAGCAGCAGACTGCCGACCGAGCGCACGGTGACCGGCGCGGGGCCGTCGTTGCGCAGCCGCACCCGGGAGCGCAGCACGGGCACCCCGTCGGGCGAGGCGTAGTCGGCGAAGACGGCCAACCCGCTGGCCGGGTCGTGGAGTTCGACGGTCAGACGGTGCCAGCCGTCGCCGTGCGTCAAGTCGTACGTCGTGTCGTGCGTCGACGTCGTGTCGTACGGCGCGTCGTGCGTCCTGTCGTACGTCGCCTCGTGCGCGCGGTACTTCAGACGCGGCCCGAGCGCCGTCCCCGTGAACCGCGGCCCCGACCAGCCGGTGCCCTCGCCGGCCAGGGTCAGGTCGGCCAGCGGCAGCGCGGCACCGACGACGTCCTCCGGGGCGGACTCGCGCTCGGCCGGTCGCCCCACCCGGAGCAGCCGGGGCGTGTCCCCGCCGAGGTCGAATTCGACGGTGAGCCCGGAATGGCCCCACCGATAGCTGTGGTCCTGCGTCACCCGATCCCCCCACGATGCGGCCCCGAACTCTCGCGCATGATCAACTCCGGCTCCGCGCACGGCTCCTGCACGGCTGCCGCCGGATCCAGCAGCCGGTGCAGCAGGCCGAAGCAGGTACGGCCGAGCCCCTCGAAGTCCAGCCGTACGGTGGTCAGCGCCGGTGCCAGATACGCGGACGCGGGTGTGTCGTCGAAGCCCACGACGCTCAGCTCGTCCGGCACCCGGCGCCCCGCCTCACGTGCCGCCCGGAGCACCCCGAGCGCGAGATCGTCGTTGCCGCACAGTACGGCCGTCACGTCCGGCCGGGAGAGCAGTCCGCGGGCGGCCAGGTATCCGGAGCGCGGCGTCCACCCGCCCTCGACCGGGGGCGGCACATCGACTCCCGCCTCCCGCAAGGCATCCAGCCACCCCTCCGTCCGCTGCGCGTTGCGCGCGGTGGACGACGGCAGCGCGAGACAGTGCACCGTCCGGTGCCCCAGGCCGAGCAGGTGCCGGGTCGCGCGCGTTGCCGCCAGCCGGTCGTCGAGCCACACGTGCCGGGGATCGGCGTCCACACCCGGCGGCCGCTCCACCATCGCCGCCACCGGCACATCGGGCGGCAGCAGTTCCAGGGCGCGTGCCCCGGCCGCGTCGAAGGCGATCACGACGACGGGCTCGCCGGGGCGCGTCAGCCGGGCCCGCAACTGTTCGGAGTCGAGTGCCGCGTTCCGGTCGAGCACGCTGATGGACACCGCGAACCCGGCCGAACGCGCGGCCTCCTCCAACCCGCGCAGCGCTGTCGCGTTGCCGTACAGCGAAGTGTCCGAGGTGAGCACGGTCAGCGAGCGGACCGCCTTGCCGGCGAGTTCGCGTGCCGCCTGGTTCGGCCGGTATCCGAGCTCGCCGATCGCGGCCATCACGCGCTGCCGGGTGGCGTCGGCGACGCGTTCGTTGCCGTTGATGACCCGAGAGACGGTCTGGTACGAGACGCCGGCGGCGCGCGCGACGTCCCGGATGGTCACGGAGGTGACGCCCACGGCGTCCGGAGTGGTGTGCATCAGCCCTTCATCATCGTTCACGAACATGGTTCACGGAACCGGCGACCGCGGCTCATCGCCCCGACGACCTCTCGTCGACAGCACGGCACATGTGAACGGTCACCTCACTGTGTGCGACGGAAGTGGTTGCGGTTATCCACGAATTACTGCTGTGACAGCTGTTGACTCTCCTTGCCACAGCGGGAGAATCATGCGCTGATGTGACCGTTCACACAAGAGTCCAGGAGCCGATGCATTGACGGCATCGGCCGGCAAGGCGCTTCGGCTGTACCTGGTGGCGGGCAACAACCGGGTGACGGCGACCGGTTCGGGGGTCGGGCTGCGCTCGCTGGACGTCTCCGGCGCCGGTTCGGCGTCCGGCACGCTCGCGTACGAGGGAGCCGACGCGACCCTGGCCGGGGGAGCGGCGCTGGAGTCCTCGTCCTACGCGTCGGCGGGCTCGTACATCGGATGGCTCGGCAACTCGGCAGGCAGCACCGCCCAGTTCAAGGTCGACGCCCCCAAGGCGGGCCGCTACGTCCTGGTCGTGTCGTACGCCAACAACGACCGCCGCGACAACGGCCACGCCTACAACACGGACATCGTCTCCCGCACCGCGGACGTCACGGTGGGAGGCGTGACCAGGAAGGTGACCTTCAAGAACACCTGGAGCTGGGACGACTACTGGACGCTCGGTGTCCCGGTCGAACTGGCGAAGGGCAGGAACACGATCACCTTCGCCAACGCCTCGGCGTGGGCACCGAACATCGACAGGATCGAACTGGCGCCGGTACTGGGCTAGTCGGCGCGCTCCACGCGTACCGCGCACGCCTTGAACTCCGGCATGCGTGAGGTCGGGTCGAGGGCCGGGTTGGTCAGTGTGTTGGCCCGGCCCTCGCCCGGCCAGTGGAACGGCATGAAGACGGTGTCGGGCCGGATGGAGGCGGTGATCCGCGCGGGAGCGACCGCGCGCCCGCGCCGGGACACGACGGCCAGGGAGTCCCCGTCCGCGGCCCCGAGGCGCTCGGCGAGCCTCGGGTGCAGCTCCACGAAGGAGGTGGGGGCGGCGGCGTTGAGCTCGTCCACGCGACGGGTCTGGGCGCCCGACTGGTACTGGGACACGACGCGTCCGGTGGTCAGCAGCACCGGATACTCGGCGTCGGGCTCCTCGGCGAGGGGCCGGTGCGTCACAGCGACGAAGCGGGCGCGGCCGTCGGGGGTGGCGAAGCGGTCGAGGAAGAGCCGGGGCGTACCGGGGTGCGCCCGTTCCGTGGAGTCGCGTGCGGGGTCGTCCGGCAGCACGTCGAACGCGGAGTCCTCGGCGTCCTCGGCGTCCTCGGAGAGCGGGGCGTCCGCGGCGTTCGCGGAGCCCTCCGGGAAACCGGGCGCCGGGCACGGCCAGAACACCCCGTTCTCCTCGGCCAGCCGGAGGTAGGTGATGCCCGAGTAGTCGGCGGCGCCGCCCGCGCTCGCCCTGCGCAGCTCCTCGAAGACCTCCTCCGGGTCCGTCGGGAAGCCCTTCTCCACGCCCAGGCGGGCGGCGAGTTCATGGAGGACGTCGAGGTCGCTCCGTACGCCGTCCGGGGGCGTGATCGCCTGGCGGCGGAGCAGAACGCGGCCCTCCAGGTTCGTCGTCGTGCCCGTCTCCTCCGCCCACTGGGTGACCGGGAGGACGACGTCCGCGAGGGCGGCCGTCTCCGACAGGACCACGTCCGCGACCGCGAGGAAGTCCAGGGAACGCAGGCGCTCCTCGATGTGGGCGGCGCGCGGGGCGGAGATCACCGGGTTCGAGCCCATCAGCAGCAGCGAACGGATGTCCGTGCCCATGGCGTCCAGCAGTTCGTACGCGCTGCGCCCCGGCCCCGGCAGCGAGTCCGGGTCGACACCCCAGACCTCGGCAACGTGGCGGCGGGCCGCCGGGTCGTCGAGCTTGCGGTAGCCGGGCAACTGGTCGGCCTTCTGGCCGTGTTCACGGCCACCCTGCCCGTTGCCCTGCCCGGTGAGGCAGCCGTATCCGGAGAAGGGACGGCCCGGACGGCCGGTGGCCAGACAGAGGTTGATCCACGCGCCGACCGTGTCCGTACCCTTGGCCTGCTGCTCCGGCCCGCGCGCGGTGAGCACCATCGCGGACTCCGGCTCGCAGAACAGCCGTACGGTCTCGCGGAGTTCGGGCACGGACACGCCGGTGATCCGCTCCACGTACTCCGGCCAGTGCGCCATGGCCGCCGCCCGCGCCTCCTCCCAGCCGCTCGTACGTTCCTGGATGTACGCCTCGTCCGTGCGCCCCTCCGCCACCACCAGGTGCAACAGCCCGAGGGCCAGGGCGAGATCCGTCCCGGGGCGGGGCGCCAGGTGCAGATCCGCCTGCTCGGCGGTGCGCGTCCGGCGGGGGTCGATGACGACCAGCTTCCCGCCGTTCTCCTTGAGTTCGGTGAGATAGCGGAGCGCGGGCGGCATCGTCTCGGCGAGGTTCGAGCCGACGAGGATGACACAGCCGGTCTTCGGGATGTCCTCCAGCGGGAAGGGAAGACCCCGGTCCAGGCCGAAGGCCTTCATGCCGCCGGCGGCCGCGGACGACATGCAGAAGCGTCCGTTGTAGTCGATCTGCGAGGTGCGGAGCACGACGCGGGCGAACTTCCCCAGCGTGTAGGCCTTCTCGTTGGTCAGCCCGCCGCCGCCGAACACGCCGTTCGCGTCCGGGCCGTGCTCCGCGCGCGTGCGGGTCAGCCCGTCGGCGATCCGGGCGAGGGCTTCCTCCCAGGTGGCGGGCTCCAGAACACCGGCGTTCCGGACCAGCGGGGAAGTGAGCCGGACCCGGGAGGAGAGCAGTGCGGGCGCGGTACGGCCCTTGCCGCACAGGGCGCCCCGGTTCACGGGGAAGTCCGCGCGCTCCACCACCTCGACCACGCTGTCGGCCCCTTCGGGCGCGGGCGTCAGGTTCATGCCGCACTGCAGGGCGCAGTAGGGACAGTGGGTGGGCGTAACGGAGGTCTGCATACCCTTCAGCGTGCGTCGGACGTGTTACGCACCGGAACGCGTCCCGTTACGCGGCAGGCACGGGGACCTCTTCGCGCGGTCCTGGCGGACGTGAGGGCTGCCGGGGCCGGCATGATCCGTCGGACAGGCCCGAGGCCGGGCCCCGGTTCACCGGCCGCCGGCCAGCGCCGCCGCGACCCCCGGTTCCTTCGGCCCGAGGAACCGGGGGTCGGGCTCGAACAGCGCGTCCAGTGCCGCCTTGTTCGCCGCGATCAGCTCACGGACGCCGCCGTAGTACCAGGTCGCGTCGTGCCGGGCGTCCACCCCGACGCCGTACGCGGTGACACCCGCCTCCTGGCACAACGCGACCGCCCGGCGGATGTGGAAGCCCTGGCTGATGAGCACGGCCTTGTCGACGCCGAAGATCTTCTTGGCGCGGACGCAGGAGTCCCAGGTGTCGAAGCCCGCGTAGTCGCTGACGATGCGGGCGTCCGGGACACCGTGTCGCGTGAGGTACGTACGCATGGCGTCCGGCTCGTCGTAGTCCTCGCGGCTGTTGTCGCCGGTGACCAGGACGACCTCGATACGGCCCTCGCGATACAGCCGCGCGGCCGTGTCGAGGCGGTGGGCCAGGTAGGGGGAGGGCTCGCCCTGCCACAGACCGGCGCCGAAGACGACCGCGACCTCGGTGCGCGGCACGTCCGCCGCCGTACGGAGCCGGTCACCCGTCACGGTGAACATCCAGGTGGCGGGCAGCAGCGCGAGCACGCACAGCAGCATCAGCGCCTGCACGGCCCGCCGCTGCCCGGCACGGGTGCGCGGTAGCCGCGGTCGACGGACGGTCAGCGGCAGGTGCGGCAAATGCGGCAGGCGCATGCGGTGTCCCCCAGGTAGACGTCACCGTCCCCCGGGACGGTCGGCCGAGGCCGCCGTCCGGTTCGGCGATTCGACCATCAGGGACGCCGCGCAAGGCGATCCGGTTCGCGGCGCACAACGTGACGGGTCTCACACACGGAGGCGTAAGTACAGGTCAGAACACCTCACACACCCCTGGCAGTGCGCCGTGAACCCCCGGAAAACACTCGTCATTCCCGCGCAACGGGACGGCAACGTCGTACCGCCACCATCGGTTCATGACGGCGTCGAACCCTCTTCACGACGAGTCCCAGCCCCGCCCCGGCGGCCAGCCGCTCCGTGGCGGTCACCTCGACAGTACGGCGCAACTCATGAACCGGATCACCAGCCAGCTCGGCAGCCAGCTCAGCCTCGTCTCACTCGACGGCAAGCGGCGCGGCACACCGCCCGCGCTCGTCCTCGTGGGCCACGGCAGCCGTGACCCCCGGGCCCTGAGCACCATCCGCGCCCTCATCGAGAAGGTCCGCGAGCTGCGCCCCGAGGTGCCCGTGCACCTCGGACACATCGAGCTGAACGAACCCCTGCTGCCCGACACGCTCGCCTCCCTCGGCACCGGCGAAGCCGTGCTCGTGCCCCTCCTGCTCAGCCGCGGCTACCACGTCAAGCAGGACATCCCCGAAGCCGCGGCCGCCTCGGCGGCACGCACCCGCGTCGCCGCGCCGCTCGGCCCGCACCCGCTGCTCGTGGAGACGCTGTACGCGCGACTCGTCGAGGCCGGCTGGCGGTCCCGGACGAGCGAGGCCGCCCGCCGCTCCAGCGGTGTCGTACTCGCCGCCGCCGGCTCCCGGGACCCCGACGCGGCCGTCGACACCCGGCGCACCGCCCGGCTCCTCGCCGAACGCCTTGGCGTACCCGTCGTCCCGGCGTACGCCTCCGCCGCCGCGCCCACGGTCCCGAACGCGGTGCGCGCGCTCGCCGCCCGCGGCCGCGACCGGGTCGCGATCGCCTCGTACTTCACCGCTCCCGGGCGCTTCGCCACCGAGTGCGCCGAAGCCGCCCCCTGGATCGCCGCGGCCCCGCTCGGCGCCCACCCGGCGATGGCCCGCCTCGTCCTGCACCGCTACGACCAGACGGTCGCCGCCCCCGCGTCCGCCCCGGAGCGCCGGCTGGCCTCGGCGTGACGGCATGTCGGCATGACCGTCCGACGGCCTGAAGCAGGCCGCTCGACCCGGCCCTGCGCGTCCCGTTTGTCGCTGCCTGCGTCTACTGTCGGGGCATGGCAGGCACCGCACCGAAGGCACCGCAGGCATACGAAGACCATGCCACGCCCGACGCGTACGACGAGACGGCCGTCGAGCGGTGGGCCGTCGAGCCGGACAAGCGGCCCGGGCGCACCGCCTTCCAGCGCGACCGCGCACGTGTGCTGCACTCCGCCGCGCTGCGCCGCCTCGCGGGCAAGACCCAGGTGGTCACGCCAGGCACCCGCAGTCAGGTGTGGGACGCCAGCCCCCGTACGCGGCTGACCCACTCCCTCGAGTGCGCCCAGGTCGGCCGCGAGCTGGGCGCGGCTCTCGGCTGCGACCCGGACCTCGTCGAGGCGGCCTGCCTCTCGCACGACCTGGGACACCCGCCCTTCGGGCACAACGGCGAGCAGGCGCTGAACGAGTTCGCGGAGGACTGCGGCGGTTTCGAGGGGAACGCGCAGTCGCTGCGGCTGCTGGCCCGCATCGAGCCCAAGCGCTTCGTACGCGCCCCGGCCGCGACATCGGACGCCGCCGCGGCGAGTGGCGGTGACCTGGTCAGTGTGGGCCTCAACCTCACGCGCGCCGCCCTCGACGCCGCAACCAAGTACCCCTGGCCGCGCGGCGGCCACCCCGCCGACCCCAAGTCGTCGAAGTTCGGGGTCTACGAGGACGACCGGCCGGTCTTCGACTGGGTCCGCAAAGGCGCCCCCGCCCACCGCTCCTGCTTCGAGGCCCAGGTCATGGACTGGGCCGACGACGTGGCGTACTCGGTGCACGACGTCGAGGACGGCCTGCACGCGGGCCACATCGACCCGGGCTGCCTGCGCGCGGAGCCCGAGCGGCAGTCGGTCTTCGCGGTGGCGATCGGGCGGTACGTGCCCGAGGACACCGACCCCGCCGAGCTGGCCGAGGCCCTCGACAGGCTGCTGGCCCAGGAGTGGTGGCCGCACGGCTACGACGGATCGGCCGTCGCACAGGCCCGCCTGAAGGACGCCACCAGCCAGCTCATCGGCCGCTTCTGCCTGGCCGCCGAGGGGGCGACACGGGCGGCGTACGGCAGCGGACGGCTCACGCGGTACGCCGCCGAACTGGTCGTACCGAGTGGTGCGCGCCTGGAGTGCGCGGTCCTCAAGGCCGTCGCCGACCGGTACGTCATGCAGCGCGCCGAGCAGGAGCGGCTGCGCGCCGACCAGCGGATCGTGGTCGCGGAGCTGGCCCGGGCGCTCACCGCTCGCGCGCCGGAGGGGCTGGACCCGCAGTTCCGCGCGCTGTTCGACGAGGCGCCGGACGACAGGGCACGCAAGCGTGTCATCGTCGACCAGATCGCCTCGCTGACGGACGCGTCGGCACGGTCGCTGCACGCGCGGTTGACGGAGGGCTGAGCTGGGGGGTTCTGCCTAGCCCCGCTGAAATTCAGCCCCTCCGGCGTTTGAGGAGCGGGGGTCCAGGGGGCTGGCCCCCTGGCGGGGTCTGGGGCGGAGCCCCAGGGGATGGGATTGGGTAGGGGCGGCGGGGGCGAAATCACCCACCGTAGGGGCAAGCGGGCGCACGAAGGTGACCCTCCGTGGCCTGAACGGGCCACTCCCTCTTCCCGCATCACGCTGCGTGCGGGACGCTCACATGTGGCGGCACTGTTATGAGGAGGCATCACGTGGTCGACGCGGATCAGACATTCGTCATCGTCGGAGGAGGTCTGGCCGGCGCGAAGGCGGCCGAGACGCTCCGGGCGGAGGGCTTCACCGGCCGCGTGATACTGATCTGCGACGAACGCGACCACCCGTACGAGCGCCCGCCCCTCTCCAAGGGCTACCTGCTCGGCAAGGAGGAGCGCGACAGCGTCTTCGTGCACGAGCCCGCCTGGTACGCGCGCAACGACATCGAACTCCACCTCGGCCAGACCGTCGACGCGATCGACCGGACCGCGAAGACGGTCCGCTTCGGCGACGACGGCACCCTCGCCCACTACGACAAGCTGCTGCTCGCGACCGGCGCCGAGCCCCGCCGCCTCGACATCCCGGGGACCGGCCTGGCCGGCGTGCACCACCTGCGCCGCCTCGCGCACGCCGAGCGCCTCAAGGGCGTCCTCGCCGCTCTCGGCCGCGACAACGGCCACATCGTCATCGCGGGCGCCGGCTGGATCGGCCTGGAGGTCGCCGCCGCGGCCCGCGAGTACGGCGCCGAAGTCACCGTCGTCGCGCCTCAGCCCACTCCGCTGTACGGGGTCTTCGGCCCCGAGATCGGGCAGATGTTCACCGAACTGCACGCCGAGCGGGGCGTCCGCTTCCACTTCGGCACCCGGCTCGCCGAGATCACCGGCCAGGACGGCATGGTCCTGGCCGCCCGCACGGAGGACGGCGAGGAACACCCCGCCCACGATGTGCTCGCCGCGATCGGCGCGGCCCCGCGCACCGGCCTCGCCGAGGCCGCGGGCCTCACCCTGGTCGACCGCTCGGAGGGCGGCGGCATCGCGGTCGACGAGCGGCTGCGTACCTCGGACCCCGACATCTACGCGGCCGGCGACGTGGCCGCCTACCACCACGCCCTCTTCGGCGTCCGGCTGCGTGTGGAGCACTGGGCCAACGCCCTCAACGGCGGCCCCGCGGCGGCCCGCGCGATGCTGGGCCGCGAGCTGACGTACGACAGGGTGCCCTATTTCTTCTCCGACCAGTACGACGTCGGGCTCGAGTACTCGGGCTGGGCGCCCCCGGGCGCGTACGACCAGGTGGTGATCCGGGGAGACGCGGGCAAGCGGCAGTTCATCGCCTTCTGGCTGAAGCAGGGGCGGGTCCTCGCCGGGATGAACGTGAACGTGTGGGACGTCACGGAGCCGATCCAGCGGCTGATCCGGTCGAAGGCTCAGGTGAACACGGAGGCGCTGGCGGACCCGCACGTTCCACTGGACAGCCTGGCCCCCTGACGACGGCGTACTGGACTGTCACACCACCCCCGTAGAATTCACGCGTGGCCGGAAGGATCAACGACGAGGACGTGAAGGCGGTTCGGGACGCGGTTCCGATCGACGCCGTGGTGTCCGAGTACCTCCAGCTGCGTAACGCGGGCGGGGGAAACCTCAAAGGCCTCTGCCCGTTCCACGACGAGAAGTCGCCCTCCTTCACGGTCAGCCCGAGCAAGGGGTTCTTCCACTGCTTCGGCTGCCAGGAGGGCGGCGACACCATCACCTTCGTGATGAAGGTCGACCACCTCTCCTTCTCGGAGGCGGTCGAGCGCCTCGCCGGGCAGGCGGGCATCACGCTGCGGTACGAGGAGGGCGGCTACAACCCCTCCCACCAGCGCGGCGAGCGCATCCGGCTGGTGGAGGCCCACAAGATCGCCGCCCAGTTCTACGTCGAGCAGCTCGACACCAGCCCGGAGGCCGACACGGGCCGCACGTTCCTGGCCGAGCGAGGCTTCGACCAGGCGGCCGCCGCCCACTTCGGCGTCGGCTACAGCCCCCAGGGCTGGGACCACCTCACCCGCTATCTGCGCGGCAAGGGCTTCACCGACAAGGAGCTCCTCCTCTCCGGCCTCTCCCAGGACGGCCGCCGCGGTCCCATCGACCGCTTCCGCGGCCGCCTGATGTGGCCGATCCGCGACATCGGCGGCGAGGTCGTCGGCTTCGGCGCGCGGAAGTTGTACGAGTCGGACAACGGACCCAAATACCTGAACACCCCCGACACGCCGATCTACCGGAAGTCACAGGTCCTCTACGGCATCGACCTCGCCAAGAAGGAGATCGCCAAGACCAGCCGCGCGGTCGTGGTCGAGGGGTATACGGATGTGATGGCCTGCCACCTCGCGGGCGTGACGACGGCCATCGCCACCTGCGGTACGGCCTTCGGCGGCGACCACATCAAGATCCTCCGCCGGCTCCTGATGGACAACGGCTCGGCGCGTGTCATCTTCACCTTCGACGGCGACGCGGCCGGCCAGAAGGCGGCCCTGCGCGCGTTCGAGGACGACCAGAAGTTCGCCGCCGAGACCTACATCGCCATCGCGCCGGACGGCATGGACCCCTGCGAGCTGCGCCTCGCCAAGGGCGACGAGGCGGTGGCCGACCTGGTCGAACCCCGTATGCCGCTCTTCGAGTTCGCGCTGCGCCAGATCGTCGCCCGCTACGACCTGGAAACCCCGGCGGGCCGCGCCGCCGCGCTCGACGAGGCGGCGCCCATCGTGGCCCGCATCAAGAACAGCGGCGCCCAGCACGAGGTGGCCGTGGAGCTCGCGGGCATGCTGGGCATTCTGGACACACAGTTCGTGGTCAAGCGGGTGGCCCAGCTGGCCCGTTGGGCACGGGACCGGGGCGGCAAGGGCCCGGCGCCGACCCGGCAACAGGGCGGCCCCCCACAGTCGTACGCCGCGGTGAGAGCACCGTCGGGCCCCGCCCTGACCCTCCGCAACCCCGTGTTCGCCACCGAGCGCGAGTTGCTCAAACTCGCCCTCCAGCGACCGGAGTTGGTCTCCCCGGCCTTCGACGCCTACGGGATCGACGAGTTCACCGCCCCGCCGTACGCGGCCGTACGCCAGGCGATCATGGACGCGGGCGGTGCGGAGTACGGAGTCCAGGACCCCCAGGAGTATCTGGTCCGGGTCCGCGAGGCCGCTCCGGACAACGCGGTCCGCGCCATGGTCACCGAGCTCGCGGTCGAGGCCATCATGCGCCGGACCGTGGACGAGGTGTACGCCGGCGATCAGCTCGTCATGGTCCGCCGCCGCGCCGTCGACCGCCGCATCCACGAGGTCCAGGGCACTCTCGCCCGCCTGGGCGCGCACGGCGACCCGGCCCACCTGGCCGCCGTACAGAACGAGTTGTGGGTGCTCCAGCAGTACGGGCAGGCACTGCGCGAGCGAGGCGCGGAAGCTCTCTGACGGTGGTTTCGTGCCCGCTGACCGGGCACTCGTACGTCAGGGTAACCACCCGGTCACGGACGGGACTCAAAAAGTCACCGCACGCCCCTCGTGGCGAGGATGTGTCGTACTCCACACTGGGTTCCGGTGCCTGAGTCCTCGGAGCGCGGCCGACCCGAACGCGACGGGTCCTCCATCCCCGCGGTTCCGCTCAACGTGTACGGGACGGATGGCGGCGCGGCCGTCGAGTCCGTTCGCGAAGTACCGCTGCCGCATGCCTCAGCAGCGATCACCCTGGAGGTCGCCCCCGTGCAGACCCAGACCCTCACAGAGACCGACAACATCACGGACGCGGACGTCATCTCGGCGGTGCCGCCACAGAGCCGTGTCGCGCACCATCCCGAAGCCGGGCCGGAGAGCCCGCCAGGCCTCGACGACCCGCCGGCCGGCGTCATCGAGACCGAGGCGCCCGAGCCCGTCGAGCCGCTGCGCCGTGCCCGCGTCACCGACACCGGAGGCCCGTCCTCCGACCTGTTCCGCCAGTACCTGCGCGAGATCGGGCGGATCCCCCTGCTCACCGCCGCCGAGGAGGTGGAGCTCGCACGCCGTGTCGAGGCCGGCCTCTTCGCCGAGGAGAAGCTCGCGGGGACCCCCGACCTGGACAGCCAACTTGCCCTGGACCTCGACAAGTTGGTGGTCATGGGCCGGATGGCCAAGCGCCGCCTGATCGAAGCCAACCTGCGGCTCGTGGTCTCCGTCGCCAAACGGTACGTGGGACGCGGCCTGACCATGCTCGACCTGGTGCAGGAAGGCAACCTCGGTCTCATCCGCGCCGTGGAGAAGTTCGACTACGCCCGCGGGTACAAGTTCTCGACCTACGCGACCTGGTGGATCCGGCAGGCCATGTCGCGCGCCCTCGCCGACCAGGCCAGGACCATCCGAGTCCCCGTCCACGTCGTCGAGTTGATCAACCGTGTCGTCCGCGTTCAGCGGCGCATGCTCCAGGAGCGCGGCTACGAGCCGACCCCCGAGGAGGTCGGCGTCCAGCTCGATCTGCCGAGCGAGCGGGTCAGCGAGGTCCTGCGGCTGGCCCAGGAGCCCGTCTCCCTCCACGCGCCGGTGGGCGAGGAGGACGATGTGGCCCTGGGCGACCTGATCGAGGACGGCGACGCGACGTCGCCCGTCGAGTCGGCGGCCTTCCTGCTGCTCAGGGAGCACCTGGAGGCCGTCCTCTCCACCCTCGGCGAACGCGAACGCAAGGTCGTCCAACTCCGCTACGGGCTCGCGGACGGGCGTCCGCGAACGCTGGAGGAGATCGGCCGTATCTTCGGCGTCACGCGTGAGCGCATCCGCCAGATCGAGTCGAAGACCCTGAACAAGCTCAGGGATCATGCGTTCGCGGATCAGCTGCGGGGTTACTTGGACTAGGGTTTTTCGCCCCCGCCGCCCCTACCCGTCCCATCCTGAACCCGGGGGCTCCGCCCCCAGACCCCCGTATCGGCCTGAACGGCCTCGTCCTCAAACGCCGGACGGGCTGAAAATCAGCCCCCCGGCGATTGAGGAGCGGGGTCTGAGGGCGGAGCCCTCAGTCCACCTCCGCCACGGCCTGAGCGAACTGCGCCTGGTACAGGCGCGCATACGCCCCACCGGCCCCCAACAGCTCCTCGTGCGCCCCCTGCTCCACGATCGCCCCGTTCTCCATCACCAGAATCGTGTCCGCGTCCCGAATGGTCGACAACCGGTGAGCGATCACGAACGACGTCCGCCCATGCGCCAGCTTCGCCATCGCCTTCTGGATCAGCACCTCGGTCCGCGTGTCCACCGAACTCGTGGCCTCGTCGAGCACCAGTATCACCGGATCGGACAGGAACGCCCGAGCGATGGTGATGAGCTGCTTCTCACCCGCGCTCACCCCTGACCCCTCGTCATCGATGACCGTGTCGTACCCGTCCGGCAACGTACGCACGAACCGGTCCGCGTGCGCGGCCCGCGCCGCCTCCTCGATCTCCGCGCGCGTCACCTCGCGAGAGGCCCCGTACGCGATGTTCTCCGCGATCGTGCCCCCGAACAGCCAGGTGTCCTGAAGCACCATGCCGATCCCGGCCCGCAGTTCGTCGCGCGACATCTTGGAGATGTCGACCCCGTCGATCGTGATACGCCCACCGGTGACCTCGTAGAACCGCATCAGCAGGTTCACCAGCGTCGTCTTGCCCGCCCCCGTCGGACCGACGATCGCCACCGTATGACCGGGTTCGGCCTTCATCGACAGGTCCTCGATGAGGGGCTTCTCGGGGTCGTAGCGGAACGACACGTGCTCCAGCGCGACCCGGCCACGTACCTCCCGTACCTCTCCAGCCGCCCCGACTCCTGCCTTCCCGGCATCCAGCGACTTCTCGCCCGGCAAGGGGTCCGCCTCCTGCTCCTCCGCGTCGAGCAGCTCGAAGATCCGCTCGGCCGAGGCGACCCCGGACTGCACGAGGTTGGCCATGGAGGCGACCTGCGTGAGCGGCATCGAGAACTGCCGCGAGTACTGGATGAAGGCCTGCACGTCACCGATCGACAGCGCCCCCGAGGCCACCCGGAGCCCGCCGACCACGGCCACCAGCACATAGTTGAGGTTCGAGACGAACATCATCAGCGGCTGCATGACCCCGCTGTTGAACTGCGCCTTGAACCCGGCCTCGTACAACTTCTCGTTCTGCTCGGCGAACTGCGCCGCCGACTCGTCCTGCCGCCCGAAGACCTTGACGAGCGTGTGCCCGGTGTACATCTCCTCGATGTGCGCGTTGAGCTTGCCCGTCGACCGCCACTGCTGCACGAAGTGCGGCTGCGACCGTTTGCCGACGCGGGTCGCGACATAGAACGACAGGGGCACTGTGACCAGCGCGACCAACGCCAGCAGCGGTGACACCCAGAACATCATCGCCAGCACGCCCACGATCGTCAGCAGCGAGTTGATGAGCTGTCCGAGCGACTGCTGGAGCGTCTGCCCGATGTTGTCGATGTCGTTGGTGGCGCGGCTGAGCACCTCACCGCGCTGCCGCTTGTCGAAGTACGACAGCGGCAGCCGCGACAGCTTCGTCTGGACGTCCTCGCGCATCCGGTACACGGTCATGTTGACCGCCCGGTTCACCAGCCGCGTCGCCACGGCCATCAGCAGTCCGGCGCCCGCGAACGTCAGGAGCGCGAGCCCCAGCACCTCGCCGACCGCCGTGAAGTCGATGCCCTTGCCCGGCGTGAAGTCCGTCCCGGAGAGCATGTCGGCCACACCGCCGTCCCCGCGCTCCCGCATGGACTTCAGCACCTCGGCCTTGGTGGCGCCCTCCGGCATCTCCCGCCCTACGACCCCCGCGAAGACCAGGTCGGTCGCGCGGCCGAGGATCTTCGGGCCCACGACCGACAGCCCGACGCTCAGGACGACGGCGAGCAGCATCGCGTACATGGTGGCCCGCTCGGGTCTGAACTGCGCGAGCAGCCGCTTCCCGGACCCCTTGAAGTCCATCGAGTGCTGGTCGGGCCCGCCCCCGGCCATCATGCGCCCCATGGGCCCTGCCATCAGGCCGCCTCCGCTTCCGTCAGCTGGGAGAGCACGATCTCCCGGTAGGTCTCGTTCTCCGCCATCAGCTCGTTGTGGCGGCCCGTTCCCACGACCCGCCCCTCGTCGAGGACCACGATCCGGTCGGCGTCCCGGATGGTCGACACGCGTTGCGCGACGATCACGACGGTCGCCTCGGCGGTCTCGCGCGCGAGCGCCGTACGCAGCGCCGCGTCCGTCGCGTAGTCGAGCGCCGAGAACGAGTCGTCGAAGAGGTAGATCTCCGGGCGCTGTACGAGCGTGCGGGCGATGGCGAGCCGCTGCCGCTGACCGCCCGACACATTCGTGCCGCCCTGCGCGACGGGTGAGTCGAGCCCGCTCTCCAGCCGCTCCACGAAGTCCTTGGCCTGCGCCACCTCCAGCGCGTGCCACAGCTCCTCGTCGCTCGCGTCCGGATTCCCGTACCGCAGGTTCGTGGCCACCGTGCCCGCGAACAGATACGGCTTCTGCGGTACGAGGCCCACGGTGCGCGCGAGCAGTCGCGGCTCGAGGGTCCGTACGTCCACGCCGTCGACGAGGACGTCCCCGTCCGTGGCGTCGAAAAGGCGCGGGACCAGGCCGAGCAGCGTCGACTTGCCGCTGCCGGTCGACCCGATCACGGCGGTCGTCTCGCCGGGCCGCGCCACCAGGTCGATGGACTTCAGCACCGGCTCCTCGGCGCCGGGATAACGGAATCCGGCCCCGCGGATCTCCAGATGGCCGTGGCGCCGCAGTTCCCGTACGGGAGCGGTCGGCGGCACGACGCTGCTCCGCGTCTCCAGGACTTCCTGGATGCGCTCGGCGCAGACCTCGGCGCGCGGCACCATCATGAACATGAAGGTGGCCATCATCACGGACATGACGATCTGCATCAGATAGGCGAGGAACGCGGTCAGCGCGCCGATCTCCATCCCGCCGCTGTCGATGCGGTGCGCGCCGAACCACACCACCGCGATCGACGACACGTTCACCACGGTCATGACGATCGGGAACATCAGCGCCAGCATCCGCCCGGTGCCCAGCGACACCTCGGTGAGGTCGACGTTCGCCTTCCGGAAGCGCTCCTCCTCGTAGGCGTCGCGGACGAAGGCGCGGATGACGCGGTTGCCGGTGATCTGCTCGCGCAGCACCCGGTTCACCGTGTCCAGGCGTTCCTGCATGGAGCGGAACAGCGGGCGCAGGCGGCGCACGATGAGCCCGACCGCGATGCCGAGCACCGGCACGACGGCGAGCAGCACACCGGACAGCGGCACGTCGAGGCCGAGCGCCATCACGATGCCGCCCACGCACATGATCGGCGCCGACACCATCAGCGTGAACGTCATCAGGGTCAGCATCTGCACCTGCTGCACGTCGTTCGTGGTGCGGGTGATCAGCGACGGCGCCCCGAAGTGGCCGACCTCACGCGCGGAGAACGACTGCACCCGGTCGAAGACGCCGGCCCGGATGTCGCGGCCGACCGCCGAGGCCGTGCGGGCGCCGTAGTAGACGGCGCCGATGTTGCACACGACCTGCACCAGCGAGATGCCGATCATCAGCGCGCCGAAGGACAGGATGTAGCCGGTGTCGCCCTTCACGACACCGTCGTCGATGATGTCCGCGTTCAGGGTGGGCAGGTACAGGGTGGCGCAGGTCTGCAGGAACTGCAGCAGCACCAGTAAGGCGATGGGTTTCTTGTATGGCCTGAGGTAGGTCCGCAGGAGTCGTATGAGCACGCTGGTCTCTCGGGTCGGCGACAAGGGCGGAAACGGTGACGCACCACGCCCCATCGTCGGACAGGCCACCAGTGTTACCCCAGCGAATTACGCCAAGAGCGCTTCAAAAACCCGGCAAGAAACCCCGTAAGTGGCATCAAGCTTCCCGGAATGCATAATTCCGGACGCTCTGGACTCCGGGTCTGGACTCCGGGTCCGGGCTCCGGATCTGGGCTCTGGGATCTCAGGATCTGAGGGCGCCCGGGTGCGTCTGATCCCGTACCGACGTGTACTGCTGCCGTACCGCCTGCCCCACCGCCAGCTCCTCGCCGGGCTCCAGGACCTGCGCGGCCGCACCCTGCCAGGCGGGCGGCTGCCGCGGATCGAACGTGCCCTGCGCGACGCCGAGCGGATCGAGCGTGCCCCGCGAGGCGCCGAGCGCCCAGGCCGCCTGCCGGGCCGCGCCGATCGCCGCGTAATCGGCGGACTGCGGCACCACGATCTGCACTCCCAGCAGCGAGGGCGCGCAGGCCTGCACGGCGGGCAGCTCGGCGGCCGGGCCCAGCAGGAAGATCCGCCGCACCTCCACGCCCCGGCGGCGCAGCACGTCCAGCGCGTCCGCGAGCCCGCACAGCATGCCCTCGAACGCCGCCCGCGCCAGATGCTCGGGCTTCATCGACTCCCGCCGCAGCCCCGACAGTGTCCCCGCCGTGTGCGGCAGAGCGGGCACCCGCTCGCCTTCCAGATACGGCAGCAGTACGAGCCCGTGCGAGCCCGGAGTCGACTTCATCGCCAGATCGGACAGGCTCTCCAGATCGGGCAGGCCGAGGAGTTCGGCGGTCCCGCGCAGCGTCCGTACGGCGTTGAGCGTGGTGACGACCGGCAGATGCATGCCCGTCGCGTCCGCGAGCGAGGTGATCATCCCGGACGGGTCGACCAGCGCCTCATGGTGCACGGCCATCACGGACCCCGAGGCGCCCAGCGACACCACCGCGTCGCCGAGCCCGATCCCGAGCCCGAACGCCGCGGCCATCGTCTCGCCCGTGCCCGCCGAGATCAGCAGCCCCTCGGGCGTCGTCCCCGCGGCCTCGGACGGGCCGAGCACATCGGGCAGCAGCGCCTGGTGCCCGAGCGCCAGCTCCACCAGATCGGTCCGGTACGCGCCGTTCGCCGCGCTCCAGTAGCCCGTGCTGGAGGCCCCGCCCCGGTCGGTGGTCCGGCGTGCCGGCCGGCCGAGCAGCTGCCACACCAGCCAGTCGTGCGCCTGCATGAGCAGGGCGGTGCGCAGCGCGGAATCGGGCTCGTTCTTGGCCAGCCAGCGCAGCTTCGTCACCGGCTGCCCCGCCTGCGGTACGCAGCCCACGGCCTGGGCCCAGGCCTCGCGACCGCCGAGCGCGTCGACCAGATCGGCCGCCGCGACCTGCGCCCGCTTGTCCCCGCCGACCAGCGCCGGGCGCACGGTGTTGCCCTGGGTGTCCAGCGGCACAAGCGCGTTCTGCTGCGCCGAGACGCCGATCGCCTGCACGCCTTCGAGCAGCCCGCCGCTCGCCGCTTCACCGAGGGACAGCAGCCAGGCCTGCGGGTCCACGTCCGAAGGCCGGCCGCCCTCGGCGCCGCCGTCGACCGGATGCGGGGCGTACCCCTGCCGGAGCACGGCTCCGCTGTCCGCGTCGCAGACGACGATGCGAGTGAAATCGGGCGAACTGTCCAACCCGGCGACTATCCCCATGGCGGAAATTCTGCCGTACCGCCGGACGTGGCCGTACCGGTCGGTCGCAAGCGCTCATGCCGGCGTCGCGGCCGCCGTGCGTTGACCTGCTGACTGTCGTTCGCACCACGGTCCGCCACGTGGCGCAGAGCACCCCATTCGTCCATGCGTCTGAGTGTTTGAGTGTTTGGGGATCTACGTATCGGGGCTTCTACGTGTTGCTGGTGCCCCAGTCGTCGTCGGCCACCACGCCGTTGGTGTTGCGCTCGCGCAGGGAGCGCACGCGCCCGGCCACCGATTCCGGGACGTGGTCACCGACCCGCTCGCTCACCACGTGATACGCCTTGCCGGCGAACTGGCGTCCCTGCTGGGCAGCCGACTCCGCGGTGTTGCGCACCGCGGGGTTCTGGGCTACCTGCCGGGCGGTCTTCTTCAACTGCTCGTAGCGCTCGCGCCCGGCTCGCGTGCCCAGCACGTAACCCAGGGCGAGTCCGACGACGAACGTGAGCCGGTAGCGCATGACGGCCACCCTTCCCTTGAGTCGGCATCGGTCGTAGGGGAACCGATTGGCGGAGCACCCCCCTGCTTGCGCTAATGTATGTGTCGCAGCGAGCGCGCGCCCTCTGGCGAATACCCAGGTAGGTACGTTCGATGCAACGAGGCAATCCTCCGTAGCTCAATTGGCAGAGCAGCCGGCTGTTAACCGGCAGGTTACTGGTTCGAGTCCAGTCGGGGGAGCTCGATCCTCCGTAGCTCAATTGGCAGAGCAGCCGGCTGTTAACCGGCAGGTTACTGGTTCGAGTCCAGTCGGGGGAGCAGCCGAAGAGGACCCTGCGGGGTCCTTTTTCATGCCCGGTGGAACCGCGCAGCCCGCGTCGCGGTCCTCATGGTCATGTGAAGCCGACCATCCGAAGCAGGAGATCGTATGAGCGGCTATGCTGCGGCAGACGGCGCGTACAAATGTGCGCGACGCGCCGTAGACGGGGCGGTAGCTCAGCCGGTTAGAGCAGCGGACTCATAATCCGTCGGCCGTGGGTTCGAGTCCCACCCGCCCCACCACGCGCTACACGTGGAGAATGGATCTGACCAGCAACTTTGCTGGAGGGTCGGGGGACTTGAGGGATCTTGGCGGCCCTGCTCGATCATGGTGTCATGACGTTGAGGCCGAAATTGAGGCCGCCCGCGTTGTCCGGGGGCGCAGGTTCTGTTCGACGGTCTTGTCGTTGCCGAACCGAGCAAGATCATGTTCGAGGAGTGGCCAGCCGGAGGCCGGTACGCGACGGTCGACTGTCGTGAGTGCCGGGCCGGAAACGGTCCGTACAGGGGACTGCCCAGGCCCTCGCCTCGCCACCTCCGGCGGGTGGTCGTGAGCGGTGGCCCGTTCTTCAATGTTGGCGACGTATCTTGGTGGCATACATCACGGATACTGGAGGCGCTCGATGTCTGTCACACAGATTGATCTCGATGACGAGGCGCTCGCCGAGGCCATGCGGCTGATGGGTGTCACGACGAAGAAGGAGACGGTCAACGCGGCCTTGCGGGACTACGTGGCCCGGATCAAGCGGCTCGAGGCTGCCGAGAAGCTGGCCGCGCGCGGTGCGCGTGGCGAGTTCGAGCAGGCCGCGGCGGCGCATGACGCGGGCAAGCGTGCCCGACACGAGGCCTTCGAGTGATCACATACCTGCTCGACACCTCCGCCCTGTGGCACCTGTTCCGCACTCCCGGAGCATTGCCGCCCTGGGAGGGGCACATCGCAGCCGGGGTGTTCCACCTCTGCGAGCCGACACGCGCCGAATTTCTCTACTCGGCAACCAGCCCGTCCCACCGGGACGAGCTCGCGGAGGAGTTGGACGCACTCTGCCTGCTCTCTCCCGTTCCGAAGAACGCCTGGCGTTGGGTCGACACCGCCCAGTACAAACTGACCCAGCAGGGCCGGCATCGCGCGGCAGGAGCGATCGACCTGTTGGTGTGTGCGACCGCGGTCCACCACGGGCACACCGTCCTCCACGTGAACAACGACTTCGCGACGGTGGCCGGAGTACTCAAGGAACTTCAGCAGCGAGACGTACGAGCCTGATCTCTGGGGCCGGTCCACGTTGTAGGCCTGTGAGCCTCTCGGTGATCGATACCGAAGTCATGGCCGTTCAGGACGCGCATCCACAGCGGGAGTGGTCAGGTCGTCAACTTTGAAGTCACTTTTGAAGTCACTTCGGGACCCTGCCGATGGTGCGGCCGTATCGGGCGTACCAGTTCAGCGTGTCCTCATGTGTGACAGCGCCGGCCGAGACCACCTGGGCTGGTGCTGTCCCCTGCAGGATGCGTTTGATCGGCACTTCCAGTTTCTTGCCGGTGAGGGTACGGGGGACGGCGGGCGCGGCGATGATGTCGTCGGGCACATGGCGGGGTGACAGTTCGGTGCGGATCGCGGTGACGATTCGGCCGCGCAGGGTGTCGTCCAGCTGGATGTGCTCGGCGAGGACGACGAACAAGGGCATCACATAGCCGCCGTCAGGGAGTTCGGCACCGATGACGAGGCTGTCGGTGATCTCGGGGAAGCGTTCCACCACGGCGTAGATGTCGGCGGAACCCATTCGTACGCCCATTCGGTTGAGGGTGGAGTCGGACCGACCGGCCACGACCATGCTGAGGTCGTCGTGCACGGTCACCCAGTCTCCATGCCGCCACACACCGGGGAAGATGTCGAAGTAACTGGCGCGATACCGTCGGCCGTCCGGGTCCGACACGAACCGCAGGGGCATCGAGGGCATGGGCTCGGTGACGACCAGTTCGCCTTGCTGCCCGGTGAGCGGATGCCCCTCCGGGTCCCAGGAAGCCAACGCGACACCAAGTGCCGGCGCGGAGATGCGTCCAGTGCGAACCGGCAGGTCTGCGGCCGCGCCGGCCAGGGCGGAGCAGATGTCGGTGCCGCCGCACACCGACTGCAGCCACACGTCCGGGGACACGTGCGAGTACACCCACCGCCACGCCGACGGCGCAAGGGTGGAGCCGGTCTGCAGGATCGAGCGCAGTCGGCTCAGCCCGACCGCGGCTCGGGGCTCCGCGTTTGCCTGCTCGCCCGCCATCAGATAGCCGGCGCCCACCCCGAACAAGGTCGCACCGGTGCGTTCGGCTATACGCCACCCACCGTTGACGTCCGGGAACGTGGGGCTGCCGTCATACAGCACGATGGTCGCGCCGTGCAGGAGACCGCCGATGAGGTAATTCCACACCATCCAGCTCGTCGAGGTGAGGAACAGGAACCGGTCGGACGCGCGCACGTCAGCACCGAGGCCGAGGGACTTCAACAGCTCCACGACGATGCCGCCGTGCCCGTGGACGATGCCCTTGGGCACCCCGGTCGTACCCGAGGACCACAGCACCCACAGCGGGTGGTCGAACGGGACGTCGGCGAACTCGATCTCCGCGTCGGCCGAGGGGTCCGGCCAGTCGTGCACGGTCACGCCGGCACGCGTCGGCCAGGAGCCGGTGGTCCGGCGCCGGACGGTGACCAGGTGCCGCACAGTGGGCAGCCCGTCCAACAGCTCGGCAGCCTCAGCACGGCGATCGAACGCCTTTCCGCCATAGATGTAGCCGTCTGCGGCGATCAGGACGACCGGGGCGACCTGGCGGAACCGGGCCAGCACACTCGGGATGCCGAAGTCCGGTGAGCATGCCGTCCATACCGCGCCGACTGCCGCGGTGGCCAGCAACGCGACCACTGCCTCCCGGATGTTGGGCAGGTAGGCCGCGACGTGATCGCCGGGCCCGACGTCCAGCTCGCGCAACCTGGTCGCGACGGCGGCGACCTCGTCCCGCAGCTCACGCCAGGAGGTCTCGACCGGCTCGCCGGTCTCGGTCACGCTCACCAGCGCCGCTCGGGTGTCGCTCGGCGCGGCCAGGCAGCGTTGCGCGAAGTTCAGCCGGGCACCGGGGAACCAGCGTGCGCCGGGCATGGTGCGCTCGGTCAGCACGGCGTCGTAGCCGCCGGCCTCATCCAGCCCGTAGTACTCCCAGACCGCTGCCCAGAACTCGGTCAGCTCGTCGGTGCTCCACCGCCACAGCTCGATGTAGTCGGCGAACGAGTGGCCCCGCGATGTCCGGAGCCATCGGAGGAAGTCGGCGAGGTTGGACTCTTCGACCTGGTGCGGGCTCGGCCGCCACAGGATGTCGGGTGAGCTCATGCTCATGGTCATTCCGGGTTCACACAGGGGAGGCGATGTCGTCCGGCTCGCCCGTTCCGCCCAGCGGGTGCGCCGCATCCAGCGCCGGCTTGGTCGCGAGTCATTCCGTTTGCTCCTTCAATGCCGACGGATCTGCGAGATTGTCGATGAATCTGCGAGCAGACGCCGGTCCCGGCGACGCCGGGACCGGCGGGTTTCAGAGGGTGACCGGCAGGTCGCGGCCGAGCCACTCGGTGTAGAACGTCGCCAGGTCGGGTGTGAAGTCGACCTCCACCGGAAAGGTCGGCGGGACGCAGTCGACGTCGAGGAGTGTGCCGCTGACCGGGCAGAGGAACTCGCGGATCTCGACGAGGTCGGGGTCGATGGTGAGGTGTTCCTCCGGGTAGATCCTGAGGAAGTCCTCGCGGGTGCGCCGGACGATCACCCGGCACTGCATCTTCCAGTTTCCGTTCCAGGGGCCGAGTTCGGCGCCTGCCTTCGTCTTGACGATGGCCTCGCCGCCCTTGGCGACGATGAACAGGTTCTCCCCGAGGGGGAGCAGGATCTGCTCGTCCCAGTCGACGAGTTGCTGCAGTGCGACAAGCGTTTCGGCGAAGCGGGACCCGTCCTTCGGGGCCCGCATGAGGCCGAGCAGTTCCTCCCAGGACAGCTTGCGCCGCACCAGGGCGGTCGTGGTCTCCTGGCTGGAGACCGGAGAGCGGTCGTCGTCGGTCATGGTGGTGTCCTCTTTCAGGGAGCCGCGTCCGGTCAGGAAGCCGTGTCCGGCCGCGGGCGGCTGGACGAGGTCGGGTGGTAGAAGCCGACGGGTGCGGGAGCGGAGAAGTTCGGCTCGCCGGTCTCGGTGTAGGGGAACTCGTCGAGCTGCCAGAACGCCTTGTACTGGGCGACGAGGACGTCGGACAGCTTGGCCGAGCGGGCGAAGGTGTGGTGCACCATGTCGGAGACCTCACCCGCGGTGGCGCGGACGCGTTCCGCCTCCCACCACTCGGTCGCGGGCACCGACTCGGCCAGCCGGGCCTGCCGCCGCCGGTCGCGTTCCGCGTCGGTGTCGGTGTCGGTGCCCGCGAAGGCATACGCGGTGCGGGCACCCTCAGTGGTCATGAGTCCGTTGGCGAGGTCCTTCTCGATGGCGGAGGTCTCGCGATCCAGCGGATCCCCGTATCCCGCGCCGCCGTAGTACAGCACGCCGAACAGGTCGCCTTCCCGCAGGTTCGGTGACCACTGGTTGTCCGGACCGCAGTACCAGTCGTCGGCGGTGATCGTGCCGTCCAGCAGCATGCGTTCGGCCTCCTCGAGGCTCGACGGCAGCTTCTCTCCCCGGGCGATGAGGTCGGCGATGTTGGTCCCGGTGGCCCACAGGCACTTCCACCCCGCCGGCGGGTAACCGCCGAACAGTCCCTTGTGGAACACGCCGCCGTTCATGCACCCGGATCCGGACAGGGTCACGTTGACCACGTCGGAGTTGCGGACCATCCACAGCGACTGCCAGCCGGACCCGCCGCGGAACCGGCCGTAGCCCTGGTGGTCGGGGACGAAGCTGCGGCCGAGGTAGACGTTGGGGCCGGTCAGCTCCCAGACCTCGGCGTCGCCCTGGATGCCTTCGGAGTTCCAGATCGGGCTGCCGCAGTCCATGCCGTCGGCGACACCGCGGGCGCCGAAACTCTCGCCGGCCATCTCGAAGTTGTTGTAGCCGGTCGGTCCGCCGAACTGGTCGAAACCGGTGACCCCCACCATGCAGGTCGGGGTCGACATCAGGATCTCCTCGGTGAATCCTCTGGCGTACCAGCTGATTCCCATCAGCCGCCAGACATTGGCGAAGATCGGGATGAGGGTCCACCAGGCCAATGAGGTCGCGACGCCCTGGTAGTTGGCGTTGACGATCGATCCCTCGGGCAGGTACTGCTTGACCGCCAGATAGGCGCCGTCGTTGACCCGGCCGTCGTAGTTGAGCAGTTGGGTCAGGGTGATCCAGAAGCCGCCGTTCATCGGCCCCGGGGCGCAGTTGAACGGGTGGAAGCTCCAGCCGGTCGAACCCTCGTAGTCGAGTTCTATGCGGCCTTCACCGGTGACCGTCATCTCCTGGCGCACCAGGTCGATGAAGTCGTTCTTGGCCAGCGGGTGCACGAACGGCACGTGGCTGCGCTTGTGCACCGGCATGGTCAGCCCGCGATAGGTGCCCGGCACCATGGTCGTACGGACCCGCTTGAGGAATTCCCGGCGGCCTTCCTCGATCAATTCCTTCGTGGACTGCTTGTAGTAGTCCAGGCCGAACTGTTCGACGATCTCGGTGAGCGCCTCGCGGACCATCAGACAGCCCGACAGCTTGGCCTTGTCGTCGAGGATCCACCAGTTGGCGTTCCTGAGGCCCATGCGCAGCCGCAGCATGTAATCGTGGCGGAAGTGGTCGTCCTCGCCGACCTTCTCCGCGCTGATGTGCAGTCCCTCGCCGTAGCGGTCCGGGGTGAGCACCGACATGCCCGGCCCCTCGTAGGTGCCCGCCTCCAACTCGTGGGCGACCGCGCCGACCCAGGCGATGAGCTCGTCGCCGTGGAAGACCGGGATGACCGTCATGACGTCCGGCGTGTGCACGCCGCCGGCCCACACCTCGTTGTTCTCGAAGATGTCCCCGGGCCGGATCTTCGGGTTGTCCTCGTACCCGTTCTTGATCATGAACTTGATGAACTCGGACAGGGTGTGGACGTGCACCATGATCCCGCTGGACAGGGCGATGGCGTCGCCTTCCGGGGTGTAGAGCCCGATCACGAACTCCTCGAAGTCCCGGACCGCGGGGGAGGAAGCGATGTACTTCATCGTCTCGCGCGTCGAGATGATGGTCGACAGCAGCCGGGAGTGGAACGACTCGAACTGCAGCGGGTCGGCTTCCAGGTTGGGCAGCTCGGTCAAGCCCTGGTAGTGACCGGTCTCTTCGAACAGCTCCTCGCAGCGGGTCAGTTGCTCGAGCAGCGTCGGCTTCTCGCTGGTCATGTGGGGTCCTGCCTTTCACGTCACCTTGGGACGAACGGGGTTCAGGCGAATCGGGGATCAGGCCTGACCGGCGCGGTAGTGAATGAGGCGGCGGCTGTCGAACTCGACGTGATGGGTGGGCGGGATGAGCAGTGTGGTCGCCGGGTGCTCGATCACCGCCGGGCCGCCCACGACGTTGCCGGCCTGCAGCTCGTCCATCTCGTAGATCCGGAAGGTGATGTCCTCGCCCTTCCAGTGCCCGGGCCGGGTTCCCTTGATCGCCGACGAGGGCGGGGTCCTGCCGTGCAGGTCCAGCACCGGGATGGCCGGCTTGGGGGTCTCCAGATCGGCGGAGAGCGCGAGCTCCAGGATCTGGTAACCGACTTCGGAGTAGAGGGCCTGCTTCGGATAGATGCTGGTGTAGACGCGTTCGTAGCCGCGCATCAGCTCGTGGAGGTCGTCGATCGACTTGAGCCGCTCACCGTCCCAGGGGACCTCGAAGTCCGAGAGCTGGTTGGTGAAGCGCACATACGCCGAGCGGTTCAGCCTGGCCGCGCCGAAATCCCAGCCGTGGATGGCGAAGTCCTGACGCGCGCGCTCCTCCAGCGATGCCCAGGCCGCGTTGATCGCCTCGATCGCCGCGCCCTTGACCGCGCGGGCCGGACCGTCGTCCCCGGCCGGACACGCCGCGATGGTCGCCTGGTGGTAGCGGTAGCGCCGCGGCGCGCAGAGCACACCGAATGCCGAGAAGACGGCGGCGAACGGGAAAGTGATGACCTCCTTGAAATCCAGCCCGTCGAGCACCCCGGACAGGCCGAGCGGCCCGCCACCGCCGTACATCAGCATCGAGTACTCCTCGGTGGTGTATCCACGGCCACGGAGCATGTTCGACAGGAACTCCCGCATCGACTCGGTGACCAGCTGATGTGCCCGCTCGCAGAACTCCATGACGCCGACCTTGAAATGCTTGGCCATCGGCTCCAGCGCCGCCTGCGCCGCGTCCTTGTCCAGCGGAACGTCACCGCCGAGGAAGTTGTTCGGATCCAGATAGCCCAGCAGTAGATGGCAGTCGGTGATCGTCGGGTTCGGCCAGTTCAGACAGACACCGACATCCGACCCCGCGCTCCGCGGCCCGATGGTGAGCTTCCCGGTCAGCGGGTGTATCCCCAGTTCCGACCCCATCCCGGCACCGATCGACTCGGTATGGATCATCGGGATGTTGGTGCGGAAGCTCAGCAGGGTGGGCTCCCGGGTGATCGGGATGGTGCCGTCGCGGACGATGCCGACATCGAAGCTGGTTCCCCCGATGTCGCAGCAGACCACATTGTCCGAACCGAGGATCTCCCCGACGAAGTGTCCGCCCAGCACCCCACCGACGGGACCGGACACATAGGACTCGTACAGCCGGGGGGTGTCCACCGGCACGGTGCCGCCGTGCGCCAGCAGCGTGGAGACCTCCCGCCGGAAACCGTCCGAACGCGCCTTCTGCTCCACGGCCTTGAAGTGCTTGCGGGCCCGTTCCCCCGCGTAGGACTGCGCGACGACACTGGCCAGCCGGGTGTACTCCTTGTGCGTCGGCGCGATCGCCGAGGACAGCACGACCGAGACGCCGGGTGCCTCCTCGGCGATGATCTCCGCCGCACGCTGCTCGTGTGCGGGGTTCATGTGCGAGAACAGGAACATCACACCGATCGACTCGACCCCGGCAGCCACCAACTCGCGCGCGGCGACCCGTACGTCCTCCTCCCGCAGTGGGACGGTGACCTGACCGAACAGATCGATGCGTTCCTGGGCACCATGCACCCGGTCCCGCGGGATCACCGGATCGTCGTGGTGATGGGTCACGGTGTGCAGCCGGTCGGCATAGGGATAGCCCAGCCAGCCGCCCTCGGCCTTCTCCATCAGCAGGTAGTCCTCGAAGCCCTGGGTCAGCAGCAGCCCCACCGTCGAACCGGTCTTGCTGAGCAGCGTGTTCAGCATGATCGTGCCGGCGTAGACGATGACCTCGCTGTGCGGCATCACCTCGGACAACTGCTTGCCGTCGGTCTTCGCGGCATCGGCGATCGACCCGATGAAGCTGACCGATTCGTCCTGCTTGTTCGTCAGATACTTGCCGACAAGGAACCGGCCGTCATCGCTGACGATGACCGCGTCGGTCATCGTGCCGCCCGCGTCCAGGGCGACCCAGTTGCTCTCGCCCGCGCCGAGTGATTGATCTTGAGCCGTCACGGTGCATCTCCGATCACACGGAAGCCGCGGCGCCGTAACGAGCTACGGGCGCCCACCTGATGGCCCAGGACCTTGCACCGAAACGCACCGAGAAGGCTTGAACGGATACGCCGAGCCGTTGAACGGTCTCGCGCGCTTCGCCAAGACGCAGGCAACGGCGCAGGTCACTGCGTTTTGGGGATGTCGAATGCGTTGAACAATCCGCTGTGCGGCTTGAAAATACGGGCGCGACGATCGCCGTGACCTGTCGCATACCGCCCGCAGGCGTTAGCGTCGAAACGCAGCAGGCGGCCGCGCACTCGCCGAACAGCCCGTTGCCGAGCGTCAATGTCGACGTGGAGGACAGGCCGATGGCGCAACACTTGATCGGGCCGGACGAGCTTCCGGTCTGGGTGCCCGGACGTCTCACGGTGCACAGTCCCGAGCAGGGCTGGGACGGCATGTCGGTACGCGGATACCGCTACAGCGGCTCCGATGTCGGAGTCCCGCCCATGCGGGATTACATGATCGTCGCCTACCGTCGCGGAACCACGGCCATGCGACGACGCTTCGACGGTCACTGGTCGACCGAACACCTCGGCCCCGGCGACGTCTCACTGCTCACCCGCGCCGCCGAATCCCACTGGGTCTGGCCCGAGGGGATCGAGGTCGTGCACGTCTACCTCACCCAGGACGAACTCGCCGCGACCTGCCGCCAGATGTACGAACGCGACATCGCCGACATCGAACTCAACGACGTCCTCAAAGCCAACGACCCGGCGATCCACCGCACCGCCATGCACATCGCGGCCGAAGCCGCACACAGCGATGTGGGCAGTCCACTGCTGATCGAGTCACTGTCCTGTCAGCTGTCCGTGCACATCCTGCGACGTCACGCCCAGGTGCAGTTCCGGGAGCACACCCCCAGCGACACGCTCACCACGCGGCAGATCGGCACCATCCAGGAATTCATCCGCTCACACATGCGCGAGAACATCTCCCTCGACGACCTCGCCGACTGTGTCGGCCTGAGCCGCTACCACTTCGCCAGGCGATTCCGGCAGACCATGGGGACCACGCCACACGAATTCGTCACCAAGCAGCGTGTCTCCCGGGCCCAACTCATGCTCCAGCGGACAAGCAACCCGCTGCGGGAAATCGCCGCGCTGTGTGGGTTCTCCGACCAGAGCCACATGACACGCGTCTTCCAGCAAAGACTGGGGACGACACCGGGCAAGTTCAGGTCCGAAAGCTGATCGCCCCGGATCCGGCGTACTGCCCGTCTGTAGCGCGAACGTACCCAAATGCGGCCGTGTGGCCAGCTCCTGGCCTGCGACGACGGCGGCGGAGGCGCTGCGCTCGCCGTGGTCTCGCGGACCGGGTGGGCCTGGACCATGCCACCGGTGAGCCCGGCGGCGGCGAGGGTGTCGGCGTCGGGGGCCATGGTGGTGGTGGCAACCCTCCCGCCCTTGCGAGGCGACGGAGCCGACGCCGAGGCCGGTGGTGACGCCCGCGCGGCGTAGCCGGCCCGCCACGGGCGAGTTGTTGCCCAGCATCGCCTCCGCGCCGGGCGCGGCCGAGGCGGCGGCGCCCGAGTCGGCGATCAGCTTCAGCTCGTCGTCGCCGAGCGTGTTGCCGTGGACGTAGAGGATCTTCTCGCGCAGCAGTCCGGCATCGCGCAGGGCGGAGATCGGCTGGGAGGTGAGGGGGGTGACGGAGACGTGGAACGTGACACGCAGGTCCAGTTCGTCCGCCACGCGCCATTCCTCGGACACCACCTCGACGGGCGTGAAGGACGGGCCGAGCGGCGCGTACGCCATGGTGACGAGCGCGTTGTCGTCGGCCAGGCGCTCGGTGCGGATGCGGCGGACGTCGTCGAGGCTGCGTCCGCCGGTGACCGGGGTGCCGCCTCCTCCCGCCGCGGGCCCCGCATGGTGAAGCAACCCGTGTGGGGCCCCTCCGGATGCATGAGCCCCGGACGAGCCCCGCCGCAGAGCCTTCGGGGGTGGAGCCTTTACGCGTTGGAAGGGAAATCCGCCGCGCGAGGGTTCCAGCCTCTGCAGCGGTAGGCGACCTCACGGCATGCCAAGTGGAACCCGCTGTGGGGGATCACCGCGTGCACGGGGCGGACCTGCGGCAGCACCTCGGGCTCATCGAACGCTGCCGAGCTGTCCCCGCGTACGTGGCCCCCATCCGGACCTGGCTGGAGCGTGGCGTGCAGCCGGACCCGCGCGGACGAGGCAGGTGCCATGACCTCGGGCAGGACGCGGGAGTGTCCGGTCGCACACGGCCGGCCCATCGGTGCCGCGCCGGCCGATCACCCACCGGGCCGGTCTCGGAAATGCTCAGGTCGTTGCGGCGGCCTTTTCGGCGCGGGACAGGGCGACGTCGAGGACGACCAGGAGTGCGTCCCTGACCGAGCCCGTCTCCCGCGCGTCGAACACGATCAGCGGTACCTGCTCGGTCAGGTCCAGCGCCCACCGCACCTCGTCCAGGTCATGCTCGATCTTCCCGTCGAACGCGTTGATGGCGACCGCAAACGGGATGTCCTTGTGCTCGAAGTAGTCCACGGCCGCATAGCAGTCGTCCAGGCGGCGGGTGTCCACGATCACCAGACCGCCGAGTGCTCCCTCGACCAGGTCGTCCCACATGAAGCCGAACCGGTCCTGGCCCGGTGTGCCGAACAGGTACAGCTTCAGCGTCGGGTCGATGGTGATGCAGCCGAAGTCCATGGCGACGGTGGTCGTGGTCTTGCCCGGGGTGTGACTGAGGTCGTCCACGCCCGCCGCGACCTCGGTGATCGCGGCCTCGGTGGTGAGCGGCCGGATCTCGGAGATCGCGCCCACGGCGGTGGTCTTGCCCACCCCGAAGCCACCGGCGATGACCAGCTTGACCGGCAGTGGCGGCTGTTCAACCGCTGTTGCGGAGTGTGCCCCGTGAGTCGGGGACGGCACGAAGACCATCGATGACCCTTCGCAGTACGGAGATGTCCTGGGCTGTTCTGGCGCTGGGCACGTAGACCGCCAGGTGATCGGCGGCGCACAGGTCCTCGGCCAGCACCCGCACGACGTTGAGGTGCAGTCCCAGTCGGGCGGCAAGTTCCGCCACCGACTGCGGCCGTCGGCAGGAAGCCACAATGTCGCGGTGTTCGAACGTAAGTGAGCGAAGGACGGCGAGCCCGTCCGATGTGGCCACGACCTGGGTCTCGAGCGGGAGCGCGGACCCGGTACCGCCGCCCGACACCCGGCCGGCGGTCAACAGGAACGGCCGGATCGCGGGGGCGCGGCCGACGGGCTCCGGCGAGCCGTCGCCGTCCCCTTCTGTCTCGCGTGGTCCTGGTCCACGGACGGCCATCACGATCCCTCCTCAGGGTCAGCCGGCCGACGTGGCGCCGACGTTGTTCTTCAGTTCGAGCACCAGTTGGGGAGTGAGCGCATCCCCGGCCCGGTTGGCGAAGAGAGCCATCTCGTAGGCGATGTTGCCGAGCTTCGCCTCCTTGGACGTGACAACTCCGAGGACGGCGCCGCTGCCTATGGCCGACACGAGCACATGGCCGCCCTCCAGGTCGATGATGACCTTGTTGAGGCCGCCCAGGCCGTAGTTGCCGGAGGCGCCCGCGGCGAGGCTCGTGAGGCCGGAGACGATCGCCGCGAGCCGCTCGGAGTCTGCCTGGTCGCGCAGCTGGGAGACCGCGATCAGCAGCCCGTCGGATGACACCGCGATGGCGTCGACGACCCCGGCCGTCTCCGTGGCGAACCGGTCGAGCAGCCAGGTGAAGTCGTCCGCGGCGGCTCGCAGGTCGGTTGGTTCCGTCCGCTCAGAACGGCTGTCACCTGTCGACGTGGTCACTGGCCCGACTCCTTCTGGGGTTGCTGTTCTGGCGATGGTGATCGGTCCTCCGGGGGACGAGGCCGGGGAATGCCGCTGTCCCGCTCCGCCCTGCGTACGGCGTCCTCGAACTCGTCGAGCTCCGAACGGACCGCCTCGGCGTCGACGGGCCGCAGCACCGTCGGGATCGCCCGATCGGCGGGCGGCGTGGTCATGGCGAGCGTGGCGCCCCGGACCCGCCGCCGCAACGGAGTGCTGGACTCCTTCGTGGGCTCGTCGGATCCGGCGCCGCACCCCGTTCTGGTGCGGCGGGGCAGGCGGCCCTCCGGTGACAGGAACACCGGCCGGCGTTGCGGCACGGGGGCGGGGGTGGCGGGCACCGGCAGCGGAGTGCCGGGTTCCTGCTCGGACACGGCCGGGACAGTCGCCGGTGCGTCGGCCGGGTCCAGCCCGGAGGACGACTCGGAGGAGGGCGTCGAGGACACGAGACTCATCGTCAGCAGGAGCGGGGAGGGAATCCAGACCGTACCGGTGACCCCGCCACCCGGTGTGCGGCTCAGGGCCACCCGTACGCCCCAGCGCCGGGCGAGGGCGCCAACGACGAAGAGGCCGAGCACCTTCGTCGGCACCAGGTCAAGGCGTTCCCGGCGGACCAGCCGGGCGTTCTCCTCGGCGAGGTGTTCCGCGCTCATGCCCAGTCCGTGGTCGATGACCTCGACCAGGGCCCCGCCGTCCGCTGTGACGTCGGTGCCGGGCCGGACGGTTACCTCCACCGACGTTTCGGACGGGGAGAACGCGACCGCGTTCTCGAGCAGTTCGGCGAGCATCAACATGAGGTCGCCTTGGATGTCGGGCGCGATGGTGACCTCCGTCTCCGACCGCAGGGACACCCGTTGGTACCCCTCGATCTGGCCGAGCGCGGCCCGGATGACGTTGGCGAGGGTGGTCGGACGGGCCTCGAGGGTGGTCTCCCGGATACCGGCCAGCAGCATCAGGCTCTCGGCGTTGCGCTGCAGGCGTACGGCGATGTGGTCGATGCGGTAGAGCTGCTCCAGGAGGTCCGGATCGGTCTCCTCGCGTTCGACGGCATCGATCAGGAGGAGCTGACGCGAGGTCAGGTTGCTGACCCGGCGCCCGACGTTGCCGAACATCTCGGCGACGTTGCGGCGGCTTTGCACCTGTCGCTCCAGCAGTTGGACGGCTGCGACCTGCACCTGATTGAACGCCTCGGCCAGCTCGCCGATCTCGTCGCGGACCGGCACCGGGATGGGCCGTGTCCGCAGCGGAGTGCCGTCGGTGGCATCGTCGTCCGCGACCCGTGCGAGTTCCTCGCCCGCGACGTCGACGACCTGCTGGGCGGCATCGGTCAGGGCCGTCACCGGGCGCAGGACCGAGCGCCGGACCAGGACGGAGAAGGTCAGCCAGATGGCGAAGCTCAGCACGGCCAGACCGACCATGAGCAGCGCCTTGTGCAGGGCGCTCGCGGAGGCGGCATCGGCACGGGCGGCGATCTGCTCGATCAACGACCCGGTGATCTGCAGGCGGGTCTCGTCCTGCTTGGTCCCGGTGGTGATCCCCTTGCGCAACTGCGCCGGAGTCTGGCCCTGCAGCGACGCCGGATCGATCTGGAGCTGCGCGAACTGCGACTCGATGCCGTTCTGCTCGGCAGCGCGTTCGATGCCGCCGAGGAGCATGACCTGTTTCGGCGTGGCGATCCGCTGGAAACGGGCCGCCTGGTGCTCGTAGAGCTCGTGGGCACCGACCGCGCGGGTGTACTCGGTGAGCGCGTTGGCATCACGGGTCTGCGCGGAGAAGACGGCACTTTCGAATGCTGCGTGCGCGGCGTCGGCGCGCACGACCGTGTCGAGCAGGGTGACGGCCGAGGATGACGAGCCGCCGGAGAGGCTGTCGAGCCTGATGCCGTCGATCAGGTAGTCGACCGCTGCGGCGTAGGCGGGGTCGATGTCGGCTGCAGGAACGTATCCCCGTTTCAGCTTGTCGCGCAGGATGGCCAGATCCCGGAGGTAATCCAGGGCCTGAGCCTCCTCCTTCGGCAGGCTCGATCCGAATGCCGAGCGCACGTCGGCGATTTGTGTGTCGGTGTTCCGCTGTGCCTTGCGGTACTCGGCGGTCGATGGCAGGTCGGCTCCCGGGCGGGCCGAGTCGTACCGCACGGACAGCACGAGCGCCAGCCGGTGTTCGGCCTGCACATCGTTGATCAGCCGCGTGACCTGCTTGCTGTCGCGCACCAGCGCCGCGATCCGGTCAGCCTCCCGGGCCTGCTCCACCTGGCCGCTGACGCCGACGCCGAGCAGCGCGCCGACGACCAGGACCGGCGCGATCACCAGGATGTTGAGCTTGCGCCGGAACGGCCATCGGTCGAGGAGAGTTGCGGCCTGCCGCCGCAACCGCGGCGAGGTGCGCGCAGGTTCCGCCGGGGCGAGTGCGAGCGATGGGTCCACGGTGTTCGCGGGCACCCGGGCCTCCTTCGATGGCTCCTGAGCGGTGACCGGGTGCTGTCACTTCCGGACCGCACCAACACCGGAGAGCGGACGTGGCACCGGCGAGGTGCACCCCGGGAGGGCAGTTACTTTCGGCCACTTGTCCGGAACTGGCCGTGTGAGACTACCGTCTGCGCGAGCGTTGACAAGGGGCATTCCTGCAACAGTTGATTACACATTCCGTTTTTCGTCCCTCGCCGCGCGTAGATACCTCATCCACCGTCAGTTGCCGACAGCCTCTCCCGGCGCCCTGCTACATTCCCACCCCAGCACGCCTGGGTGCCGGGCCTCGTTCGCCCTGACGTCAGGCCGTGCCCCGGGGCCGTCGCCGTCCGAGACCCGCCCCTCTCCTCCCTCCCCCCATGCAAGCCCCCGTACCTCTCGCGCCCTGTGAGGAGACCCCGTGCACCACACCCGCAAGGCGGCCGTTACGGCCGCTGCGCTCCTGGCCGTGGCCGCCACCGCGATGGCCGGCTGCGAGCGCGGTTCGAGCAGCACCGCATCCAGCGCCGGTTCCCCCGAGTCCGCGGAGCCCGGCTGCCCCACCGTCCTCGCCCGCGCCAAGCGGGTCGTCAAGAAGGCCGAAGACGTGAACGCCCCCTGGAATGGCCCCACCACCGGCCCCACGGCCGTCCCCGACAAGACCATCGTCTACATCGCCCAGACCCTGACCAACCCCGGTGTCGCCGGCGTCGCCCAGGGTGTCCAGGAAGCAGCCAAAGTCATGGGCTGGGACGTCCGTACCATCAACGGACAGGGCACGCCCGCCGGCATCCGGGACGCCTTCGACGAGGCGCTCGCGCTCAGACCCTCCGGCATCGTCATCGGCGGTTTCGACCCGAAGCCCACCGCCCGCCAGGTCGAGCAGGCCAAGGCAGCCGACATCCCGCTGATCGGCTGGCACGCCGTCGCCGCTCCGGGCCCCAGCGCGGACCCCGAGCTCTTCAGCAACATCACCACCAGGGTCGAGGACGTCGCGAAGATCAGCGCCGACTGGATCATCGCCCGGTCGGACGGTCGCGCGGGCGTCGTCCTGTTCACCGACGCGTCCATACCCTTCGCCAAGCGCAAGTCCGACCTGATCAAGAAGGAACTCGCCACCTGCTCCGACATCAGTCTGCTGAGCTACGAGGACATCCCCATTCCCCAGGCCAACAGCCGCACCATCAAGGTGGTCTCCTCCCTTCTGTCCCGCTTCGGCAGCAAGTGGACCTACTCCGCCGCCATCAACGACCTGTACTTCGACCACGCCACCGCAGCCTTGCGCGCCGATGGCAAGGGCGGAGCCGGCGCTCCCTACAACATCGGTGCCGGCGACGGCGACCCATCGGCCTTCGAACGCATCAACGGCAGACAGTTCCAGGCGGCCACCGTGCCCGAGCCCCTGTCCGAGCAGGGATGGCAGATCATCGACGAGTTCAACCGGGCCTTCGCCGGCAAGCCGGCCAGCGGATACGTCGCACCCGTCCACATCAGCACCGCCGCCAACAGCGGCGGCGCACTGTCCTGGGACGCCGAGGGCTACCGCGAGGCCTACCGCAGGATCTGGAGCGAGTAGCCGTACGCACTGCGGAACCGGCCGCGGGAAGCCGAAACCCTCGAGCACCTCGCGATCACCCGGGAGCCCGTCACCAACCGCCCTCGACGACCGGCTCCCGGCCGTCCCACCGGACCTGTCCAAGCGCCGGGACCACTCTGCGTCCTCACCGTCTTTGACGATGCGACCGGGCCGTTGCGTGCTTCCGCGTGCGGGAATGGCAAGCCGCTGTGGGTGATTTTGAGGGGCTTTCCCAAGCCGGCGGGAGTGGTGGGCCCAGCCGACTGAATCCGCTGCTCGCGAGGACGGGGGCCGGGGCGGAATCTGGTGTCGTGGGTGATGACGTAGATGGCGGTGCGGGAGTCCTTCTCGGTGGCGGCCAGGTAGCGGTGGGGCCAGTCGACGAGGACTTCGTCGGCGTGCGGGAAGCGGGCGGGGGTGGCGAAGACGGGGCGGGCGTCGCAGACGGTTACCCGGTAGCCGAGGAAGCGTCCGGCCTGGCTGGATGATCGCCACTGCCGCAGGCGATGAACGCGTCATCGCACACCCGGCGGAGCACGCCGCTGCTGGTCGCGGTCCCGTTCGCCGCCGAGTCGCTGGCCCTCGGCGAACGCCTGGACATGGCCACCGTCGAACTCCTGAACCGGGCACAGCACGAGGGACTGCTCGCGAAGACGTGGCGCTGCTTGGCGTAGACGTCCAGGGGCCGGTCTGGCCGCACGCTGGCCGCGTCGAACGCAGTGTTGGTCCAGGCCGGTTCGACGAGGCGTATGTGTCAGCCTGTCTGGGCTCCGGCGTACAGGGCGGTGGTCTCCTGGGCCCTGTGGACCAGGGCATCACGGAGTTCGGTCGGTTCCACCACTTCGACGGCCGGGCCGAAGACGAGCAATTGCTCGGCCGAACCCACGGATCGGAACCGCAACTCCAGTTGCACGGGCCGGGGGCTCTCGGAGGCGGACGCCTCCTCGGCCGGCGGTCCGGGGCTGACGAGTCCGCTTTCGTAGGCGATGGTGACCAGGTGGGCGCGGGAGGAAGCGCCGAGCTTTCCCAGGATCCGGTTCACGTGGGACTTGACCGTGAGCGGGCTGATGCCGAGGAGCTGTGCCACCGTCTTGTTGTCCGGTTGGGTGGCAATCAGGGCGAGGATCTGGCGCTCCCTCGTGGAGAGTTGGTCCAGCACGGGACTCGCCGGGGAGGCGAAGATCCTCGTGGTGGTGGACGGCGAGGAGACGACCGTTCCGCCCTGGCTGATCAGGGCGAGTGCCGCCACGAAAGGGCCGGCCTCGATGCGTGGGTTGAGGATGCCGGTGACTCCGGCACGCAGGAGTGAACTGATCTCCTCGGCGGGTGTGTCGCCGATGACGGCGAGCCGGCTGTGGGCGGCGGCGCGGCGCAGGGACAGCAGTGTCGTGGTCCGTGGGGAGGGGGCCAGGGCCACGGCGTCGATGAGGAGGATGTCGGGTCTCAGGGAAGGGAGTTGGGCCAGAGCGTGGGTGAGGTCGGGGATCTGGGCCTGGACGGTCAGGAGGGCGGAGTCCTCGATGATGCGTGCGTAGGCGTCGCGTGTGAGAGCGGGGCCGGCCGTCAGGAGTACCCGGTGCATCGTTCGTCCCTTGGGTCGCCTTGAGGGGGTGGGGGTTCGGGCGGCTGCGGCGCCGCTCGGGTGGGTGGCCTCGCGACGCGGTCGTCGCCGCGAGGCCACCCGACGGACTACGGACTCAGGAGACGTGCTGGGGTTCCTTCTGGTCTGCCGCCGGAGCCTTCTGGAGGCTGGTCCCTTCGACGTCGAGGTCGGGCAGGATCCTGTCCAGCCAAGCAGGCAGCCACCAGGCGCCCCGCCCGGCGAGGGCGAGCACCGCGGGTACGAGCGTCATACGTACGGCGAAGGCGTCGATGGCCACGCCGACGGCCAGGGCGAACGCGATGGGTTTGATCAGGGAGTCGTCCAGGGGGAAGAACCCGGCGAAGACGGTGAACATGATCAGTGCGGCCGCGGTGACGACCCGTACGCTGTGGCGTGCGCCGTCGACGACCGACTGGCGGGCACGGCCGGTGTGGGCCCATTCCTCGCGCATCCCGGACACGAGGAACACCTCGTAGTCCATGGCCAGTCCGAACAGCACGCCGATCAGGATGATCGGCAGGAAGCTGACGACGGGGCCGCTGTGCGGCACATCGAGGACGTCGGCCAGCCAGCCCCACTGGAAGACGGCGACGACCAGGCCGAGCGAGGCGCCCACCGACAGCAGGAAGCCGACGGCGGCCTTGGCGGGGATCACGAGCGATCGGAAGACGATCATCAGCAGGAGCAGGCTGAGGCCGACGACGATGGCGACGAAGGGCAGCAGCGAGTCGCTGAGCCGGTTGGAGACGTCGATGTTGACGGCGGTGGTGCCGGTGACCGCGACGGAGGCGCCGGTGGTCTCACGGATGTCGGGCGCCGCCTCGCGGATGTCGCGGACGAGTTGGCCGGTGCGGACGCTGTCCGGGCCGGAGGCGGGCAGGACGGTGATGACGCTCTGTGCCGAGTCGCTGGTGGGCTGGGGCGGCAGGACGGCCTTGACGTTGTTGAGGGTCCGCAGCTTCTGGGCCACCTGGGCGTCGGCCTGTGCACTCGCGGTAGCCGTGCCGTTCTTGGTCTCGGCCAGTACGAGGAGCGGGCCGTTGAAGCCGGGACCGAACTTGTCGCTGATCGTGTCGTAGGCCTTGCGCTCGGCGGAGGCGTGCGGGGCGGAGCCGTTGTCGGGAAGGGCCAGGCGCATGTCCGTGGCGGGCAGGGTGAGGGTCACGAGGATGCCCGCCACGGCGAGCACCGTCAGCAGCGGCTTGGCGATGACCCACTTGGTCCATCGGGTGCCCATGGTGGTGTGGCCGGTGGAGCCCTCGGTGTCAGCTGCCCGTCGGGCGGCGCGGCTGCCGGGCTTGGGGGTGAGCCGTGCGCCGGCGAATCCCGCGACGGCGGGGACGAGGGTGATCGCGGCCAGCACGGCGATGAGTACGGCTCCGGCGGCCCCGAGACCCATCGTGGTCAGGAACGGGATGCCGATGACGCTCAGCGCGGCGAGCGCGATGATCACGGTGGTGCCGGCGAAGACCACGGCGCTTCCGGCCGTGCCGGTGGCCAGCGCTATGGATTCCTTCGGGTCGGTTCCGCGGGCCAGCTGCTGTCGGTGGCGCGAGAGGATGAACAGGACGTAGTCGATGCCGACGGCCAGGCCCAGCATGAGGGCGAGCGTGACCGCCGTGGAGGAGATGCTGACCGCGGGCGCGAGAGCGAGCAGCCCGGCCAGACCGACCGCCACACCGATCAGCGCGGGCAGCAGCGCCATGCCGGCGGCCAGCAGCGAACCGAACGTGACGACGAGTACGAGCAGGGCCACGGCCACGCCGATGATCTCGGACGGGCCGACGTGGACGCCTTTGCTGCTGTAGACGGACCCGCCCACCGACGTCTTGAGGCCGCCCTTCTCCGCCGCCGTGGCTGCGTCCTCGATCGCGTCCACCGATGAGGCACGGACCTGCGCGTGCGGCACGGGGTACTGGACCTGGACGATCGCCGTGGTCCGGTCGGCCGAGACGGCGCCGGAGGCGCGGGGGTCGACGACCTCGCTGACCTGAGGAGCCTTCTTGGCTTCCGCCACGGTCCGGGCGATGGTCGCGGCGTAGGGGGCTTCGGTGACCTGGTGGCCCTTGGGGGCGGTGAAGACGATCTGGGCGCCCGCGCCCGATGCTTCCGGAAGGATCTTGCTCAGACTGTCCACCGCACGCTGCGACTCGGTGCCGGGCACTGCGAAGCGATCGTCGAGCTTGCCGCTGAAGACGCTGACGCACGTGATGAGCGCGGCCAGGACAAAGAGCCATATGCCCAGGACGAGCTTTCGGTGCCGGTAGGCGCTGTGGCCCAGCCGGTGGAGCAGGACGGCCATGACGAACTCCCTAGGACGGTGGGCATCCCGCCCGCCCGAGCGCAGACATGGGCGGGGGAAGCAGAGGGGCCTCCGGTCGGACTCCGGCCACGGGACGGGCCGATGCCGACGGCGCCTCAATCGGTAGGCCGACTTTATCACTTGCTCAAGTCGTACGACCGAGTCGTCCGACTGTTGCGTGCGCCACTCTCGTCAAAAACCCAGGTCACGCGTGTTTTCAGATGACGAAATCGAATGACCTTGTCGACTGACAATGTCGCCTGTATGTTGTTCGCCGACTGCTTCACCGCTGTGAGCCAAGGAGTGACCATGACCAGTACGCACGGCACGCAAGCCGCCAACGGGCGCTGGAGCCGAGAGGCAGACGTCGTCGTGATCGGCGCGGGACTGGCGGGGCTGACCGCGGCGCGGGAGCTCGTCGCGGCGGGCAAGTCCGTGGCCGTTCTGGAGGCCCGCGACCGGGTCGGCGGGCGGCTGCTCAACCACGATCTCGGCGAGGGCCGAGTGACCGAGATCGGCGGGCAGTTCGTCGGCCCCACCCAGGACCACATCCTGGCGCTGGCCAAGGAAGTCGGCGTGGCCACGTATCAGGCCGCCGTGCCCGGCGAGCGGGTCTACGTGCACGACGGCAAGGCCAGGCGGTTCTCCGGGCACACACCCCCGGACCTGCTCGCGCTGCCGGACATGGGCATCGCCCTGGCCCGCATCGGACAGGCGGCGGGCAAGGTGCCCCCGGCGGCGCCGTGGCGGGCCCCGAACGCCCGCGACCTGGACGGCATGACCTACGAGACCTGGCTGCGCAAGGCCGAGATCACCGGCGACGCCGTCGACCTGATCAACATCTTCCTGAACTCCGCGTACGGCGGTGAGGCGCGCGACGCGTCGGCGCTGTTCAGCCTCTGGTACGTCTCGACGTTCGGTGACGAGGCCCATCCGGGCACCATGGACCGCGGCACCGGTACCTCCGGCGGTGCCCAGGACAGCCGGTTCGTCGGCGGCTCACAGCTGGTGGCGATCCGGATGGCCGAGGAACTCGACGGACGTGTCCACCTGTCGGCCCCGGTGCGCCGGATCAGCCAGGACGCCGACGGAGTCACCGTGATCTCCGACGCCGGCGACTGGCGGGCCGACCGGGTCATCGTCGCCATCCCGCCCCTCCTGGCCTCCCGGATCGTCTGGGACCCACTGCTGCCGCCGCAGCAGGACCAGCTCTTCCAGCGGCTGCCCTTCGGCACCCTCATGAAGTGCGTGGCCGTCTACGACACACCGTTCTGGCGGGCGGAGGGCCTGTCCGGCATGGGCCTGCTGCGGGGAGGTTCGCCCATCCGCGAGATGTTCGACAACAGCCCGCCCGACGGTGGACCGGGCGTGCTCATGGGATTCCTCGGCGGCAAGGAATGGCGCAAGTGGGCGCACCGCCCGGCATGCGAGCGGCGCGGCGCGGTGCTGCGCTCCTTCGCCCAGGTCGTCCGGGAGCGGGCCTTCGACACCGTCGACTACGTCGAGCAGGACTGGACCGCCGAGCAATGGACCCAGGGCGGCCCCACGTCCGTCGCCGCACCCGGAGTGCTGACCGAGTACGGGGAGTGGCTGGGTCGCGAGTTCGGGCGCGTGCACTGGGCGGGGTCCGAGTTCTCCCCCTACTGGAACGGCTTCATGGACGGCGCGGTCCGCTCCGGCCGGCACGCCGCCACCGAACTCCTGCACCAGAGCTGAACGAAAGAGAAAGGCACCACCCCATGACCAAGTTCCACGTCACCGAACGCGCCGTCATCGACGCTCCCGTCGAGCGGGTCTGGGAGGTCGTCTCCCGCACCGACCGATACGCCGAATGGGTCGCCGGCGCCATCGAGGTCACCGACCACCACGGCATCGCCACCGTGGGCAAGACCTATGCCGAACGCAACCGCACCCTCGGCCCGCTGCGCACCGACTCGGTGTGGACCGTGGTGGAGATCGACCCCCTCAGGCGCCGCGTCGACACCGGGGTCGGGTTCGCTCCGCTGAAGGACGTGACCAGCGTCTTCGAGTTCCAGCCGGTCCAGAGCGCGGACGGCAGGGAGGCCACGCAGATGACCTACAAGGTGGAATACGTCATCGACCTCGGCCCCCTCGGGCTCGCGCTCGACTGGATTCAGCAGCCGGGTATGCGTGCGGACATGCGCACCTCGATGGCCAACCTGAGCACCTTGATCCGCTCCGAGACCATCAACGCGCGCGACTGACGACCGGACCCGGGCGCACTCGTACCTGTACGAGTGCGCCCGACCGCTGTCAGCTCGCCGGTACGGACACCCGCTCCAGCCGACCGCCGGCCATGGCCACCACAGCGGACACGAAGGCCTGGAGGCAGGTGTGCTCGGCCTCCTCGTCGGGGAGCGAGAGATGTTGCATCGTGAGCCCGTCGAAGCCGGCGAGGAAGAAACGCGCAATCGTTTCCGCGGGCTGGGCGAGAGGCTGCCCGGTGCGCGCGGCTGCCTCGGTCACCAGTCGCGCCGTCACCTCGGTCACCCTTCGGTAGTGGCTCTCGAGGGCCTCGTTCAGGGCGGGGGTCCGGAGCGCGAAGTGGGTCAGTTCCGCGAGGAGTTGATGGCTGGCGGGCTGTTCACGCACCGTTCGCCACAGGGCGGCGGCCAGCGTGCCGGCCGTCTCCTCGAATCCGGCGTCGGCCGGCGCGGCCTGCTCGACCTGGGTGATCAGATCCTGGGTGAGCTGCTCCATGACGGCGCGGTACAGCCCTTCCTTCGTGCCGAAGGTGTAGTGCACCGTGGCCTGGGCCACCCCCAGCTCGGCGGCGATGGCACGGGTACTCCCGGCCGCGACTCCCTCCCTCGTCATGAAGTCGATGGCCGCTTTGATCAGCTGAGGGCGGCGCTCGGCCGCGGGAACGTGAGCCATGACTGCATCATACCGACTGAGTCCCATGAACAAGTCGTCCGAACAGGTCAGGTTGCGCGCAGACGGACGCAGTGGTGGCGCGGCCGCTGAGGTCCGGTCCGTGGCCGCGCAGGTCAGTTCCCGCAGAACGGCGGGTGAATACGTTTCCTCCAACGCCCGTGAAAGGGATGAACGAGGAGGCAGACCCGTGAAGGAAAGCCAGTTTGATACGTGCGTGATCGGGGCGGGACCTGCCGGGCTGGCGGTCGCCAGGGCCCTGGCGGAGCGGAATCTGCCGTACACGCATCTTGAGCGACACACCGGGCCCGGCGGTATCTGGGACATCGACAATCCCGGCGGTCCGATGTACGAGTCCGCCCACTTCATTTCCAGCAGGACACTGTCGGGATTCGGCGGTTTTCCGATGCCCGACCACTTCGCGGACTACCCGCCCCACCGGCAGATCCTGTCGTACCTGCGGTCCTTCGCCGACGCCTACGGGCTGACGGACCGCATCGAGTTCGGCGTCGAGGTCGACAACGTCGAGAAGAACGCGGACGGCACGTGGACGGTCACCCGGGCCGACGGGCGGGAAAGCGTGCACGGGCAGGTCGTCGTGTGTACGGGCTCGCAGTGGCACCCCAACGTCCCCGAACTGCCGGGGGAGTTCAGCGGAGAGGTCCGGCACACCGTCGGCTATCGCAACGCGGAGGAGCTGCGGGGCAAGCGGGTCCTGGTCGTGGGCGCGGGGAACTCCGGCTGTGACATAGCCTGCGACGCGGCCCGGACCGCGGACCACGCGGTGATCAGCATGCGGCGCGGATACTGGTTCATCCCCAAGCACCTGTTCGGCCGGCCGGTGGACACCATCGCGGGCAGCGGGCCGCACCTGCCGATGTGGCTGGCACAGCGTCTCTTCGGGGCCCTCCTGCGGATCATCAACGGCGACCCGACGCGGCTGGGGCTGCCGAAGCCGGACCACAAGCTGTTCGAGACCCACCCGGCCGTCAACTCGATGCTGATCCACCACCTCCAGCACGGCGACATCACCGCCAAGCCCGGGATCGCCCGCACCGAGGGCCGGACCGTGTACTTCACCGACGGCACGAGCGACGACTTCGATCTCGTCCTGCTGGCCACCGGCTACGTCCACAAAGTGCCGGTCGCGCAGCAGTACTTCGGCGATGAGCAGCACCCGGACCTGTACCTGTCGTCGTTCTCGCGCGAGCACGAGGGCCTGTTCGGCATCGGCTTCATCGAGACCAACTCCGGTGCGTACCAGCTCTTCGACTCCCAGGCGCAGCTGATCGCCGGGTACATCCATGACGCGCGGCACCGGCTGCCTAACGCGGAGCGGTTCGCCCGCATGATCCGCGCCGACCGCCCGGATCTGTCCGGCGGGCTGAAGTTCGTCGACTCGCCCCGCCACACCGGTTACGTCGACGGCGCGGCCTTCGTGAAGTACCTGGGCAAGGTCGCGGGGGAGATGGGCTGGCGCACCGAGGGCCGGCCTCCGCGGGTACGGTCCCTTCGACCTGCGGAGGCGACGGCATGAGCGGGTTCGACTTCACCGACAAGGTCATGCTGGTGACCGGCGGCGCGGGCGGCATCGGCAGTGCGCTGTGCCGTCGTTTCGCCTCCGGCGGCGCCCGCTGCGTCGTCGTCGACATCGACGGGGTCCGCGCCATGAAGGTGGCCGCGGACCTTCCGGGCGCCGGGCATACGGGCATCGGCTGTGACCTGATGGACCGCGCCCAGGTGGAGCGGTTGTTCGAGGTGGTCGCCGATGATCACGGTCGCCTCGACGTACTCGTCAACAACGTGGGCATGACCAGCGCGGAACGCTTCGACGTCCGCAGCGTCGAGAGCATCGAGCGGGAGATCACCCTCAACCTGACCTCACCGCTCGTCGCCACCCGGATCGCCATTCCTCTTCTCATGGCTTCCCGGGACGCCCGAGTGGTCACCACGGTCTCCCTCGGCGGGATCTTCCCGCTGGCCGAGACCCCGATCTACACCGCATCCAAGTTCGGGCTGCGTGGCGCGATGCTCGCCATCGGGCTCGACCTCAGGACCAAGGGCATTCTGGCCGGTTCGGTACTACCGTCGGCGACCGACACCCGGATGCTGCGCCAGGAAGCCGTGGACGGCGGGAACTCCATGCAGTTCCAGGACCGGCCCCAGCAGCCCGCCGACGTCGTCGCGGCCGTGGTGAGCCTGCTGGACAAGCCCCGACTGGAGGTCTACCCCCGGCCCGGTGAGTCCCGTCTGGTGCGTGTCGCGATGCTCATGCCGAACCTGCTGCCCCGGGTCTTCCCGCTGTTCCGCAAGCGCGGTGACCGCGGCATGGCTCGCTATCTGGAGGAACTCCGCCGACGCGGACTGGCCCGCCAGACCGAGGGGCGCTGGGAGCTGGTGGAGGAAGCATGACCACGAACGAGATGCTGCAGGTCGTCAACCCCGCCACAGGAGAACCGATCACCACCCTGCCCGCCGCGAGCGCCGACGACGTGGCCAAGGCCGCCGAGCAGGCCCGGCAGGTCCACGACGCCGGGGTGTGGTCGCGGCTGCCGGTCCGGGAGCGCGGCGCTGTGCTGCTGCGGCTGGCCGACCTGATGGAACGCGACGCAGAGATCCTCGCCCGGCTGGACAGCGAGGACGCGGGAAAGCCGATCACGGAGTGCCGTACGGGCGACGTACCGGGCGCGATCGAGTCGATCCGCTGGTTCGCCGAGGCGGCCGACAAGGTCTTCGGCCGGCTCGCGCCGAGCGGGCCCGACGGTCTCGGTCTCATGAGCCGCGAACCCGTCGGGGTCGTCGCGGCGATCCTGCCGTGGAACTACCCGCTGGCGATGACCGCATGGAAGGTCGGACCGGCCCTGGCCGCCGGCAACTGTCTGCTGGTCAAGCCGGCCGAGGCGACCCCGCGCTCGGCCCTGCACCTGGCCGCACTCGCAGCCGAGGCCGGCCTGCCCGACGGGGTGCTCACGGTGCTGCCCGGCTATGGCCAGGAGGCCGGGGCCGCCCTAGCTCTCAACCCCCTTGTGGGGGCGCTCTCCTTCACCGGGTCCACCACGACCGGCCGCCGCGTCCTCAAGGACGCCGCCGAGAGCAACTTCAAGCGGGTCTCGCTGGAGATGGGCGGCAAGAGCCCCCAGGTACTGATGGCCGACGCGCTCTCCTACGGCGACGAGCTCATCGACAACATGATCGAGGCCGCGTTCCTGACCATGGGGCAGAACTGCACGGCCGGCTCCCGTGTTCTGGTTCACCGCAGTATCGCCGCGGAGGTCATACAGCGGTTCACGGCAGCGGCGAGAGAGCTCGTCATCGGCGATCCGGCAGACCCGCGCACGCAGATGGGGCCGCTCATCAACCACGCCGCCTTCGACCGGGTCGCGGGAGCCGTGCAGGCCGCCCGGGCCGGCGGAGCCCAGATCCACACCGGGGGACTGCCTCACGGGCTGCCTCCACGCGGCGCCTACTACCCGCCCACCGTGATCACTCGCGCCCCCGACGGCAGCGACGTCCTCACCAAGGAGTTGTTCGGTCCAGTCGTCACCGTCCAGACCTTCACCTCCGAGGACGAGGCGGTACGCAGGGCCAACGCCACCGAGTACGGACTCGCCGCCTCGGTCTGGACCCGCGACCTCGATACCGCGCTGCGGCTGGCACGCGGCATCGAGGCCGGCGTGGTCTCCGTCAACGCCTACAGCGAGGGTGACATCACCACACCTTTCGGCGGCTGGAAGCAGTCGGGATTCGGTGGGGTGGAGAAGTCCACCGACGCCTTCGACCAGTGGACCCGGGAGAAGACGATCTGGATCCGCGCCCGCTGACCCGAGCCGACAGCCGGCAGGCGCGGTGGCCGACACGTCATTCCGGGCGACCGGTCTGCCCCGCCCCCCGGAGCATCCGCTCCCGCAGTTGGACCGGGGAGGCGCCGTGCCAGCGGCGTACCGCGCGGCGCAGTGCCCGTTCGTCGGAGAATCCCGCCCGGTGGGCGATGTCGCGCAGTGTCAGTTCCGGGCGGAGCAGGAGTTGTTCGACGCGTTCCCGGCGCACTCCCTCGACGAGTGCCTCGTACGTCGTGCCGCAGTCGGCCAGCCGACGGCGCAGCGTCCGCTCGCTCGTCGCATGCCGCCGCGCCTGCTCACCGAACGAAGGCACCACCGGGAGGCCCTGCGCGACGGAGATCTCCAGAACCTCCAGCAGATCCTGCTGGTCACGGCGGGAAGCCATCTGCGCGTCGAGCATCTCCAGCGTCGACGCGTAACTCACCGGATCCCGGCCGGGCATCCGGGTACGGGCCCACGCGGGGTCGATGACCATGCGGTTGACGGGGGCACTGAATCGGACCGGACAGCGGAACAGGGCGCCGTACAGGTCGAGTTGGCGCGGTGGCGGAAGAGAGAACTCCACCGCTCTCGGCGCGAAGGCAGGGCCGACGGTCAGCCGGGACAGGGTGACCACGGAGGCGAACGCCTCCTCGATCAGGAAGGAAGCCACGGCCGGGTCCATGGCGGGATCGGGAAGATCGGCGCGCAGCACGAAGGCGTCGTCCTCCTCACCCACACCGGCCGACCACACCACCATCGCCCCGGACAGGTTCTGGTACTTCACCCCGGTCTCGATGGCGTGCCGCAGCGTGTTGTCGGCCATCAGGGCGAAGCCGAGCAGGCCCCACGCCGTCAGGTGCTGCGCCGCGCCGACCTTCAGCCCCAGGCGCTCGTCCCTGGTGAGCTCCAGCGCACGACGGATCACCGCGCTGCCCTGCCGGTAGGACACCCGCAGCGCGGCGGAGCGCATGACTGTCTCGTCCAGTCCCATCTGCTTCAGCAGGGGCCGCAGATCGACGCCGCGCTCGTCGGCGACCACGACGAGATAGCGCAGGATGTTCGGCTGGATCGTCGCCGACGTACTGCGGCTGGTCCCGGGAGGGTCTGCCGGACCGGGGGCAAGGGACATCGCACTCACCTTCTCCTCGGCGACCACCGTAGGCAGCCGGCATCACCGGTCGCATGCTCTGGCCCCCGAAGTCCCCTGTACGGCCCCTGGCGTCCTGAGCCTGTCTTCCGCGCCTGGCTACGGTTTCAGTTTCCGGAACCCGCACGGTATTCGACTCACTGGTCCTCGATGGCTCAGTCCAGCGCACACAGGAAATGAAGGCGCGACAGCATCATGTCCTTTAATGCTCCAGCCCAGGCGCGGGCCGGGCGCCCGGTCTCCAAACGTGGCGCCCGAAGGGGCGCGACCCTCGCGTTCGCCGCGCAAGGTGTGTCCGTCGCCGCCGTGTACACGACCGTCCCCGCTGTCACGGAGCACCTGAGACTGCCTCCGCTCCTGACGACCACGCTGATGGTCGCGGTGGCGCTGGTGGCAGGGGGCGGCAGCTTCCTGGGTCTGGCCGCGATCCGCCGCGCCGGTCCCGTCGCCACGATGCGCGGGGCCGTGCTGACGGCCGCCGCCGCGCTGGTACTGATCGGGTTGGCCCCGGACGAGGCGACCGTCATCTGCGCGTACATCCTCTTCGGGCTCGCTGTCGGTGCCCTCGATGTCGGGGTCAACACCCGGGCGGCGGCGATCGAACGCGCCTACGGCCGCAGCATCTTCGGCTCCTTCTACACGGCATGGAGCGTGGGTGGCGTGATCGCGGCCCTGCTCACCGCCGGGGCCGCCCGGCTGGAGTGGCCCGTAGCCACCGGCCTGAGCGTTCAGGCAGGCATCGTGCTGCTCCTCGCCGTCTGTATGCGCACGCATGCCCTCCCCTCGTCCTCCGCGGGGCCGTCGGACACCCCCGCGCAGCCGCCGCTGGGGCGCCGCCTGTGGATCCGGCTCATCCCGTTCGGCCTGGTCCTCCTCGTCGTTTACGTCGTCGACTCCACCGTCTCGGCCTGGTCGGCGGTCTACCTGCGCCAGACCCTCGCCGCGTCCCTCACGGTCGCGCCGCTGGCGTACGCGGCCTACCAGGCCGGCACAGTCGTCGGTCGCGCCGCCACCGACCGACTCGTGCGACGGTTCGGAGCGGTCGCCGTCGTCCGCACCGCGGCCCTGCTGGTCGCGGGCGCCCTGGCAGGCATGGCCGCCGCGCCGAGCTGGCCGTTCGCCGTGCTCGCGGCCGGAGCTGTGGGCCTGGGGTCGTCCGTCCTGGCTCCACTGTGTCTGGCCTCCGCCGCGCGACTGCGTCCCGCTGCCTCGGAAGCGGTCCTGGCGCGCCTGAACCTCTTCAACTACGTCGGCGTCATCACTGGTGGCGCAGTGAGCGGACTCCTCGGCTCCACCGGCCAGTTCCGTCTCGCCTACGCGGCATCGGCCGCCCTGGCGGTTCTTCTCCTGGCCGCCGCCCGCCATTTCACCCAGCAGCCTCCAGCCTCGGCCCGTGCGGAGAGAATCCCTCCCTTCGACCGGGCAGATTCTCAGCCACTGGGCTGAGGGTTCGCACGCCGGGTGCTTCCGGACCGTCGATGCCGGGGGCATGACAATCCATGATTTCCTGAATTCAGGATGACGTGTACTGTCGTGCTGTGCTGACTGTTGCCTCCGACATCGAGGTGCTGGCCCGGTTCGGCCGCGCGCTCGCTGACCCGATCCGCTGCCGGCTCCTGCTCGCCCTGCGCGAAGCCCCGGCCTACCCCTCCGATCTCGCCGACGCGCTCGGCATCTCCCGCACCCGCTTGTCGAACCACCTGGCGTGCTTGCGCGACTGCGGCCTGGTCGTCACCGTGCCCGACGGTCGCCGCACCCGTTACGAGCTCGCCGACGAACGCCTCGGCCACGCGATCGACGATCTGCGCGCCGCTGTGGTGGCTGTCGCCGCCGACCGCACCTGCGTCGACGCCGATGAGAAGGGGTGCTGCTGATGACCGCGATTTCTCTCGGCCCGTCCCCGGCCCGCCGTGATGTCCTCGCCAGGCGAATACGCCTGCTGGTCACGGCCACGATCACCTACAACGTCGTCGAGGCGATGGTCGCCATCACCGCAGGCACCCTGGCCTCCTCCACCGCCCTGATCGGCTTCGGCCTGGACTCCGTCATCGAGGTCTCCTCCGCCACCGCGGTCGCCTGGCAGTTCTCCGCCCGCGACCACCACGTGCGCGAGGCACGGGAGAAGACCGCGCTGCGCATCATCGCGTTGTCGTTCTTCGCGCTCGCTGCCTACGTCACCGTCGACGCCGTCCGCGCACTGACCGGCACCGGCGAGGCCGAACGCTCCATCCCCGGCATCGTGCTCGCCGCCCTGTCCCTCGCCGTGATGCCGTTCCTGTCCGCCGCCCAGCGCCGCGCCGGACGCGAACTCGGCTCCGCCAGCGCGGTCGCCGACTCCAAACAGACCCTCCTCTGCACCTACCTCTCGGCCGTGCTCCTTCTCGGCCTGCTCCTCAACGCCACCCTCGGCTGGTCCTGGGCCGACCCCATCGCCGCCCTCGTCATCGCCGCTGTCGCTGTCAGGGAGGGCCGGGACGCCTGGCAGGGCAAGGGCTGCTGCGCGACCCCGGCCGCCGCGGCAGTCCCGGCCTCCGCGACAGTCCCGGGCGCCGGCGCAGAGTCGGACGCCTGCGGCTGCGCACCCGGATGCAGCTGCTGCATCTGAACCCGGTGCCGACCTCCGGCACGGTGCCCACGTGGCGGAGGCCGAACCGTTCGTGCTCTGGCTCCCCATCGCCTTGTCGCCGGACAGCTCACCCTCCTGACTGCCGCCCTAGTCAGCCCTGACTGCCGCCCTGGTCGGCAGGGCGAGGGCAGCGAAGGCGAGCAGCATCTGCCGCCATCCGAGGATGCGCCGCGCGGTGATCGCCAGCGGCCTGTGGTGCTTCGCCGTCAGCCTCGCCGGGTCACCCTCACGCTCCAACTCGCCCAGCCGCCCTACGCGCTCAGCCCGTCCGCCATCGGGCCGTACAGCCTGGCAGGACTGCTCGGCTTCGCCGTGCTCCCGCTCACCGACCGTCATCCCCTCCGCACCGCCCTCGCCGCACCCGCGCTCGCAGCCCTCGGCCGGCGCGGCACATCCATCACCGTTGCGGGTGCCGCCGCAGCAGTGGAGGGAGCGAGCCGAGGGTGGCGAGGTACCTGCGGCGAGGGAGTCGCCGCTGCCGGGGAAGGAGCGTCCCGGCGGCGTTCGCGCCCTTCCTGGCTTCGACCGCTTCCGGCGCGGGCGTGCTGGTGACCGCCTACCTGCTCATCGGCGCGGTGGCCGCCGGGATGTCGGCCGGCATCCTGCTCAGCCGACTGGCCGGAGGCACCCTGCTCTCGCCGCGCTGCTCCTCGCCGCCCTCCTCGGACGCACCGGCATCCGACAGCCTCGCCACGTGATGACCGGCCTCGGGGGACATCGGTACTGCCGTTGGCGCTGAGATTGGCTTCGTCGACGACGGCGGTCATCTGTCCTCCATGGCAGAGACGACGGCGGCGCGAGCCGGTTCGACCGGGGCTTCGCGCCCTACGTGAGGTCGACTCACCATAGGTTCCCGAAGAATATCTCGCAATAAGTGTTAACAGGGCTGACTGCTTCTGCTAACAATTCTCCCCGTCGGCTTCGTGCCTGCCTCTCCCGAGACAGGCACCGCATGTCCGAACGGCTGCCGTGCGCGCGGCGCGGCGGCCTGCATCCGATGCGTATCTCTCCCCACGGCTCCGTACCGCCCCTCTCCCAGCACGCCTTCAGTACCGCTCAGAGAAAGAGGACCTCGCCATGCCATCGACCAGACAGACCCTCATCGCGGGTATAGCCGCTGTCGCCGTCCTGGCCACCGGGTGCGCCGGCGCCGGGGGAGGTGGCAGCAGCAGCGGCGGGGACAAGAGCATCAACGTGCTGATGGTCGGCAACCCGCAGATGGAGGACATCGCGAAGCTGACGAAGGACACCTTCACCAAGGACACCGGCATCAAGGTGAACTTCACGATCCTTCCCGAGAACGAGCTGCGCGACAAAGTCACCCAGGACATCGCCACCAAGGCCGGCCAGTACGACGTCGCCACCATCGGCGCCTACGAGGTGCCCATCTGGGAAAAGAACGGCTGGCTGCACGAGCTGGGGTCCTACACCGCCAAGGACGCGAGCTTCGACCAGGCCGACCTGCTGAAGCCGATGGTCAAGTCCCTGTCCGGCTCGGACGGCAAGCTCTACGCCCTGCCGTTCTACGGTGAGTCGTCCATGCTCATGTACAACAAGGACGTCATGAAGGCGAAGGGCATCACGGTGCCCGAACGGCCGACCTGGCAGCAGGTCGCCGACATCGCGGCCAAGGTCGACGGCGCCGAGCCGGGGATGAAGGGCATCTGCCTGCGTGGTCTGCCCGGTTGGGGCGAGCTCGGGGCGCCGCTGACCTCCGTGGTCAACACCTTCGGCGGCACCTGGTTCACCAAGGACTGGAAGGCACAGGTCAACAGCCCGGCGTTCAAGAAGGCCACCAACTTCTACGTCGACCTGGTCAAGAAGCACGGTGAGGCGGGTGCCCCGCAGGCCGGGTTCACCGAGTGCCTGAACGCCATGAGCCAGAAGAAGGTCGCGATGTGGTACGACGCGACCAGCGCGGCCGGGTCGCTGGAGGACGCCAAGTCCAGCAAGGTCGCCGGCCACGTCGGTTACGCCTACGCGCCGACCGTCGAGACGAAGAGCAGCGGCTGGCTGTGGGCTTGGGCATGGGCGATGCCGAAGACCACGAAGAAGGCCGACGCGGCCTCGAAGTTCATGCTGTGGGCCTCCAGCAAGAAGTACGAGAAGTTGGTCGGCGAGAAGCTCGGCTGGGCGCGCGTCCCGGCCGGCAAGCGGGCCAGCACGTACGAGATCCCGCAGTACCAGAAGGCCGCCTCGTCGTTCGGTGACATCACCCTGAAGTCCATCGAGGGCGCAGACCCGTCCAACCCCGGCGTCCAGCCCAGGCCGACGGTGGGGATCCAGTTCGTGGCCATCCCCGAGTTCCAGGACCTGGGGACGAAGGTCAGCCAGGAGATCTCCGCCGCCATCGCAGGCAAGACCAGCGTGGACAAGGCGCTGAACGACGGCCAGAAGCTCGCCGAGGAAGTCGCCAAGAACTACCAGTGACCCGCGCTGCCCGGCCGGCTTCGGCGCCGGCCGGGCACGGCTTCCCCACCCCGGCTTCCCCGACCCCGGCCTTCACAGGCGGAGGAAAGTCCATGACCACGCTCATCGAAGCACCCAAGAAAACGCCGCTGCCCACCCGTCGGCGGAAGTCCACCGCAGTCAGCAAGTGGCGACGGCGCATTCCGCTGCTGCCGGCGCTGGTCTTCACCATCGTCGTCACGCAACTGCCCTTCGTGGCAACGCTCGTCATCTCCACCTTCCAGTGGAACATCCTCAAGCCGGGCGACCGGCACTTCCTCGGCTTGTCCAACTACACGTTCGTCTTCACCGACGAACGACTGCGCGCTGCGGTACTGAACACCATCGTGCTCACCGCGTCGGTGGTGCTCATCAGTGTGATCCTGGGGCTGGGGCTGGCCATGCTGCTCGACCGCCGGTTCGCCGGCCGCGGGCTGGCGCGCACCCTGCTCATCGCCCCGTTCCTCGTCATGCCGGTCGCGGCGGCGCTGTTGTGGAAGCACGCCATCTACAACCCCGACTACGGGCTCCTCAACGGCACCCTCAACGCCGTCTACCAGGTCTTCGGCGCCGACCACGGCCCCACCATCGACTGGATTTCGTCCTACCCCATGCCCGCCGTCGTGATCTCGCTGGTCTGGCAGTGGACCCCGTTCATGATGCTGATCCTCCTGGCCGGCCTGCAGGCCCAGCCCGGTGACGTCCTGGAAGCAGCCCGGGTCGACGGGGCGACGCCCATGGCGACCTTCCGCTTCATCACCCTGCCGCACCTGCGCCAGTACCTCGAACTGGGCATCCTGCTCGGCACGATCTACGTCGTGCAGACCTTCGACGCCGTCTACACCATCACCCAGGGCGGCCCCGGCGCGCAGACGACCAACCTGCCCTACGAGATCTACCTGACCATGTTCCGCAAGTACGAGTACGGCGAGGCGGCCGCCGCCGGTGTCGTCGTCGTGCTCGGCTCGATCGTGATCGCGACCTTCGCGCTGCGCACCATCGCGTCACTGTTCCGCGAGGAGGTGTCCCGATGACCGCGCACGCAGCAGCCGGCGCCCCCGGGGCCAGGCTGAAGAAGCTCATCCGCCGTCACGACGAGCAGGCGGACCCCGCCGGTGCGCCGCGGCTGTCGCCGCTGTGGACCTTCGTCGCCTGGCTCGCCACGCTGGCGTTCTTCGCGCCGGTGGCGTGGATGGTGCTCACCTCCTTCCACCAGGAGGCCGACGCGGCGACCAACCCGCCGACCCCCTTCGCCCCGTTCACCCTCGGGCAGTACGCCACACTGTTCAGCCGGAACATCACCCCCTTCCTCCTCAACTCGACCATGGCCAGCGTCATTTCGACGCTGCTGGTGCTGGCCCTGGCGGTACCGACGGCCTACGCGCTGTCCATCAAGCCGGTCGAGAAGTGGACCGACGTGATGTTCTTCTTCCTGTCCACCAAGTTCCTCCCGGCCATCGCGGCCCTGCTGCCGGTCTACATGATCGTCAAGGACATCGGGATGCTCGACAACGTATGGACACTGATCGTCCTGTACACCGCCATGAACCTCCCGATCGCGGTGTGGATGATGCGCTCGTTCCTCGCCGAGGTCCCCAAGGAGATCCTGGAAGCGGCCGAGATGGACGGGGCCAAGCTGCTCACCGTGCTATGGCGGGTCGTCGCACCGATCGCCATGCCCGGACTCGCCGCCACCTCGCTGATCTGCTTCATCTTCAGCTGGAACGAGTTCATGTTCGCCGTCAACCTCACCGCGACGCAGGCATCGACCGCGCCGGTCTTCCTGGTCGGCTTCATCACCAACGAGGGCCTCTTCCTCGCCCGGCTCTGCGCGGCGGCCACGCTGGTCTCCCTGCCCGTCCTCATCGCCGGTTTCGCCGCCCAGGACAAACTCGTCCGCGGCCTCTCCCTGGGAGCCGTGAAGTGAAGGCGGCAGCCATCGCATAGGCATCGCGGCACACGCCCGCGCACGCATGTCCCGACCCCGCCTCTTCGAGCCGTCTCCGGCCGCACACCCCGGCGCCGGTGCCGCCCGACCGCACGCGAATGGAGCCCCACCCCATGTCCCAGCAGATCCGACGCGTATTCGTCCGTTCCATCGACGACATCACCGTCGAGCGGATACCCGCGCCGGTCGCCGGCGACGGCGAACTCCTGGTCCGCACCACCGTGGTGGGCGTCTGCGGTTCCGACACTCACGCGGCCCTTGGCCACCATCCGTTCATGCCCCTGCCCTACCACCCCGGGCACGAAGCGGTCGGTGTCGTCGCCGCCGTCGGCCCGGGCGCCGAGGCCTTCGCCCCCGGCGACCGGGTGATCGTCGAGCCGAACCTCTTCTGCGGACAGTGCCCCCAGTGCCGCTCCGGCCGCTACAACATCTGCCAGGAACTGAAGGTGTTCGGCTGCCAGACCCCCGGCGCGATGGCGGACCTGTTCACCATCCCCGGCGACCGCGTCCACCGCGTCCCCGACGGCATGACCGACCTTGAGGCCGCCCTCGTCGAACCGCTGGCCACCCCCGTGCATGCGGTGGCCAAGGCCGGCGACCTCACCGGACGCACGGTCGTCGTCCTCGGCGCCGGGCCCATCGGTCTGCTCGTCCTCGCCGCAGCCCGGCACGCCGGGGCCGCGAAGATCGCCGTCACCGACCTGCTGCCGGGCAAACGCGACCGTGCCCTGCGCCTCGGCGCCGACGCGGTCCTGCCCGCCGACGCTCCCGACCTCATTCACCAGGTCAAGGACGCGCTCGGCGGGCCGGTCGATGTGATCTTCGACTGCGTCGCGCGCGAACAGTCCATGGCCCAGGCCACCGACCTGGTGACCAAGGGCGGGAGGATCATCGTCGTCGGCGTCGGTGCCGCCGGTCCCACCCCGATCCGCCTCGACCTGGTCCAGGACCGGGAGATCCGCGTCGAAGGCACCTTGATGTACACCGCCGATGACTATCGCTCCGCCATCGCGCTGATCGCTTCCGGGGCCGTCGACACGGATGAACTCGTCACCGCGACCTTCCCCTTGGAGGAGGCGGACAAGGCCTTCGCCGCCTCCCTCGCTCCGGAACACGTCAAGGTCCTGGTCACCGTGGAAGGTTGGTAGCGATGCAGATGCTTCTTGGTTCGGCGTGCCCGGCGTGCCCGGCGAGGACGGGGACGCGGGGCACGACCGGTCTTCGCGATGCCGATCGGATACGCGCAGTCACTGGCTCCGAGCGCCTCCTGTCCCGTGTGGGAAACTTCGAAGCCGACGTCACCTGGCACCTTCCGCTGTGCCTGCAGTGCCATGACTGAAGCGCTGTCAGGGGCCGGATACGCCGGCAGTCGCACCACGGAGACAGGACACGGAAGGGAAGGGAGAGCCACAGTGCCCGCCAGGACACGTCTGTCGCAGGCCGCTGTCGAGGAGCGGCGTCAGTCCGTCCTGCGCCACGTCGTCGAACACGGCGAGACCCGCATAGACGACCTCGCCGACCACTTCGGCGTCAGCCTGATGACGATGCACCGCGACCTCGACGACCTCGCTCAGCGTCATCTGCTGCGCAAGGAACGCGGCCGGGCCGTCGCCTTCCCCGCTCTCACCATGGAGACCGCCACCCGCTTCCGTGAGAACAACAGCGTCTCGGCCAAGAACGCGCTGTGCGCGGCCGCCGTCGGCCGGATCAGGCCGGGCAGCACGGTACTCATGGACGACTCCACCACTCTCTTCCCCATGGCCTCCGCCCTCGCGCAGCTCGACCAGGTCGCCGTCGTCACCAACTCGGTCGGCCTGGCACAGCGCCTGGGTTCCGCCCCCGGTGTGGATGTCACCCTGCTCGGCGGCCACTATCACGGTGACTTCAACTCCTGCACGGGACCTCAGGTCACCCGCGCCCTGTCCCACATCCGGGCCGATCTCGCCGTGATGTCCGCCACCGCCGTCCTCTCGGGTCAGCTCTTCCACCCCTTGAGCGAGTACGTCGAGGTGAAGCTGGCCATGCTCGCGGCCGCACATCAGTCCTTGCTGCTCGTGGACCATTCGAAATTCGGCAAAACCGCCACCCACGCGTACGGCACCGTGGCCGACTTCCAGGCGGTCATCACCGACACCAGCACATCCGACGCGGAGATCGCGGCCATGCGTGGCCTCGGAGTCGCTGTCGAGGCGGTCGACACCGGAAAGCCTGCCCAGTGATACAGACTCTGTTCGAAACCCCCAGCACCTATCGCCCCGCCGCCGCCGAACTGGCCGCTCCCGTACCACCCGTCGAAGCCGTCCTCTTCGACTTCAGCAACACGATCTTCCAGATGATCGATCTGGAGACGTGGCTGCGCCGGATCGGGGATGCCTCCGGCCGCCTCGCCCTGCTGGAGGAGGACGGCGCCTTGAAGGAGGTGTCCCGGCAACTGCGAGAGGCCTTCCAGCTGCCCGCGGTCGTCGCCAGCCAAGAGGGCCGTGACCTCTCTCCGGAACGGCATCGTCTCGCCATGCGGGAGTGGTGGGGGCATGTCGACTTCCTGCGCGGCGTGGAAGAGACGGCCTACAGGGAGCTCACTGCGCCCGATGCCTGGCTCCCCTACTCCGACACCGAACCCACGCTGCGGGCGCTCCGCGACCGCGGACTGCGCGTCGGGATCGTGAGCGACTTCGCCTGGGACCTGCGGATCCACCTCGCCCGCCATGGCATGGAGGACCTGATCGACACCTGCGTCATCTCCTACGAGATGGGCCGGGAAAAACCCGACCCCCACCTGTTCCTCAAGGCGTGCGCAGACCTCGGCGTCGATCCACGTGCCACCCTCATGGTCGGAGACAACCCGGTCCGGGACGGTGGCGCCACCACCTGCGGCCTGCGTGCCTACATCTTCCCCGCCGAACAGCGCACCGGGGACCGCGGCCTGACCGAAGTCCTCCGCCTCGTGACCTGACGTCCCCGCACAGAAGATGGTTCGCCGGCCGGGAGGCTCCGCGCGGCGCCACGGGCGGAGCGGCGTCGGAAGGACAATCCGCTGCAGGCGGGTCCGGAGCCCCGTTGGCGGCTCCGGACCTCGGGCGCCGTCTCTACGCTCGGCGCCGGCCCTGCCCCTTGCCCCGGGCCTCTGCGTCGGCGTCGGCGACGGCGATCGCAATGCCGTGTGCTTCGGCGATGTTGCCGGCTGCCGTCATGACGCGGGCTGTGCCCACGATGGGGGCGATGGCTACCAGCACATCCTGCACCTGGTCGACGGTCAGGCCGGCCTGGAGGGCTGGGTCGATGTGGGCGACGTAGGAGATCGGCGGAGCGTCCGAAGCGGCGAGGGCCGCGATGCGGGTGAGCATGAACATGTCCGGGGCCAGCCCGCACCGCTCAACCGAGTCGACCGTCATCGCGGCGAGGGTGTCCAGTACTGGGGTATCAGATGCTGTGGCCATGGCAGGTCGTCTCCCGATGGTGTCGTGACGAGGATCAGCGGACGGAAGCAGCAACGGCTCCGCGCCCGGCGCGGCGCCTACTGCCCGACCGTAAGTCCGTTTCCTCCGGATTGCCTGTCGAGGGGATCATCCGAGGAGCGAGGCAGACGTTCGGCTCCCGTCTTCAGTCACTGGTCATCGCCTCGTTCCACACACCCCTGTCCGCCGGGCCCGTCACACCTCGTTCGTGTCCCGTCGGCGCAGCCCGGCCTGGACAGCTCCGACCAACACGCGGGCAGCGACGGCGACGAACAGGATGTTGCCGATCATCTGCCCCATCGCGATCGCGCGCGCCGTCTGGGTATTGGCGGTGATGTCGCCGAAGCCGACGGTGCTGAACACGCTGAGCGCGAGGTACAGGGCGTCGGTCCTGGTGAGGGCCTCACTGAAACTGCCGGGTGAGCCGCGCTCCATCAGGTAGTAGGTGGACGCGAACAACACGAGGAACAGCGGGAGTGTGGTGGAGGTGGCTTCCACGGCCCGCAGACGAGGGGCAGCAGACCGCGTGATCATTCGGATCTGCCAGGCGAACAGCAGAGCCAAGAGCATCAAGCCGACGACGAGTCCCGCCACCGTACCTCCGGTGAAAGCTTGGTCGATGGGGAGCAGGTAGTACGCCAGAACGCAGGCAGTCGTCGTGACGACAGACCGAATTCCCGCGAACAGCGCCGTGCGGCGCGCGACCGACCGGGACGTCCGCGCTTCACGGCCCATGCCATTCCCGTCCGGGGGATCAGGAGTTTCCATAGGTTCGTCTCCGCTTCAGGACCGCGCCGCACCCAGAATGGACAGAGGCGAAAAACCGACATCCGAAAGACACCCCGGTTGCAGTACCAGTCCACGGAGACCATGTCTCCGTGGCGACCACCGCGCAGCGGAGTTTCAGCCCTTGCGAGGGCGGGGCGGGCCTCGGCTGTCCCAGTGGCAGCCGTCCTGTCGAGGATTTAGCATGAATATGGTACGGAATGCGTAGCGGGCGGGCAATCGAAATGAACCCCCAAAATACCGTAAGGCTGAATAGGTGTGTGTCATTTCGATTGTGTGCCGCAGAATTCTGACCAGTTGGCCCGCGAACTTTAATTGAGCATATGTACTTCGCGGAGCGGCCCGTATGCGGCCCTCCCGTCCGGCGTTGGCGCGGACGTCGGTATTACGGCACACACGGGAGTACGGCACCCGGGTCCACTTGGCCGAGCCGCTGAGCGGTTCGTCGGAAAGAGGACAGACTGATGCCAGTGATCGAGTACAAGCCAGGGAGTGCCTTCCCCGGAGTGATCGGGCGGACCACGGATGCGTCCCGCCCCGCATGGCCCGAGCCGCCAAGGGCGGTGCCGGGATCCCCCAATGTGCTGCTGATCGTCCTCGACGACACAGGCTATGGACAGTTCGGCTGTTACGGCAGTCCGATGCAGACGCCCAGCCTCGACGGCCTGGCCGCGGGCGGACTGCTGTACAACAACATGCACACCACGGCACTGTGCTCGCCATCGCGTTCGTGCATCATCACCGGTCGCAACCACCACGCCAACGGCATGGCGGCGGTTGCCGAGATGGCCACCGGATACCCCGGCTACAACGGGAACATCCCGTTCGAGAACGGGTTCCTGCCGGAGATGCTGCTGCAGCACGGATACAACACGTACATGCTTGGCAAGTGGCATCTGATGGCCTCGGAGCAGGAGTCCGCTGCCGGCCCGTACGACCGCTGGCCGCTCGGCCGCGGCTTCGAGCGGTTCTACGGGTTCCTCGGTGGCGACACCAACCAGTGGCATCCGGACCTGGTGTACGACAACCATCAGGTCGAGCCGCCCGCCTCACCGGAGAAGGGCTACCACCTCACCACGGACCTTGCGGACAAGGCGATGGCGTTCATCGCCGACGCCAAGCAGGTCGCTCCCGACAAGCCGTTCTTCATGGACTTCAGCACTGGCGCCACCCACGCACCACATCACGTACCGCGCGAGTGGGCGGACCGCTACCGGGGCCAGTTCGACGACGGCTGGGACGCGTACCGCGAGACAACCTTCGCCAAACAGCGGAGGCTTGGCGTCGTGCCGCCTGATGCGGTGCTCTCCCGCCATGACCCGGATGTGCCGGCCTGGGACTCCCTCTCACCGGACGCTCGGCGTCTCGCCGCACGCATGATGGAGGTGTACGCCGGTTTTCTGTCCCACACCGACCACGAGATCGGACGGCTGCTGGAGTTCCTCAAGGAGATCGGCGAACTCGACAACACACTGATCATGGTGGTCTCCGACAACGGGGCCAGCCCGGAGGGCGGAGTCACCGGGACGACCAACGAAGCACAGTTCTACAACAACGCTCCCGAACCGCTTCAGGACAGCCTCGAGGCGATAGACGAACTCGGCAGCCCAACGATGTTCAACCACTACCCGTGGGGCTGGACTTGGGCGGGCAACACGCCGTTCAGGCGCTGGAAGCGGGAGACCTACCGCGGCGGCGCCAGCGACCCGTTCCTCGTCCACTGGCCACTGGGCTTCAAGGCGCGAGGAGAGGTGCGCACCCAGTACGCCCACCTCGTCGACATGGTCCCCACCGTGCTCGACGTCCTCGGAATCGAACCGCCCGAAACCATCAACGGCGTCACCCAATCCCCTCTCCACGGCGTCAGCTTCGCCCACACCTTCGACGACGGGGCCGCTCCGACCCGCCACCACACCCAGTACTTCGAGATACTCGGTCACCGCGCCATCGACCACGACGGATGGCGCGCGGTGTGCCCCTGGCCGGGCCCCTCCTTCGCCGAGGCGGACCAGCCCTTCGGCACGCCCATCACCACCGACAGGCTCTCCGAACTGGACGCCCACCACTGGGAGCTCTACCACGTCGACGAGGACTTCGCCGAGACCCGCGACATCGCTGCCGACCACCGCGACAAGCTGATCGAGATGGTCACTCTGTGGTACGTGGAGGCCGGCAAGTACAACGTGCTGCCGATCGACGGCAGTACCCTCGCGCGGATGATGACGGAGCGTCCACAGATCACCAAGGAGCGCACCAGCTACACCTTCCGTGCCGGTACCCAGACGCTGCCCGCATCCGTGGTCCCGCGCGTGCTGAACCGCCCGCACAGCATCACCGCCGAGGTGGAGATCCCCGATGGCGGCGCCGAAGGCGTACTCATCAGCCAAGGCACACGCGCCGGTGGCTGGAGCCTCTATATCAGGAACAACAAGCTGCGCTACGCCCACAACTACGTTGGGCGAGTTCTCAACACCGTGTCCTCGACCGAACCGTTGACCGCAGGCCGTCACGAACTGCGCTTCGAATTCGAACCGACCGGCGAGCCCGACCTCGCCGCCGGCAAAGGCGCACAGGGGCGCGCCGAGCTCTACATCGATCGCCGCCTCGTAGGAGCGGCCGACTTCCCGGTGACCACGCCCATCATGTTCAACCCCGGAGGCCTGACGTGCGGCGCCGACCCAGGCCCGTCAGTCACACCCGAATACGAATCACCATTCCGGTTCACCGGCACAGTTCACACCGTGACGATCGACCTCTCAGGCGAACTCATCACCGACGCGGAGAGCGAAATGCGGATGCACCTGGCTCGCCAGTGAGGCCGCACGCCCACTGTGCCGCGGAGTCCGCGGCACGCACTGGCGTGGCTCAGCCGTCTCCGTCCAGCAGCCAGCGCAACTCGATCTCAAGCCATTGGCTCTCGTGACGCCACGTGTCCAGGGCGGTCACCAGCTGGCGGCTCAAGGCGCCGGCCGTCAGCGAGCGCCACCGGCAGCCGGTAAGAAACTCGACGAGTACGGCGACCCGGGCGTCATTGTCACGCCCGGCCACCGGCGACGCGTCGGCCGCTGCGTGTCCGTCGATCGCGACGAGCGCGCGACGGCTGACCATTTCGGGGGTGAACCTCCGCCACGCGTACGGGCTCAACGCCTCGCTCACCGCGCGCACGCGCGCGTCGCTCAAGGAAGCCGCCCGCATCATCGGAAGAGCCCTCCGCAATATCCTGGCATATTGCGCAGATCGTAAAGGGCGCACCGGGGCGCGTCCAGCGAGATGCGTAGGCACTCAGAGGGACGCCCGAGTCGGGGTCAGGAGGTCAGAACCTTCTGCTTGGCGTGTTGGAACTCCGCCTCGCTGATCTCGCCCTTGTTCTTGAGCTCGGAGAGCTTGGCCAGCTCGTCCGCATGACCCCTGTCCGTGCTTCCGGCGGTCTCCCTGGTGCGGACGTCGAGCGACTCCTGCTGTGCCCTGGCGTGCTGCTGTTCGCGCTTGCCCATGTCACTACCCCGGGCGAACAGGTACACGAAGACGCCGAGGAACGGCAGGACGATCACGAAGAGGGTCCATCCCGTCTTCGCCCCGCCACTGAGCGAGTCGTCGCGGAAGACATCGCCGATGACGCGGAACAGCAGGATGATCCACAGGACCCACAGGAAGATCAACATCAGCGTCCAGAACGCGCCCAGGAGCGGATAGTCGTATGCCAGATATAGGTTGTTGCTCATTTTCGTCCTCCTGCCGTTGTCGCGTCTCGCGGCGCGATCAGTCGTATCCGGCCCCTGCTGCCGTTGCCTGCAGTAGGCGGCTGGATGGCTGCGTCAGGCAGTCTGGAACGCCTCCGCGGTATGCGTTATGCGGCTTGGGCGGGGATTCGGCCGGCGCGTACGGCATCGGTCAGGGCTTGGTGGTCGCGTTCGTTCTGGTCGGCGTAGCGTTCGGCGAAGACGGTGAGCGCGCGGTCGAAGGCGTCGCCGCCGCCGAGGTAGGCGGCGATGGCGATGCGGTCTCCGGAGCGGGCGTGGGCGCGGGCCAGGGTGGCGCCGCAGAGCTCGCCGAAGGCGCTCATGTCCTTGGGGACCATGGTCTGCGGTTCGGCGATGCCCTTCCAGTCCCGCAACTGGCGGATATAGAAGTCGCGTTGGCGTCCGTCGATGCCGGTGACGCGTTCCCAGCCGAGGAAGATGTCGCTGGCGGCCTGCATGAGCCGCTGCCCGGCGACGACCCGTTCCCCCTGGTTGTCGTATGCGCTCGTCCCCGCGTACGGAACCAGCACCGACCGGTCGGCTTCCTTCGCCTGCAACAGCAGCGGATCCTCGTCGTCCCTGCCGAGCAGCAGGATGATCCAGCAGCGGGTGCCGACGCTGCCCACCCCGACGACCTTGCGTGCCATGTCCGCGATCCGGTACTGCCCCAGCAGATGGCGGCGATCGGACTGCAGGCTGTGGCCGTACCGATCGATCAGCTCGCGCAGCAGTTCCTCCAGCGAGTGGCGTTCCATGTCCGGCAGCAGATCCTGGAGCGGCACGATCAGCGGCGGGTCGGGGGTGATCCTGCGCCGCCCGTCGACCACTCGCGTGAGCTTCTCGAAGGCCTGGAGGCTGTCGTGGCTGCGGGCCCTCGCGATGGCCCGCTGGGAACGTTTGCGGCCCCGCGCTCCCAGCCTCCGGTCCGCCAGCGCCTGCAACGCGTCCATGTCGGCCTGGGTGTACCAGACGGCGAGGTTGCCCAGGCCGGCGAAACCGCGCATCCGCTCGCGGTACGACCGGACGGTGGCACGCACCACGGAGGACCGTTCGGCATCCGTAAAACCGTTTTCGCGTCCGGCGATGGCCAGGCTGGCGGCCAGCCTCTTGACGTCCCACTCCCAGGGGCCGGGCAGGGTCTCGTCGAAGTCGTTGATGTCGAACACCAGATGCCGCTCGGGCGAGGCGAGCAGCCGGAAGTTCAGCAGATGGGCGTCCCCGCACAGCTGCGCGGTGATTCCCGAGCGGGGGGTGTCCGCCAGGTCACCGGCCATGATGGCGGCGGCGCCCCGGTAGAAGCGGAAGGGGGCCTCCATCATCCGGCCGTAACGGATGGGCACGAGTTCCGGCACCCGGGCGGCCGACTGAGCCTCGATGACGTCGACCGGGTCAGGCCGCTTGGCCGAGGGCTGGTACTCCGCGTGAGAGGAGCGCGGCGCGTCCGCCCGGGCGGCCCGACCCCGCGCCGCCCGCTCCTCCGGGGCGCTCCCGCTGACCTGGTCAGTCATGACGCCACCTCCCGTGCGGAGTGGCCCGCTGGAGGTCCTGCCCCTACCGGGCCTGGTTCCTCTCCCACCGTTCCACACTCCGCATCGGCAGGCATCTCGGTCACCGGCGTCCCTGTGGACGGGCTGCCGGCACAGGCCACGTCGGCGGAGGCCCACGTCCTCGATACGCGACGCTCAGCGGCGTCTGGTGATGCGGCGGCTCAGCTGTGCTGCTCGGGGCCGATCAGGGCGAGGGAGTCGTGGATGCCCTGTCGAGGAGTTGGTCGGAGAGCTGTCGGCCGGCGATGGCTCGGGAGAGTTGGAGCGTTCCGGCCAGCAGGGCGAGGAGGCTGAGCGCCTTCACGCGCGCCGAGGGAGCGGGTCGTCGGGTGCCAGGCGGGCGGCGATCTCGTCGATGAGGACCAGCAGGCTGTCGGCGAAGGCCGTCCTGCCGCACATGCGGGCCCAGGCAGGAGGACGCGTCATCAACATCTCGTCCATCCTCGGACTCGTGCCCGCGCCCTACATGGCCGTCTACGCGGCGTCCAAGCACGCGGTCAGGGTTACTCCGAGCGGCAAGGACGGCGACGACCCTGCCGTCGTCGCGAAGGCGATCGTCGCGGCCGCCACCGACTCCAGGCCGAAACTCCGGTATGCCGCCGGCCCGAACGCCCGACGCATCAGCACGGCACGCCGCATGTTTCCCGCCCGGGCCTTCGACCAGCAGATCCGCAAGTTCAACAAGCTCGCCGGCTGACGCTCACCCCCGGCCCGCGAGAAACCCCCGAGCAGACCCACCGTCGCGCGGCTCACCGCCCCTGTTCCGCCAACTCCTTGAAGTGCTCGAGGTCGCTCCGCACAAGCCGTTCGATGGCGCTCGCCTGGGCGAAACCCTTCGGCCCGCCGAACGCTTCCTTGATGGCCTCCGGGTCGTACTCCAGCCGGGCCTGGACCCGGGTGTGCTCACGGTCGATCGGCAGCAAGGAGAAGGTTCCCGACAGATCGGGACCGCTCGTGGTCTGCCACTCCATTAGGCGCTCGTCGCCGTAGTCGATGATCTCGGCGTCGAACTCCTGAGCCCGGCCACCCGCGTACACGCCCAGGTGCGCCCGGCTCCCGTCGCCCTCCGAACGAGCCTCCCGAACCCCTTCGAGGAACCGCGGATAGGTCTCCACGCGGTGGAGAGAGTCCCAGGCCGTATCGATCGGCACATTGATGTCGACATGTTCTTCGAGAGTGCTCATCTTTCACACCCCAAAGCTCAGCTCACGCTTTACAGGTCATGTTTCCAGTGTGCCCCCGGACAGATTGACTCGCTCAGCCGGCCGAATGGCGAACAGGCCGCGTCGAAGGTGTTCCCCTCGCGATCGGGAAACCGAATCGCCGCGACGGACGCCGGGCCGGATCAGGGCTGGAACGCTTCTGCCTGTACGTGCCGCATCACACGGCTCGTCACCCGGTACCGGCCGTTGGGCACGGAGCCGGCCTTGGTGACATGCACCGCGAGCGGGCCGGCCCATTCGTAGCCCCGGCTTTCTCCATGTCGAACCAGGCTGTCCGCGAGCACCTGATCGACGCGACCGCCGTTCCGTTCGAGTTCCTCATGGGCGAAGTCCGCCAACTCGACGTCGTAGGCGTTGGGGACGACGACGCGGCACTTACTGCACACGACGGCGTTGTCGTCGCACTCCCTGCACAGGGCGTCGATCAGTTCGACGGGTTCCTTTTCCTTGTGGCGGATCTGCGCGAGGAGCGACTCTCCGAAGCGCTCCAGAGCTCGTTCCAGGCCAGTGAGCGTGCTCACGCTCTACTTCGCCTCCTTCTCCGCGAAGTCGTCCGGATGCACCCGGGCCTCCTCCAAGGCCTCGCGCAGCGTCCGGCCGGTGCCACCCTGCTCCTGGGGCCGCGCGTCGTCCGGCTGCCCCAGCACCTGGCCGGTCGTCTGGGGCGTGCGGCGATTCTCTTCGGGGACGGTCATGGGGGAAGACTCCTCGCCCGTACGTTTTGCCCGTACGTTCGTGTCGCTGTGTTCCACTTCGTCTCCGGCGGGTTCCCCGGCAGGGGAGATCGACTCGTCTCCGAGATGGAATCTTGGCCGGCGTGCCTTTTCAGCGCTCAGGCATCGGGAGGGCGTACACCTTGTCGAAGTGCTGGGCGATCAGCGGTCCGTCGCCGGCCCGGGAGAGCTGCCAGTCGTTGATGCCGGTGTCCTGACCATCGGTGAAGTTCCAGAGCAGCTCACCGTTTTGGGCATCGATCGCGTAGAACCCGTCCTTGTTGTGGGCGGCCGTGACGAACACCATGCCGCCGCCCGCGACGAGGGCGTTCTCCAGGTCCAGCCGAGGGGTCTCGCGGAACCAGCGCCGGGAGCCGTCGGCGGCGTCGAACGCCTCGATGCCGTGCGGGGCCCTGGTGGTGCAGTACACCGTGCCGGCCGCGGCGGCGACGGAGGCGAATCCGCCCTTCCTCTCCTTCACCCGCCAGCGCAGCGAACCGGACTTCAGGTCCACGGCGATGAGCTCGCTGTCGGCGGCGAAGACGGTCCCGTCGAGCACCACGGGGGCCGACCGTGCGTCCGAGTCCGAGTCCATGGGCCGGCGCCACAACACGTCCCCGCGGGTGGCGGTGCCACGGGCCGTGAGCCGGTGCAGTCCGTCCATGTAGATGAAGCGGCGGGATTCGATGATCGGTTTCAGATCGAGGCCGATGTCCTCCTCGCTGATGGGGATGACATTGGCCAGGCGCGCCCGGAGATCCGTGTTGAGGACGACGTTCGTGGAGGTGGCCGAGCCCTGCGACCCATCCGGGCCGCCGTCCCGGCGGTTGAACCGCAGACCGGCGATGGTGACCCTGTGGTCGTCGAACCCACCGAGCAGCGTGTCGAACCGGAAGTCCGCTCCGAAGTCCAGCGAGAACCGCTCGGTGCCCGTGGCCGGGTCGACGCCGAGCACGGTCGCGCCCGTGCCGAGGGCGACGACGTCGTCGGAGACGAGGAGGGGAGGGGTGGGGGACTGGCTGATGCCCTGGTAGGTCCACCGGGGGCGGGTGCCGTCGGCGAGGCCGAGGCAGAGTAACGCGCCCGACTGTGTCTTCAGCAGGGCCGTACCGTTGTAGAAGGCCGCCGGTGCCTCGACGAGCGGGTCGCTCCGGTACGTCCACAGCGGCTTCGGCGGCGGACCGGCCGGCTTCGGGGCCGAGCGGGTCCGCTCCTGCGATCCGCCGAGCAGCGCGGCGACGCCGGAACCCAGGGTGACGGTGCCGAGCGCGGCGGCCGTGAGGAAACCACGGCGGGAGGGACGCGGCCGGTGCCGCCGCCGTGCGCGGTGGGTGACCGGCTCGGGGCGCTTCTCGCGCGTCGGGCTGGGGGTGGGGGTGGGGCTGGGGGTGGGGCTGGGGGTCGGCTCTTCGGGGAAGACCACGCGGTGGGGGCTCGGGCGCTCCGTGACGAGCTGTTGAACGGCCAGGCGCGGGTCGGTGCGGACGCCGTCGGCGACGGCGAGGCCGCGGGCGGGGGCGCTGGCGCCTCCTGCGGCGCCATCACGCTCGATGGCGTCCGCCTTCGGTTCGAGCCCGAGGTCCAGGTCCATGAGGGCGGCAGCCTGCCGGCTGACCGAGGAGGCCACGGCTTCCGGCAGCCAGCCGTCCCAGTCCAGCGTGTCGGCGCCACCGGGTGCGCACGCCGCCGACACCCGGTCCGGACTCGGCCGGGCCGTCGGGGACTTGTCCAGACAGAGCCCGATGATGGTGTCCAGTGGATCCGGGACGCCCGTCAGATCCGGCGAACCGTGCACCACCTGGTACAGCAGGGTGGCAGCCGACGAGCCCTCGAAGGGCGCGTTCCCGGTGGCGGCGAAGGCCAGGACCGAGCCGAGACAGAACACGTCCCCCTCCGGGCCCATCGGGTCACCCGTGGCGTGCTCGGGGCACATGTACCGCGGGGAGCCGAGCAGCACACCGGACAGGGTGAGTTCGTAGCCGTCGGTGGCGCGGACGATGCCGAAGTCGATGACCCGCGGGCCCTCGGGGGAGAGCAGCACATTGGACGGTTTGAGGTCGCGGTGCACCAGCCCCGCGGAGTGCACGGCGATCAGCGCCTCGGCGAGTCCGGCCCCGAGGGCGAGCACCGACTTCGGCGGCAGCGGCCCGTACTCCTCGACCGCGTCGGCCAGGGTCGGACCGAGTATGTGGGCGGTGGCCAGCCACGGGACGGAACCGTCCGGGTCGGCGTCCACGACGGTCGCGGTGTATCTGCCGCTCACCGCCCGCGCGGCGTCCACCTCGCGCCGGAAACGGATCCGGAAGTCCTTGCTCGCGGCGAGCTCGGGCCGTATGGCCTTGACGGCCACAGTCCGCTGCTGGTCGTCCCTGGCGAGAAAGACCTCCCCCATCCCCCCGGCGCCGAGCCGCGCGACAGGGCGATACGGCCCCAGGTGCTCCGGATCCGTGGGACGAAGTGGCTCCATGGCCCTCAGCTCGCCTGTTCCTCGTCGGATGGACTTGGTGGGGAGACTAGGTGCTGGAGGGACAGTTGGTGTACGCAACCGAGCAACCTATGGCCATTGCTTGACGTTTCAGGTAGATACCGTCTGGACGGTCTATCGGGTCGTCAGGGTTAATCCGGCATGTCGCATTCCGCCTCCCGTCTTCCGCCTCCGCCCGTCTTCCGTATCCCGCATCGCTGCCCGGCGGCCAGCGCGGCATGGCACGGGCGATGCCGTCCCGCGGACCCGCGACGCACACCGTCGCCTCTCAGTCCCGCCGCCCCATGAGCCGCACACCCCCGACGCCACCACCCGTGAACAGTGCGCTCACCGCGCCGTAGAACCGCATCAGCCGCCCGGCGAGCGGCTCACCGTGCAGCCGTACCCGCTCCTGATATCCGTGCCGGAAGGTCTCGGCCCGGTCGCGTACCCAGGGCAGCCACAGGTCGGTGGCGTCCGTCCATGTCACGTCCGTGAAGCCCGCCCGTGCGAGGTCCTCGCGGTAGCGGGCCTCGTCCGGGAGGTAGGGGCAGGCGACGAGATCGGCGAGAGCGGTTTGTTCCTCGTCGGTGAGGGGGCGACGGGCGTAGAAGTCCTCGAAGTAGAAGGTGCCGCCGGGGCGGAGGAGCTCTCGGCAGACGCCGAAGAGCTCGTCGCGTCGCGGAATGTGCAGGATCGCCAGGAGCGAGATCAGGTGGTCGTACCGCTGCGACCAGCTCGCGCCGCCCAGGCTCAGGACATCGGCCCGGATGGCCCGGACGCGCTCCGACAGCCCGCACAGCGAGGTGAGTTCCTCGCTCAACTCGTGGAGCTCCGGCTGCAGTTCGACCGCTGTGAGGTGGCACTCGTACCGCTCGGCGAGATAGCGGGCCGGGCCGCCGAGCCCGGCGCCGATGTCCACGACGTCCGCGCCGGGGATGACGCCCAGTCGCGTCACGGCGTTGTCGAGGGCCTGGTGACCGAGGTAGTGCAGCTGGTCGTACGGTTCGAGATCGGCTGGTGTGAGGGGGCCGGGGCGGCTCAGTAGGGGGTCCAGGGCGTTGCGGACGTGCTGGAGGTCGTACAGGGCCATGTCGTCGAAGCGGCTGCTGTGTTGTTTTTCCGTCACGCCGGCATTCTTCCCACGAGGGGCTCGGCCTCGCGGCAACCTTCTCGGACCCTGTGACGACTGTGGATCGGAAGCTCCTGTCACCGGAGCGTCACACGAAACACGTGTTTCTCCCGAACCACGTAAGGACCTGATCCGTGGCGTCCCCGTCTCTACAAGACCGGTCCAGCCGCTGGTGGTGCGGCATCCAGGTGCTGGACCACCGGAAGCCGGTGGCGCGGCTGGAGGTGCGTACCGGCAGTGGCTGGGCCCGGCTGCCCCGTACCGAGTACAACTACTTCCTCTCCGAACAGGGCAGCGGGTGTGGCGGCGCGATCAGGATCACCGACATCTACGGAGAACAACTGACAGTCGACGGGATCGCGCTGCGGCCGAACGTCGTGCAGCGGACCGGCGTCCAGTTCGCCGCACACTGACGCGAGGTCAGCGCGCGGGCAGCGCCTCGTACAGTGACCGGCCCACGAGCTCACGCAGGTGGCCGAGGGCCGGCCGCCCGCGTCGCCGCGGATAGAGCTGGCGACGGAGCTCGTACTGCGGACCTCGACGTCCGTTCGCCGCGCTGGTCGCCGCGCTGACGGCACCGGATCGGGCGGTCCGCGCGGTGGCGCTGGGCGTGCTGCGCGCCCTGCGCCTGGGTGACACCGGGCGGTGGACCAGGTCCTCCGTGTCAAAATGGGTGTGCCGTCCGTCTGCTCCGTTGTTCTCCGCACTGATCCGCCGAGGTTGTTTCCGTGCCCAAGCCCGTGGCCCGCGAGCCGTTGCGTCGCAATTCGCGGTCCAACCGGGCGCGCATCCTGGCCACGGCCCGCCTGGAGCTCGGGCGGAATCCCGACATCACCCTGGAGGAGCTGGCGCGGGCCGCCGGTGTCGTGCGGCGCACCCTTTTCGGGCACTTCCCCGGACGTGCGGCGTTGCTGGAGGCTCTTGCCGAGGAGGCCTCCGACACCCTTCGGAGCACGATGGCAGCCGGCGCGAAGCCCACGGAGGCGGAGCCGGAGTCGGAGCCGGAGCCCGCCGAGCGGGCGCTCGCGCGCTTCGTGGTCGCGATGTGGCCCGTCGGTGACCGCTACCGGATGCTCCTGTCGCTGGCCCGGCACGACCTGGGCGCGGAACGTGTGGCCGAGATCCTGGCGCCGGCCCGTGACGAGGTCACGGCCATCCTGGAGCGGGGGCAGCGGGACGGCGTCTTCCATACCCTTCTGCCGCCCGCCGCGCTCAGCGGCGGTCTGGAAGGGATGCTGCTCGCCCTGCTGGAGTCGGTCAACATCGGCGCCCTGGAGGACGACGGGACCCGGGCCGCCGTCGTCACGCTCGTCGCGGCCGGTGTGCCGGAAGACCGGGCGCGTGCCGTGGTCGCCGAGGTCGCGAGCGGTTCGTAAGAGGGACGTCCCGGTGGCGTTCCCGGGACGCCGTGCTCACTTCGCGTCGGTCACGCCGGACGGGCGGATCGACCTCGGCGTGAAGGTCGGCTACGGCTTGCTCTCGTAGAACCGGGTCTTCGTCAGCTGGACGCGTACTCCCGGTCGTGGCCCGCTTCTGCTTCCGCTTCCGCTGCCGCCGTTTCCTGTGGCCGGTGCTTGCCGGCGTCCCTGCGGTTGGGCAGGACGGCGAGGACGATCAGCGTGCCGGCGGCCATGATGATCCCGCCGACGAGGCTGGTCCGGGCGACACCGTGAGCGAAGGCTTCGTGGACGGCGTCCACGACGGCCTGGGCCTGCTGGGGCCCCGCCGAGGGGGTCTTCGCGATCTGCTCGGCGACCGCGAGGCCGCCGCCCACCGAGTCCTTGGCCGTCTCCATGGCCGCGGCAGGCAGCCGGTTGCCGACCAGGTCGGTCAGCTCGTCGCGGTAGGCCGTACCGAGCAGCGAGCCGAGTACCGCGATGCCGAGGGAGCCGCCGAGCTCCAGCGCGGTGTCGTTGGCACCGCCGCCGACCCCCAGCTCCGACTCGGGGAAGGACGCCATGATGGTGTCCGTGGCCGGGGAGACGCTCAGACCGATCGCGAGGCCCAGCAGCATCATCGGCGCCAGGAAGTCGGCGTACGTCGAGCCCTTGTCGACCTGGACGAGCAGGAAGACGCCCACGGTGCCGATCACCATGCCGGCCGACACCATCGCCTTCATGCCCAGCTTCGGGGTCAGGCGCCCGGTCACCGCGGCGCCGACGAAGACGGCCCCGGCCAGCGGCAGCAGGCGTACGCCGGTCTCCAGCGCGTTGTAGCCGAGGACGAACTGCAGGAACTGGGTGGAGTAGTAGATCGCTCCGAACGTACCGAAGAAGAAGAACAGCACCGCGAGCATGGCGCCGCTGAAGGAGCGCAGCCTGAACTTGCGCACGTTCAGCATGGGGTGCGGGTGGCGCAGCTCCCAGGCCACGAAGGCCAGCAGGCCCACGCCCGCGACCACGGCGGCGGTGACCGGGCCGGCACCCCAGCCGAAGTGCGGGCCCTCGATGGTCGCGTAGACCAGGGAGCCGACGGAGACGATCGAGAGCAGGCCGCCCACGTAGTCGATCCGGCCCATGCCCTCCGCCTTCGACGGCGGGATCAGGGCCAGCGCGCCGACGACGGCGACGACCGCGATGGGGACGTTGATCAGGAAGGTGGAGCCCCAGGCGTGGTCCTCCAGCAGCCATCCGGCGACCAGTGGACCGACGGCGATGGCGAGACCGGAGGTGGCGGTCCAGGCCGTGATGGCACGGGCCCGCTCACGCTTCGGGAAGATCGCGACCAGCAGGGACAGGGTGGCCGGCATGACGACGGCGGCTCCGACGCCCATGATCGCCCGAGCCGCTATGACCTGCTCGGTCTGATCGACCATGCTGCCCATCACCGAACCGCTCGCGAAGATCACCAGACCTGTGACCAGCGCGCCGCGACGGCTGTACTTGTCGCCGATCGAGCCCAGCACCAGCATCAGCGCGGCGTACGGGACGGTGTAGCCGTCGATGACCCACTGCAGGTCACTGCTGCTCAGGCCCAGGTCCGTGGTCATGTCCGGGGCGGCCACGATCAGGGACGTGTTCGCCATGACCACGATCAGCAGGCTCAGACACAGCACGAGCAGGGCCCACCAACGCCGTGAGTACGGACCGGTCATCTTCTCGACGGGGGTGGTGGCGAGAAAGGACATCGAGGGCTCCTAGAAGAAACAAGGGATGAGTTAATTGCCCATCGATGTGCAGACTAGTTTATTGCCCACCCATGTGCAAATATCCCGAAGCCCCGCCGCGCAGGCCGCGCGCAGGCCGCGCGTAAGCCGCGCTGGGCGCGTTCGCGCTCGCGGCCGCGCGTGCGGGTGAGCCGGGGCCGAGCAGGAGGCCGTCGTGGAGCGGTTCCTGGCCGCGGTCCGCGGTGGCGAGCTGCAGGGGCTGGTGGAAGTGCTCGCGCCGGATGTCGTCGTGGTGTCCGACGGTGGCGGCGTCGTCCCCGTGGCCAGGCGCCGATCGAGGGCGCGGACCGGGTGGGCGCTCCTGAGCGTGTTCGCCAGGGCGTACGGCGGCTGAGTGAAGGAGGCGCCACTCAGCCGCCGGCGACAACGGAAACAGGGCGCCAGTGCATCACTGGCGCCCTGTCCGGGTGGGTCAGGTCAGGTCAGGGCTGGACGGGCTTGCCGCGTCCCCAGCCCCAGGCGAGCCGGTCGGCGCCGGACTGGTTGGTGGTGGCCAGCCAGGGCCGGGCGGGGTCGCCGGTCAGGGTCTGCAGCGAGTAGGTGTCGTCGGTGCGCAGGCCGGGCCAGTAGACGGAGCCCATCTTGAGCTCGCGGAAGGTGTCGGTGACGGCCTGGATGAAGTTGATGTAGTTGTTGGAGGGAGCCGGCTTGTTGTAGTTGAGGCCGGTGGTCATCGGGGCGCCGAACTCGTCCGCGACCGTCCGGTTGGCGCAGTCGCCGATGCGCACCTTGAGGTCGGCCACCCACTGGTCGTAGGTGGCGTACTCCTTCCAGAACCCGTAGTGGTGCAGCGACAGATAGGTGCCCTTCAGACGCGGGTCGGCGCAGACGGAGGTGACGTGGTCGTTGTAGCCGGCGCCACTGACGAACACCCGGTTGCGCGGCACCGAGGGATAGGTGGCGAGCCACTGCGCGGCGATGTCGGCCCACTCGGTGTCGGTGTAGCCGTGGGGCTCGTTCATCGGCTCGAAGTAGACCAGGCTGTCGCCCTTGTAGGCGTCGACCACGGTCTTCCACATGGGCCAGTAGGTGGCGGTGTCGTCGATGAAGCCGTCCTTGCGGACGCCTGTGCCCTCCCAGTAGGAGAGGATGACCTTGAAGCCCTTGTCCGACGCGGCGTCGATGACCCCGCGGTAGGACTTCCAGTAGGAGCCGTTGACGGTGTACGGGTTGATCGGCAGCCGGACGGTGTTGGCGCCGAGGTTCGCGCGGAACGCCGAGATCACCCTGCTCGCCTTGGCATAGGTCTGGGCGTAACTGTCGGAGGTCGACAGACCGGACAGCACGACGGGGTCGTCGGCGAAGTTGTCGCGGGGGTCGGCCCAGTTCACGCCCTTGAACTGGGTCGTGTCTCTGCTGAGTTGGGTCGTGTCGTCGCTCGCGGCGGAGGCGGGGCTGCCGGCGATGGCTGTGCCGCTGGTCGCGGCGATCACCATCGCCACGAAGGCGGCGCGCAGCCGCGGGGTGAAGCGGGTGCCGGCGGGGACTTTACGCATCAGCGTGCCCTTTCAAGGGATGGAGATGGCGACTCGGCGCGTGGCGGAGCCTGCGCGTGGCTGAGCGGCCGTCGGGAAATGTGTGGAGTCGACCTTGACGTACTTCAAGGACGGCGTAAGGCGAGGTTCTTGATGGCGTCGGCCCGGATGGCCGGCGAGCTGCCGCCGTCGAACTGCCACATCGTTCCGCTCCCGCCTGCTCCACCAACCGCACTGCCGTGTTGACGCGAACACGGCTTTGAACAAAGCGTCGGCCGGATCTCACGGCCAGGACTGGCCCACCCTTGGCCCGATGTTTACGTAAACATCGGGCCCGCCGGAATCGTGGCACCCGGCACAGCCGTCGTCAAGGTTTCCCACGCGTAACACCGTTTGCAGTCGCGGCGCCCACGGCAGCACTTCGCCCCGCCGCTCTACGTGCGGCGGGGCGAAGCAACGATGCCCTTGTGGCCGGGAGAGTACGGCCCGGTCCGTCGACCCGTGCCCGGGATCAGGAGGCGGTCTTCACGGCGAGGATCGGGCAGTCCACCCCCATCAGGATCTGCTGAGCCGCCGAACCCATGATCAGCTTGCCGACCGCGCTGCGCCGCCGCAGCCCGATCACCACGAGGGACACGTCCGGCAGTTCCGCCAGATCGATGATCTCCTCGGCGGCGTCGCGCCCGCCGAGTACCTGGCGTATCTCGAACTCGACGCCCAGCGCCGCCAGGTCCTCGCGCACATGGGCAAGGTCGGGCTCCTGCGCGAACCGGGTGTCCAACAAGGCGTCGCCCCGGGAGGTGTTCACCACCAGCAGCTTCTCGTCGCGCAGCCGGGCCTCGTCGATTCCCGCCCGCAGCGCGGCCTCACCCTCGGGCGAGGGTACGTATCCGACCAGTACGGTCATGGTTGCTCTCCCTGTCAGGCACTCTCAGGCACTTGGCTCAGGCCGTCTCAGCCCTCTCAGGCCGTCTCAGGCACTTCGCTCACGCAGTGGACGTACGACGAACCGCCGGACGAGCGGCCACACCAGAACCAGCACGACCACGGTGTAGACGATGTAGGACACCGGTCCGCCCACCAGCCCCGACAGCTCGCCGCCCGACAGTTGCAGGGAGCGTCGCCCCTGCAACTCCGCCCGCGGGCCGAGGATGACGCCGACGATCAACGGCAGTACGGGCAGTCCGAACCGGCGCATGGCGAAGCCGAGGAGTCCCAGCGTCAGCAGCAGGAACAGGTCCAGCGGCTGGGCGTTGACGGCGTACGCACCCATCGACGCGAAGAACAGGATCCCCGCGTAGAGGTAGGGGCGCGGAATCTGCAGCAGCTTGGCCCAGGCCGGCGCCAGCGGGAGGTTGAGCAGCAGGAGCAGCAGATTGCCGACGAACAGACTGGCTATCAGCACCCATACGAGGCTCGCCTCGCGATCGAACAACAGGGGACCCGGCTGGATGCCGTACGACTGGAAGGCCGCCAGCATGACCGCGGCCGTCGCGTTCGTCGGCAGCCCGATCGCGAGCATCGGCACCAGCGTGCCGGCCGCGGACGCGTTGTTCGCCGCCTCCGGCCCGGCCACACCCTCGATCGCTCCCTTGCCGAACTCCTCGGGGTGCTTGGTCAGACGCTTCTCCGCCGCGTACGACAGGAACGTCGGTATCTCCGCACCACCGGCGGGGAGCGCGCCGAACGGGAAGCCCAACGCGGTGCCCCGCAGCCATGGCTTCCACGACCGCTTCCAGTCCTTGCGGCCCATCCAGGGACGGCCGACCGGGATCACCTCCGCGGGCCTGCGCCGCAGATGCGCGGCCACCCACAGCGCCTCGCCGACGGCGAAGATGCCGACCGCGACCACGACCACGTCGATGCCGTCGGCCAGTTGCGGTATGCCCAGGCTGAGCCGCTGCTGTCCGGACACCGAGTCGATGCCGACCAGACCGATCGTCAGGCCGAGCAGCAACGAGACGAAGCCGCGGATGCGCGACGAGCCCAGCACCGAGGTGACCGCGATGAAGGAGAGCAGCATGAGCGCGAAGTAGTCCGGCGCACCCAGGCTCACCGCGAAGTCCACCACGAACGGCGTGACCAGGACGAGGAGCAGGGTGCCGATCGTGCCCGCCACGAAGGAACCGATGGCGGCGGTCGCGAGCGCCTGCGCGGCCCGGCCGGCCTTGGCCATCTTGTTGCCCTCGATGGCCGTGACGACCGAGGACGACTCACCCGGGGTGTTCAGCAGGATCGAGGTGGTCGACCCGCCGTACATGCCGCCGTAGAAGATGCCCGCGAACATGATGAACGCCTGCACCGGCTCCATGCCGTAGGTGACCGGCAGGAGCAGCGCGACCGTCATCGCCGGGCCGATGCCCGGCAGCACGCCCACCGCGGTGCCGATGACGACGCCGATCAGCGCCAGCAGCAGGTTCATCGGGGCGACGACGTCCGCGAAGCCCTGGAGGAGATTGTTCAGGTTGTCCATCACAGGATCCCTTGCAGCACACCGGCCGGAAGGTTCACGCCGAGGCCGATCGCGAACGCGTAGAAGGTGACCAGGGACAGCGTCACCGCGATCAGCAGATTGCGGACGTAGTGCCGGTTGCCGAGGGCGAAGGCCGTTCCCCAGAAGAGCAGGGTGCCGCTGATCACCCAGCCGAGTCGCTCGATCAGCACGGCGTTCACCACGAACGCGCCGATCAGCATCAGCACCGTGCGCCAGTCACTGCCCTGGGTCAGGTCGACGTCCTCGCCGGCCTCCGGCTCACCGCGGCCGCCCCGGGCCACATCGACCGCGTACAGCACCGCCACCACCACGAGCAGCACACCCAGCAGCACCGGCACCGCGCGCGGCCCGACCGGGTCGGTGCCGCTCGTGATGTGCGGGATGCCGAAGGCATCCACGATCACGGCGGTGCCCAGCAGGGCGAGGAACGCGCACACTCCGTACTGCGCGCGGTCCCCGCCCTCCCCGGACGGACGCGTGTCCTCCGCGATCCGGTCGTTCACCTCGGAGCTCATGCCAGCCCGAGCTCGGACAGGAGGTCGGCGACGGACTTGTCCTGTTCCTTCAGGTAGGTGCCGAACTCGTCACCGGTGACGAAGGAGTCGGTCCAGCCGTTCTTCTCCAGCTCGGCCTTCCACTCCTTGGAGTCGTGCATCTTGGTCATGGAGTCGATCCAGACCTTCGTCTGGTCCTCGGTGATCCCGGGAGGGGCGACGATTCCGCGCCAGTTGGTGAAGACCAGGTCGATGCCGGAGTCCTTGAGCGTCGGGGCGTCCTTCAGCGCGTCGATCGGCTTCTCACTGGTCACCGCCAGCACCCGCACCTGTCCCGCCTCGATCTGGTCGAGGAACTCACCGAAACCGCTGGCGCCGAAGGCGATCTTGTTGCCCAGGATGGCGGGCAGCAGCTCGCCGCCGCCGTCGTACGAGACGTAGTTGACCTTCTTCGGCTCGATGCCGACGGCCTTCGCGAGCTGCATCGGGAGCAGATGGTCCGGACCGCCCGCCGTGGAGCCACCGCCGACCGCCAGCTTCTTGGGGTCCTTCTTCCACGCGGTCACGAGGTCGTCGATCGTCTTGTACGGGGAGTCCTTCGGCACGACGATCGCTCCGGCCTCCTCGATCAGCTTGGCGATCGGGGTGGTGTCGGTCAGCGTCGCCTTGGACTTCGAGGTGTACGAGGCACCGACGACGCCCAGGCCCATCTGCATGGCCATCTTGCCGTTGCCCTTCTCGTTCACCAGGCGCTGCAGGCCCACGGTGCCGCTGGCGCCGGGCAGGTTGAACACCTGGACGCCGGAGGCGATCTTGGTGTCCTGCATGACCTGGGTGACGGTGCGGGCGGTGAGGTCGTATCCGCTGCCCGGAGTGTTGGGGACCATCAGCCGGAGACCGGTCACGGGCTTCCCGCTCCCGCTTCCGGACTCCTCCTTGTCGGCGGTGGCGCCACAGGCGCTGACCGCGAGCATGGACACGGCGGCAAGAGCTCCGACAAGTGCGGCTCGTCGAGTTCTCATGGCTCATCTCTTTCCCTCGGGCGGGTCCGGCGCCATGATTGTGCGGTTCGTAGGACAGCTCGTCTCTGTTGTGTGAGCATTGAAGGTTGAGTTCATAGTGGTCGTGACGTCCCGCCGCCACACCCTGGCCGGTGAGCTGCTGGTATTGCAGCTCGCCATTGTCGTGATCGTGCTGGTCGCGGTGGCCGCGGTCTCGCTGGCCCAGTCGAAGGCGACGTTCGACCGGGTGGAGGGACGCCGGGTCACCGCCCTGGCCGAGGAAATGGCCGGAAACCCACTCGTCCGCTCCCAGCTCGTCAGGCCGGCGCCGGCCGAGACGCTCGCCCCGCTGCTGCAGTCCACACTGACCAGGTCCGGCGTCACCTCGGTCATGGTCGCCGACGCCGATGGCGAGATCGTCGCCGCCACGAATCCCACGCTGGTCGGGACGCGCCTGCCGGTCGGCGGCACGGCTGTCGCCGAGTCCCGCGGCTGGTCCGGCGAACTGCCGGTGGACGGGATCACCGAGCTGGTGGCGAAGGCCCCGGTGATCGGCGCCGAGCAGCGCACCGCCGGCGACCAACTCGACAACGCCGGCGACCATCTCGGCACCGTCATGATCGGGCGGGCCTCGCCGACGGCGTGGCAGCGGCTGATGGGCGCTTCGTCCTATCTGCTCGCGTACCTCGGCATCGCCAGTGTGCTCGGAGTCGCCGGATCATGGCTGCTGGCCCGGCGGATCAAGCGCCAGACCCTGGGTCTGGAACCCCGCGAGATCGCCGGCCTCGCGGAACATCGCGAGGCGATGCTGTTCGGCATAGCCGAGGGAGTGGTGGCCCTCGACCCGTACCTGCGGCTCACTCTGGTGAACGCGGTCGGCCGCCGGCTGCTCGACCTGCCCGAGAACTGCGTCGGGATGAGCCTGGCCGACCTGGGGATCGAGGGCAGGCTGTACGACGTACTGGCCGGGACCGGTGGCGGCGAGCACAAGGCGGCGGAGCTTGCCCCGGAAGGCAGCCCGGATCATGACGCGGAGCGCGCCCCGGAACAGGACGCCAGGCAGGAGGCCAAGCAGGAGGCCAAGGACGACGCGAAGCTCGACGGGGAGCACGGTGCCGAGCGGCGTGACGAGGTGGTCGTGCGCCGCGGCCGGGTGCTGGTGATGAACCGGATGGACGTCACCAAGGACGGTCGCCGGCTCGGCTCGGTGACGACCCTGCGGGACCGCACCGAACTGGCTCAGCTCGAGCGTGAACTGGGCTCGTTCCGGAGCAGCACCGAGCTGCTCCGCGCGCAGGCCCACGAGTTCTCCAACCAGCTGCACACCATCTCCGGGCTCATCCAGATCGGCGAGCACGACGAGGTCGTGCGCTACGTCCGGGCCCTGCGCCGGCATCGCGACTCGCTCGATCTGACCCTCACCAGCCGCATCCACGACCGGGCGGTCGCCGCGCTGCTCATGGCCAAGTCCGCGCTCGCCGCGGAACGCAAGGTGCGGCTGCGGATCTCGGAGCGTACGGCTCTGGACCAGCTGGAGCCGATGGACTCCGCGGACGTGGCCACGGTGCTCGGCAATCTCGTGGACAACGCGGTCGACGCCGCGGCGGCCGGAGACGACGACCATGACGCGTGGGTGGAGGTCGAAGTGCGCCAGGACGCCTCCAGCGTGGAGATCGTGGTACGGGACTCGGGCCCGGGGGTTGCTCCCGAGCTCGCCCAGGAAGTGTTCTCGCACGGGTTCACCACGAAGGCCGCGCAGGGCGGGGACCGGGGTATCGGTCTGGCGCTCACCCGGCTGGTCTGCAAACGACGGGGCGGTGAGGTGTCGGTGGCCAACACGCAGGAGGGCGCCATGTTCACAGCCCGGATGTCCGTCGGCCGTCCGGCCGACCGAGTGACGGAGGGAGTCCGATGATCGATGTACTGATCGTCGAGGACGACTTCATGGTGGCGCGGATCCACCGCGGATTCGTGAACGATGTCGAGGGTTTCCGAGTGGTCGGTGCGGCGAACTGCGGGGAGCAGGCGCTCACCGCCGTCGCCGAGCTGCATCCCGATCTCGTGCTGCTCGATCTGTATCTGCCCGACATGTTCGGGCTGGACGTCATTCCGCGCCTGCGGAGCGCGGGGCACGACTGCGATGTGCTGGTGATCAGCGCCGCGCGCGAGTCCGAAGCGGTCCGGGGCGCCGTCCGGCAGGGCGTGGTCGACTATCTGCTCAAGCCGTTCGACGCCGAGGACCTGAGGGCCCGGCTGGAGCAGTACGCCGCCCGGCGGAGCGATCTGTACACGGCGGTGGTCAGCGGCCAGGCCGACGTGGACCGGGCGATGGCCCGGGTGGCGGCACCGGCGGCTACGCCCACCCTGCCGAAGGGCATGAGCGTGGAGACCGCCGAACTGATCGAACGTGAGCTGCGCGTTGCCGAGGGCAGCCTCTCCGCGGCAGAGTGCGCGGCCCGGCTCGGTGTCTCCCGCGTCAGCGCCCGCCGCTACCTCGAGCACTTCAGCGACATCGGTCAGGCGGAGGTGTCGCTGCGGTACGGCCACGCGGGCCGCCCGGAGCGCCGCTACAGCTGGCGCAGCCGACATTGCTGACAGCGCTGACGTGGCTGAGCGGCGCGACTTCGGGCTGCGTGCTCGGGGCTCCGGGTTCCGGGCGTCGGGCTCCGGGCTCCGGGCTCCGGGCTCCGTCAAGTCTGGGGCGTGCTGATGTTGACCATCCAGTCGATGCCGAACCGGTCCGCGCACATGCCGAACTCGTCGCCCCACATCTGCTTCGCCAGGGCGACCGACACGGTGCCGCCGTCCGACAGCTTCGCCCAGTAGCCGCGCAGCTCGTCGGCGTCCTGCCCGCTCAGGGACACCGCGATGTTGTTGCCGGGGCGATGCTCCATCCCCGGCGGGGTGTCGGCGCCCATGAGCGTGAGTCCGCCGGGGGTTTCGAGCATGCCGTGCATGATTTTGTCGGCGTCTTCCGGGGCGTGTCCGCCGCCGATGTCGGCGTAGGTGTGGAGCGCCAGCTCGCCGCCGAAGACGCCTTTGTAGAACTCCAAGGCCTGACGCGCGTTGCCGGCGAAGCTGATGTACGGGTTCAGTCGAGTGGCCACCAGAGCCTCCTTGGTCGTGACCGATCATGAGATTCCCAATCCTGGCAAATCGTTTTGATACGGACAACGCGTAGCGCCTCTGGTTTCGGATACTCATCACTGAAAGGGTGGAGGTGATCGTGCCGGAGGTGGAGGCGCACGACGCGCGGCGGTTGTTCGGGACCGCCCGGGTGGCCCGGCTGGCGACGGTGGATGCCGAGGGCCGGCCCCACCTCGTCCCGCTGGTGTTCGCGCAGGCCGACGACATGATCGTGACAGCGGTCGATCACAAGCCGAAGAAAGCGGTCCGGCTGAAGCGGCTGCGGAACATCGTGGCCCACCCGGCCGTATGCCTGCTGGTGGACGCGTACGACGAGGACTGGGACCGGCTGTGGTGGGTGCGGGCGGACGGCGACGCACGGATCGTGTCGCCCGACGCGCCAGAGGTGTCGGTCCGGGACGAGCACGCCGCCGCGGTCGCGCTGCTCCGGCAGAAGTACGTCCCCTACCGAAGGCAGCCGCCGCACGGGCCGGTGATCGTGGTCACCGTGCGGCGGTGGACGGGCTGGCGGGCCGTCCCCGAGGACGACGACGGCTGACAGCGGCCGGCCGACGCGCCCCCATACACACCCCGGGAGGCCGCCCATGGAACTCGTTGAGGAGCGTCCCTACCGCTTCCGGATCGAACCGCACGGGCCCATGCGCGTGCCGGGAGTCGTGTTCGCGTCCCGGAGCCTGCTGAGGGACGCCGAGAAGTCGCTGGAGCAGGTCGTCAACGTGGCCACGCTGCCGGGCATCGTCGGCGCCTCGTACGCCATGCCGGACATCCACTGGGGCTACGGCTTCCCCATCGGAGGCGTGGCGGCGACCGACGTGGACGACGGCGGAGTGGTCTCGCCCGGCGGGGTCGGCTTCGACATCTCGTGCGGGGTGCGGCTGCTGGCCGCCGACAGCGACCGGCAGGCGCTGGAGCCCGCGCTGCCCGAGATCATGGACGCTCTGGACCGGGCGATCCCGCGCGGCGCGGGCCCCGGCGGGGTGTGGCGGCTGAGCGGCCCCGGCCAGCTGGAGGAGATCCTGGAGGGCGGCTCCCGGTACGCCGTGACCCGCGGCCACGGTGAGGAACGCGACCTGACCCGCTGCGAGGACGGCGGCGCGGTCGCCGAAGCCGATGGGAAACAGGTGAGCGGGCGGGCGCGGGAGCGCGGCCTCGGCCAGGTCGGCAGCCTCGGCTCCGCCAACCACTTCCTGGAGATCCAGCAGGTCACCGAGGTGTACGACGAGCGGGTCGCCGCCGGCTTCGGCCTCGCCCCAGGCCAGGTGTGCGTGATGATCCACTGCGGCTCGCGCGGGCTCGGGCACCAGATATGCACCGATCACGTACGGGCGATGGACCGCGCCATGAACCGCTACGGCATCACCGTCCCGGACCGGCAACTGGCCTGCGCCCCGGTCGACTCGCCCGAAGGACAGGCCTATCTCGGCGCGATGGCCGCAGCCGCCAACTACGGCCGCGCGAACCGGCAGTTGCTGTCCGACGCGACCCGGCGGATCTTCCGCCGCGCCACGGGTGCCCGGCTGTCGCTCGTGTACGACGTGTCCCACAACCTCGCCAAGATCGAGACCCATACGGTGGACGGAACGCGCCGCAGGCTGTGCGTGCACCGCAAGGGCGCCACCCGGGCCTTCCCGCCCGGTCATCCCGAACTGCCCGAGGAACTGCGGGAGTTCGGCCAGCCCGTACTGATCCCTGGCACCATGGGCACGGCCTCGTACGTACTCGCCGGAGTGCCGGGCGGCGACGCCTTCCACTCCACCTGCCACGGCGCGGGGCGCGTGATGAGCCGCCATCAGGCCGCGCGGGCGGTCGCCGGGGCGGAACTTCGGGCCCGGCTGGAGCGGGGCGGTATCGCGGTGCGCCCTCGGTCGTTGCGCGGGCTGGCGGAGGAGACACCGGAGGCCTACAAGGACGTGAGCGAGGTGGTGGCGGCGAGCGAGGGCGCGGGGCTGTGCCGTACGGTCGCACGGCTGGTTCCGCTGGGTGTGGTGAAGGGATGAGACACCTCGGCCTCGTACACGAGTGAGACCCCTCGTCCTCGTACGGAGGTGAGGCGTCTCGTTCTCATACGTCGATCGTCACCGCACACGACCAGCCGTAGGGGCCGGGCCCGATGTGCAGCTCGTTCCACGAGACGGCCTTCGGTACGGCGCCGGTGATCTCCACGTCCGACAGGTCGGCGACCGCCAGCCGTACGTCGAGGGAGCCGTCGGGCTCTTCCGCCACCACCTCCTCCACTTCCACGTCCAGGGGGACCTGGCCGTGGACTTCGAGGCGGTAGACGACCTCATCCAGCAGCGCGGCCAGCAGGTCGTCGTCGCTGACCTCGGCGAACTGGGCGCGTTGCATCGCGGTCGGCCGTGTCGCCGAGACGTCCGCGAAGCTCTCCACCATCGCGAGTACGGCCTCCACCAGGCAGCATTCCCTGGTCGTACCCCACGCCTCGATGCGCACGTCGGCCGTGTGCGGCACGAGCCGATGGCCACTCTCGCCCTGCCCGCGCGCCTGCCTCTCGTCGTCCGTCTCTCCGACCATGCCCACCGGGTGCCCGTTCGTCCCGTACGCATGTGTCGTCGGCGGGACGAAGACATGGGCCGCCCCGCCCACGCGCGGAACGAGCCGGCCTGCTCACGCGCGGGAGGTGCGGCTTGCCCTATCGGTTCGGCTCCGCCGCGCTGATGTCGGCGAGCGCGGAGCGCGGGTCGCGTTCGACGGCCAGGTCGCCGATGCTGAGGGCGCCGACCAGGTGCCCCTCCTCGACGACCGGCAGCCGCCGCAGCGCGTTCTCACGCATCAGCCGGACCGCCTCGTCGACCTCCGCCTCCGGGTCGATGGTGACGAGATCGGTGCTGGCGATCTCGCGGACCGTGGTGCGGGCGGGGTCGCGCTCCTCGGCCAGGACCCGGACGACCAGGTCACGATCGGTCACCAGGCCGCGTACGCGGTCCTCCTCGGCGACGATGACATCGCCGATGTTCTTCTCCTTCATGAGCCGGGCGACCTCGGGGAGCGGAGTTTCCTCGTCCACCGTCACCGGTTCTGTCGTCATGACCTCCCGGACATGCTGAGCCATGGCTACCTCCGTGTGCTTTCCGGGATGAGCACCGGCGCGTACCTGGAGGGCCGGTACTCGGCAGACCCGCGAGTACCCGGCACCGGTTCCTCCATGCGCGGACGCGTGAGGACCCGGCCGGTCGGGTACTCGGGGTGACCGATCAGGAAAGGCCCAAGCCGGGGCGAGTGAACGCGTTGGAGGGGTGGGACGGGACGTGACCTCGATGACCGCTGTCGCAGCCGGTGCGGACGAGGTGCGGCGCATCCGGCGGGACGCGCTGCCGCTGTCCGGACCGGGCTCGCTGGACGAGCTGCTGGAACGGATCGGCGACGCCCGCTACGTACTGCTGGGCGAAGCCACGCACGGCACCGCCGAGTACTACGAGGTGCGGGCCCTGCTGACCCGGAGGCTGATCGAGGAGAAGGGCTTCTCCTTCGTGGCCGTGGAGGGCGACTGGCCGGACTGCCTGGCGCTGCACTGTTCGGTCACCGGAGCACAGGGGGCTCCCGAGGACCCTCAAGAGGTGCTGGAGAGCTTCCGCAGATGGCCGGCGTGGCTGTGGGCGAACACGGAGGTCCTGGCCTTCACCCGATGGCTGCGCGAGCACAACGCCCGGCTGCCGGCCGGGCGGCGGGTCGGCTTCTTCGGCCTGGACGTGTACAGCCTGTGGGAGTCGCTGCACGCCGTCCTCGACCACCTCCGTGCCCACGACCCGGACCTGGTCGACCGGGCGCTGGAGGCGTACCGCCGCTTCGAGCCGTACGCCGAAGACCCCCAGACCTACGCCCGCGCCACCGAACTGGTGCCGGACGGCTGCGAGCCGGAGGTGGTCGCCCTGCTCACCGGGCTCCGCGCCCGCGCCGTCGCCGGGCAGTCCGCGACCCTGACCGGCGACCTCGCGGAGATCGCCGCCCTGCAGAACGCCGAGGTGCTGGCCGGAGTCGACCGCTACTACCGGGCCATGCTGCACGGCGGCGCCGAGTCGTGGAACCTCCGCGACCGTCACATGGCCGACACCCTCGACCGGCTCATGGAACACCACGGTCCGGACGCCAAGGCGGTGGTCTGGGAGCACAACACGCACATCGGCGACGCCCGCGCCACCGACATGTTCGACGCCGGGCTGGTCAACGTCGGCCAGCTGGCCCGCGAACGGCACTTGGCGGAGGGCGTGGTGCTGGTCGGCCTCGGATCGTACGAGGGCACGGTGCTCGCCGCCGACCGGTGGGGCGCCCGTCCGGCCGTGCTCGGCATGCCGCCCGCCCGGGACGGCAGTGTCGAGCAGGTCATGCACCAGGCGGTGCCGGGGGAGCGGTCCCTGTTCGTCTTCCCGCCCGGGACCGTCCACGGCAGGCCCCTGCACGACGAGCACGGCTGGATCGCCGAGGAGCGCGCCCACCGGGCGATCGGCGTCGTCTACCGGCCGCAGGACGAGCAGCGGCAGTGGGGCAACTACGTGCCCACCGTCCTGGGCGAACGCTACGACGCCTTCTGCTTCCTCGACCGCACCCAGGCCCTGACCCCGCTCCACTCCCACGAGGAGACCTGATGCGCTTCCAGAACCGTCGGCAGGCGGGGCAGGAACTCGCTGCCGCGCTCCTGAAACGGGCGGAGGGCGGCGGCTTCGTCGACCCCCTCGTGCTGGCCCTGCCCCGCGGGGGCGTCCCCGTCGGGGCGGAGGTCGCCCACGCCCTGCACGCGCCCCTGGATGTTCTGGTGGTCCGCAAGATCGGCGCACCGGGTCAGCCGGAGGCCGGGGTCGGCGCGATCGTCGGCGAGGACCCGCCCGTGTTCGACCAGGAAACCCTGGCGCTCCTGGACATGACCGAGTACCAGTTCACCGAGACCGTCGCCCGGCAGCGCGCCGAGCTCCACCGCCTCGATGCCCTCTACCGCGAGGGGCGCCCCGCTCCTCGCGTACGGGACCGGACGGTGATCCTGGTCGACGACGGGCTCGCCACCGGCGTCACCGCCCGGGCCGCCCTGCTCCATGTCCGCCGCCGCGAGCCCGCCCGCCTGATCCTGGCCGTACCGGTCTGCTCGGGCCTCGGCGCCGTACGGGAGCACGAGGCCGACGACGTGGTCTGTGTGCACCGGCCAGAACACTTCTACGCGGTCGGGGAGTGGTACGAGGACTTCGCGCAGCTCTCCGACCACGAGGTGACCGAAACGCTGCGCAGCACCAACATCAAGGCATAGTCGGCGTGCCTCGCCGGCAATGGATCGGTGAAGTCCGTACAGCCTTGGTCAAGCTGGGGCACCGCTGCGTGCTCTGCGGTGCATGATGTCGGCGTACGAGGAGCGAAGGAGCGCAGGGGGTCGTCATGGGCGCTGATGCGTATGCCTTCGGCCTGGACGAGCGGGTCGTGGGTGCGGCAACCGTGATCGAGCTGCGCGGAGAGATCGACATCCAGGCGGCTCAGGTACTGGCCCCACGGGTGGACGAGCTGATCGCCCGGACCGTGACCGAGGTCGTCGTCGACCTGGGAGCCGTGACGTTTCTGGACTGCGGGGGATTACGGCTGCTGGACAGAGTCCAGAACCGTATGGCCGGGCGCGGCGGCAAGATGTGGCTCGTACGCGGAGCCGACCCGGTCATGCGGGTGTTCCGGATCACCGGCCTGGAGGCCGCCTTCTCCTTCCACGACCGGCTGACTCCGACGATCTGAGTCCGTCGGCACGCAGACCTCACCCCGACCTCATCGGCCACCCCGATCCCATCGGCCATCCCGTCCCCATCGGCCACCGCATGCCACAGCGCCCAAGTTCTGCGACGCTGGTGGGAGCACACTGGAAGACAGGTGTTGCCGTCGGTGCTCACAAGGGGGTGCTGGCCGATGGCGATGGCACGACGTACCAAGGTGAGGCTGTGGAGGTGGCGGCGTAACCCGCTCCGGCGGCGTGTGGACGTCGTCGAGGCCTGGGTCGTACTCGCCGCATGGATCTTCGCGGTGGTTGGCGGCCTGCTCGCGGGGCTGGTGGCGGCGAACGCCCTGACCCAGAGCCTGGACCGGCAGCGCGAGGAGCGCCGCCCTGTGCCGGCGGTACTCGCCGAGAACGCGCCAGGCGCGGTGCCGTCCTCTGTGGTGGGCGATGAGCGCGTGTGGGCCAAGGTGCGCTGGAAGGCCCCGGACGGCTCGGCTCACACCGGCCGGGCCAAGGTCGATCCCGAAACGCGGGCGGGCAGCCGGACCACGGTCTGGACCGACCGGCACGGCACCCTGATGTCGGAGCCCGTCAGTCAGGCGGAAGCGGTACTGCAGGCGACCTCGGCCGGCCTGCTCGCCGCGATGGGCGGGTGCGGCGTCGTCACGCTGACCGCCTGGGGCGTCCGCGCACGTATCGACCGGGTGCGCATGCGGCAGTGGGCCGTCGCGTGGGAGCAGGCCGACCTGCGGTGGGGCGGGAAGACCGGCTGAAGGCGCCTCCCCGACACCCCCGGCGCCCCGTTCTCAGGCGGCCAGTGGGTCCAGGACCATCGGTTCGATCTTGCCCTCCAGCATCGCGCCCAGACCGAGGACCGCGCACACGTCGGGCCGTTCGGCGATGCGCACCGGCATGCCCGTCGCCTGCCGCAGCATCTGGTCGAGGCCCGGCAGCAGGGCGCTGCCGCCGACCATCATGATCCCGCGGTCCGCGAGGTCGGCCACCAGGTCCGGCGGGCAGTCGCGCAACACCTTGCCGATACCGTCGATCACCGCCGTGAGCGGGGTCTGGATGGCATCGCGTACGGCGGCCGTGTCGACCTTCACGGACCGGGCGAGCCCGGTGGCCACGTCCCGCCCGTGGACCTCGGTGGTCGGCCCGTTCGCGGTGGGCCCGTTCCCGGACAGCGCGAGCTGCAAGGGGCGTACGGCCTGACTCGGCAGCATCAACTCATGGTGGAGGCGCAGATGCTGGATCATCGCGCGGTCGACGGCCTCACCCCCGACCGCGATGCGCGCGGCGGTCACGATCGACCCGAGCGACAGCACCGCGACCTGTGTGGTCGCCGCCCCGCACACCAGGATCATGGTCGCCTCGGGCTGCTCGACCGGCAGTCCACAGCCGACGCCTGCCGCGATGAGCGTGTCGACGAGTTCGACCCTCCGCGCCCCGAGCCCGACCAGCGTCTCGATCGCCGCGCGCTGGGCCAGCGGATCCGCTTCATGGGGAGTGCAGGCGGCGGCGCGCAGCCGCGGCTTGCGGCGCAGGGCGCGGCGGAGCCTCTCGCCGAGCAGCTGCCGCAGCATCCGCTGCGCCATCTCGATGTCCACGACGGTGCCGCCGGACACGGGTCTGACCACGCGGATGTACCCGGGCGTACGCCCCGTCATCTTCTCGGCGAACTCCCCGACGGCGATCAGCGCCCCGGTCCTCGTGTTCACGGCGGCCACACTCGGCTGGTCGACGACCAGACCTGCCCCTCTGATGTACACGCGGGTCCGTGCGGCCCCCAGATCGACGCCGAAATGACAGCGGCGCAACTGCTCCAGACTGGCGGTCATCGCAGATCCTCCCGAGAGCGCGGACCGGTGGGAGGGCCCGCCGGACGGCGGCCCTCCTTCGCATCCTGCGGGGGAAGCGAGGCATTCGCCTGTTGGGATGGTCTGGGTGGGGTGCCGCTGGACGGGTGGATGTGCCGGGTGGACGGACGGACGGCTCTGCCCGCGGACCTGCCGGCACGGCTCGTCACACAGGACTCACCAAGCCTCTGACCAGCCCCAGGTCCACCAAGTCCTGTGGCCGGAGGCGGAGTTGGTCGGCCGTCGCGGTCACCTGGCTCGCCGGCCGTTTGAGGATCGCGGCCGCGAGTTCCGGGGCGATGACGGAGAAGTAGCTGTCGGGGGTGGCCCAGGTGTTGCCGGGGGCCGCGAGAGCGAGGGCGCCGCCCGAGCCGCCCTCGCCGATCAGCAGGGTGGTGACCGGCGTACGGGCGGCGGCCACGGCGCCGAACAGCTCCGCTATGGCCGCGCCCGCGCCCTGCCGCTCCGCCTCCGCGTCGTTGGCGGCTCCCGGAGTGTCCACCAACGTCAGTACGGGAATGTGGAGTTGGTCCGCCAGCCGGATCAGCCGGGCGGCGGTGCGGTACCCGGCGGGGCGGGTGGCGGTGCCGGTCTGGGCCGCGTACGCGATCGTACGGCCGTCGTGTTCGCCGAAGCCGCAGAGCATTCCGGGGTCCGTGCCTCCGCTGCGGTCGCCGCTGATCGACGCGCGGTGCGTGAAGTACGCGTCCAGATAGGCCCGGGCGCGAGGCCGTCGAGGGGCGCGGGCGTTGTCGACCGCGTCCCGGCCGGTGGCGGGAAGGCCGGCCCGGCCCAGCGCGGGTGGGGGAGTGGCGGGCGTCGTCGACGGGCGGCTCAGCAGGTGCAGCCAGAGCGCCAGGGTCCCCGGCAGCTCCTCCGGCGGGACCACCGCGTCGATCGCCCCCGCCGCCAGCTGCGCCTCCGCCGTGTACGCCGCCGGGTCCGCGTCCGGCGGGCGGACCCGGGAGCCCGCGAAGCCCACCTGGGCGCCCGGCAGCGCCAGGATCACATCGGCGCCCGCGCCCAGGGTGGCCCAGCCGCCGCCCGTCGTCGGGTCCCGCAGGACCGCGATCTGCGGCAGTCCCGCCTCCCGGGTGAGCACCGACTGCCGGGCCACGCGCTGGAGTTGGACCAGCGCGCGCATGCCCTCCTGCATCCGGCTGCCGCCCGTGGCGACCAGGGAGACGACCGGAAGGCGTTGCTCACGCGCGTACGTGTACGCCGCCTCCAGCCGGTCCCCGGTGCGCTCGCCGAGCGAGCCGCCCAGGAAGCCGAACTCGAAGGAGATCAGCACGGCGCGAGTCGCGCCCACTGTCTCCGTGCCCACTGCCTCCGTGCCCACCGGCGCCGCACCCACCGTTGCCGCACCCAGCGTCGCCGTGCCGCAGACGACGGACTCCTCCTCGCCGGTGCGGGCCACGGCGCGGGCGCGCGAGGCGTCGTAACCCTGCCAGCCCAAGGGTCCGTCGGGTGCGTACGCGCCTGTCGGGGTGGGGAGTTCGGTGAAATCGGCGGCGACGAGACCGATCGCCTCGCGGGCCGTGAACCGTGGTACCTCAGGCACGTCGGGTGCGTCAGTCATGGGGCAGCGCGCGCTTCATGATCTTGCCCATGTCGTTGCGGGGCAGGGAGTCGAGGTAACGGACGGCGCGCGGCCGCTTGTGGGGCGCGAGGCGGCGGGCCACATGGTCGGCCAACTCCTCGGCCGACGGCGGCGATTGAGGAGCGGCCGGCACGATCCACGCCACGATCCGCTCACCGAGGTCGGCGTCGGGCTCACCGGTGACCGCGGCCTCGCGCACACCCGGGTGCTCCAGGAGCGCGTTCTCGATCTCACCCGCGCCGATCTTGTAACCACCGCTCTTGATGAGGTCGGTGGCCTTGCGGCCGACGATGCGCACGTAGCCGTCGGGGTCGCGCACCGCCATGTCACCCGTGCGGAACCAGCCGTCCGCGGTGAACGCCTCCGCGGTCGCGTCCGGACGGTTCAGATACTCGGTGAAGAGGTTGGGCCCGCGGACCTGGATCTCACCGACGCTCTCGCCGTCGAACGCATCGACGGCCGTCACCCCGTCCTCCTCCGTCAGGCGCAGTTCGACGCCCGGCAGCGGAACCCCGACCGTGCCCGCGCGCGGCTCCCCGTCCGCGCGCACGCTCGTGTTCATGAGGGTCTCCGTCATCCCGTACCGCTCGATGACCCGCCGTCCCGTCGCCGCCGCGATCCGCTCGTGGTCGTGCACGGGGAGGGCCGCCGACCCCGACACCAGCAGCCGCGCCCTGGCCAGGGCCTTCGCGAGGGCCGGGTCGTCGGGCAGCGCCTCCGCGATCCGGTGGTACATCGTCGGCACCCCGAACAGCATCGTGGCGCCCTCGCTCAACTCCCTTGCCACGCCCGCCGTTTCGAACCGGCCGAGGTGCCGGACGGATCCGCCGCGGCGCAGCGGGCCGAGGATTCCGAGGATCAGGCCGTGTACGTGGAAGAGGGGAAGGCCGTGCACGAGTACGTCGTCGCCGGTCCACTGCCAGGCGTCCGCGAGCGCGTCCAGGGTGGTGGCGACAGCCCGGCGGGGGATGACGGCGCCCTTGGGAGGGCCGGTGGTGCCGGAGGTGTAGACGATCAGGGCGGGGGTTTCGGGGGCGTGGTCCGTGGTCGCGTGGTCCGTGGTCGGGTGGGGCGCCCCTGCGGCACGTACGTCGACGTCGTGTACGTCGATGTCGACATCCACGCGTTCCAGCTCACCCAGGGCGGCCGGGAGCCGGTCGCCCGGCGCCGCGAGGACGAGTGACGGCGTGCTGTCGGACACGATGTGCCCCAGCTCGCTCTCACCCGACTTCGGGTTGAGCGGCACGGCGGGGACGCCGGCCAGGAGCGCGGCGACCACGGCGACGGCGGTCTCCAGAGTGGGCGTGGCCCAGACGGCGATCCGGCCCGCTCCCGCGACGCGCTCGGCCAGGGGCGCGGCCGCGGCGGCGAGATCGCGGTACGTCAGGGAGCGGTCGCCGAAGCGCAGGGCGGGCCGGTGCGCACCGGGACCGTCCGGGTCCGCCGAGGCCTCCGTCAGGGCCGGGAAGAGAGGGGACACGTGTCGTACTCCTTAGCCGTTCATCTCGGTCGTTGGTCGGTATGCAACCAGGGCGGCGCTGTCACCCCCAGCCGGGCACCACCAGTGCGAGCCACACCACGGCCGGCACCACGGCGACCACGATTCCCCCGTACACCATCAACTGGCGGAAGAAACGCTCCCGGTCGACGCCGGGAGCCGCCGCGAGCACCAGCGCGCCGTTGGTCGAGAACGGGCTCACATCCACCACCGTCGCCGACACCGCGAGAGCCGCGACCATCCCGACCGCCCCGATCTCGCCCTGTGCCAGGAACGGTACCGCCAGCGGAATCAGCGCCCCCATGATGCCGACGGAGGAGGCGAAGGCGGAGACGACCGCGCCGATGTAGCAGAGGAGGACGGAGGAGAGCAGCGGGATGCCGATGCCGCTGACGCCCTCGCCGGCCCAGTCGATCGTGCCCATCTCGTCCAGGACGCCGACGTACGTCAGTACACCGCAGATCAGCAGGACCGTCGGCCAGGCGATCTGGGAGACGGCGCTGCGGCTGTCTTCCGGCCAGCAGGCGCTGAGGAGCACGGCGAGGGTGATGGAGGTGAGCCCGGCGTCCAGGTCGAAGGCCAGCACGGCGACGACCAGGGCGACGAGGGCGGCGAGGGTGGCGATACGGGCGGGGTTCAGCCGGGTGTCGTCTTCTGGGGCGGGCTCTTGGGAGGCCTCTTGGGAGGCTTGCTGGGCGGCTTCCTGGCCGTGTTGGCCGGTGGCTGATGCGTCGGCCCCGACCTCGGCCTTGGCCTTGGCCTTGGACTTGGCCTTGATCTTGGCCTGAGCCACCTCGGCCCCGCCCTTCAGCTTCAGCCCCCCGAACAGCACGAACACCACACCCGCGATCACGAGATTGACGACGAGTGAGGCGAGGAAGAGGGCGACCTCGTTGCCCGGCAGGTTCTCGCGCTCCACGATCCCGTTGACGATCGACCCGTAGATGCTGATCGGGGAGAATCCGCCGCCCTGCGCGCCGTGCACGACCATCGCGCCCATCAGCAGCGGACTGATCTCGTACCGCACGGCGAAACTCAGCGCGAGCGGCGCCACGATGGCGACCGCGGCCGGGCTGACCGCGCCGATCGCGGTGAGCGCCCCCGTAAGCACGAACATCACCCACGGGATCAGCACGATCCGCCCGCCCACGAGCCGGATCGAGGCGTGCACCAGCCAGTCGGTGGTGCCGTTGGCGCGGGCGATCGCGAACAGATACGTCACCCCGACGAGCACGACGAAGAGGTCACCGGGGAATCCGGCGAAGATCTGCTCGGCATCGAGATCGGCGACGAGCTCGCCGACCCCGAACGCGGCGGCGAAGGCGAGCGCGCCCATGTTGATGGAGCGGGTGGTGGCGATCACGAACACCACGACGAGCACGAGGATCGATATCAGTTCGGCGGACATGCGGGCTCCCGTCTTTGGGTCCCTTGTCGAGCGGGTGGCTGGCCAAGTGGGGAGTGGACGAGGTGGGCGGAGTGGACAAGTGGACGGGTGGTTAGGTGGCCTAGTGGCCAAGTGGCTCAGCCACTCGACCACTGGGCCCGGCGTCTGATGGCCAAGTGGCTGAACCACATTGGATGTCGGCCGTAGAGACCGTCAAGAGATAGGACAAGAATTGGTTCAGCCACTTATCCACTCCGCCACTCGGCCACTTGTCCACAAGGGCCACTGATCCCGTCATCCACGGTGTTACGCTGCGGCCGCCGGGGACGAACAGCGCGCAAGAGTGGATAAAGGGGACCGGGGCATGAGCGACGCACTGCGCCCGATGGCGGCCAAGCCGCGCCTGTACGAGCAGGTCCTCGACCGCCTGCGCCGCTATGTCGCCGAGGGCGGCCTTGGTGCCGGCGACCGCCTCCCGCCCGAGCGCGACCTGGCGGCCCGACTCGGCGTCAGTCGCGCCTCCGTGAAACAGGCCATCGTCGTCCTGGAGGTCCAGGGACTGGTCGAGGCCCGTCACGGAGGCGGTACCTACCTGGTCCGCGACACCCTCGACGTCGAACCGGTGGAGCAACTGGTCGACCGCCGCCGCAGGCTCCCCGACGTACTCGACGCCCGTGAGGCCCTGGAGACCAAGCTCGCCGAACTGGCCGCCGAGCGTCGCACCGACGAGGACATCGCCGCCATGGACTCCGCCCTCGCGCGCATGCAGGCCGAGATCGCGGCGGGCGAACACGGCGTGGAGGGCGACCGCCTCTTCCACGCGGCGGTCACGGCGGCGGCCCACAGCGGCATCCTCGCCGAGTTCATGCGCTCCATCGCCGACCAGATCACCGAGAGCCGCCACGAGTCCCTGCGCCAGCCGAGCCGCCCCACCCGCTCCCTGACCCAGCACCGCGCGATCTTCAACGCGATCGTCGCCCAGCAGCCCGGCCGGGCCGCCACCGCCATGCGCCGGCACGTACAGACGGTGGCGAAGGTACGGCTGCTGGACTGGGACCCGGAAGAGAAGGGCGAACAGCCGCTCTGACGGGGTTGCTTAGGATCCAGTGTCATGACCGCGCCCATCACGACGCCCATCACGACGCCCATCACGACGCCCGTCGCGACCCCGTCCGCCGCGAACGGACGGGAGCCCACCATCCTCGCCACCTCCGGCGGCCATCGTGCGGGCGGCGGCCGGACCATGGTGATGTTCGACGCGCTGGTGCACCACGCGGTCGAACTGTCGGGCGTCCACGGCCGCCGCCCCCGTGTCATGTATGTCGGCACGGCGATAGGCGACGCCGAGCACTTCGCCGCACGTATGTCCGAGGCCGCGCGCGTGGCGGGCTTCGACCTCACACCGCTCCAGCTCTTCCCGATGCCCAACCTCGACGACGTGGAGGGCGCCGTCCTCGAACAGGACGTCGTCTGGGTCATGGGTGGCTCGGTGGCGAACCTGCTCGCGGTGTGGCGGGTGCACGGACTCGACGGCATTTTCCACCGGGCCTGGCGGTCGGGCGTCGTGCTCAGCGGAGTCAGCGCGGGCTCGATCTGCTGGTTCCAGGGCGGCACCACCGACTCCTTCGGCCCCGAACTCCGCCCGCTGACCGACGCGTTGGGCTTCCTCCCGTACGGCAACGGCGTCCACTACGACACCGATCCCGGCCGCCGCCCCCTGGTGCACCGCCTCGTCGCGAACGGCACACTGCCCGTTACACACTGCACCGACGATGGAGTGGGCCTGGTCTACCGCGGCACTGAACTGGTCGAAACCGTAACCGAGTTGCCCGGCAAGGGAGCGTACGTCGTGACACGCGACGGCGACTCGGCCATCGAGGAACGCATCGAACCCCGCCGCCTACCGGCTATCTCCCCGCGTCTGGCTCGCTGATCGCAGGACCCGCTCGCGCCCTCACGCACGAGGTGTACTGCGCTGCCCACAGGCACATGGCGGCGCGGGCGCCTTCGCAGCGTCGGCATGAGACCGCAAAGAGAGTGTTACGCCGCCGATGGCTCACTGACACAGTGATCACCAAGGCTGTTGTCGTCAATTGCCCGCAGATACAAGGCAGTTGAGCTCTCACATAAATCAAGGTCCTCCCCCCACAATCCGAACAGGATGGGACCACACAGATGCTTGATCAGCTTGGGCACGCCCGCGTGCCCCAGGACGCTCACGCCCGCGTGCGCCGAGATACCGAACCGACCCCCCGCCACGTCCTGGCCGTCGGCACGCCGGGAACGAAGCGTGAACAGCTGGGCCGTACGCTCGTGTCGGCGGGCTACGAGGTCAGTCACGCGACGCCGGGCGAGGTCATCCGGCAGACCCGGCAGAGCCGCCCCGACGTGATCGTCGCGCTCGACGAAGGGCTCGACGTCATACGGGAGGTGCGTGCCGACCCCGCCGGCCAGGCCCTCCCCCTCCTCATGGTCACCGCGGACGGCCGGCCGAAGGCCGTGGCCGAGCTGTTACGGGACGGCGCCGACGACTGCTTACCGGAGACACCCGACCCGGACGAGCTCGACGCGCGCATCGCGGCCAAGCTGCACCGAGTCCCCGTTCCCGTCGAGCAGTTGCTCCTCGACCCGCGCACCGGCCTCTACTCAGGCCCGCACTTCATGGACGAGCTCGACCGGGAGCTGGGGCGTCCCGCGGCCGCCCGCAACGGCGGCGTGCTCGCCGTGGTCGGCGTCGCCGAGACCGCCGCGTTGGAGGCCCGCCTCGGCTCGCGCGTCCGGCGTGAGGTCGCCGAACGGCTCGCCCAGGTCGCCGAGCGGCTCGGCAGCGGTTGCGACCGGCTTGGCTGGGACGACGACGGACACCTGCTCATGCTGATGCCCGGCGTCGACGAGGAGGCGGCTCGCAACGCGCTCCAGGCGTTCGCGACCACCGTCGCGGGCACCCGGTTCGTCGTCGCGGACGAGAACGTGCGGCTCACTCCGGCCATCGGCTGGACCCCGCTCACCGGCCACACCGACGACACCGGCCACACCGACGGCACCGGCCACACCGGCCACGACAACGGCACCGACGGCACCGGCCGCAGCCGCCCGGTCCAGGAAGCCCGCGACGCCGCCGCGGAAGCCGTACGCCACAGAGATCTGCGACCGGTCCGGTACGAACCATGGATGCGGGCCAGCACCCCCACCCGGCGCCCCCGCACCTCACTGGTGCCGCTCCTGTCCCCGGTGCTCAGCCTGCTGCTCGGCATCGGCGTGCCGTTCCTGATCTACCAGCAGGCGTACGCGATCGGCTGGGACCTCGCGTCCGCCGCGTACTGGGTGGTGGTCGCCGGACTCGTCGCGTCGGCGCTGCTCATCGTCCTCGAGTGCCTCTACTCGCTCGACGCCGAGCCCCGCCCCGCGCGGGCCGCGCAGCCGTACCCGCCCGCCAGCGCCGTCATCGCCGCGTACCTGCCGAACGAGGCCGCCACCATCGTCGACACCGTCGAGTCGTTCCTGCGCCTCGACTATCCGAACAAGCTCGAGATCGTCCTCGCGTACAACACCCCGCACCCCCTGCCCGTCGAGGACACCCTGCGCGAGATCGCGCGGCGCGACCCGCGGCTGGTGCTGCTCCCCGTCGCGGGCAGCACGTCGAAGGCGCAGAATCTCAACGCCGCCGCTACGCGTGTAGTTGGAGAGTTCGTCGGCATCTTCGACGCCGACCACCATCCCGACCCGGACGCCTTCCGGCACGCCTGGGACTGGCTGTCCCACGGCTATGACGTCGTACAGGGCCACTGCGTCGTCCGCAACGGCGAGAGCTCATGGGTCGCCGAGACGGTCGGCGTCGAGTTCGAGGCGATCTACGCGGTCAGCCATCCCGGCCGGACCCGGATGTACGGCTTCGGGGTGTTCGGCGGGTCCAACGGCTTCTGGCGTACGGATCTCCTCGCCCGGACTCGGATGCACGGCTCGATGCTCACCGAGGACATCGACTCCACGATGCGCGCGCTGCACGAGGGCGCCCGGATCGCCATGGACCGCACCCTCGTATCGCGCGAACTGGCGCCCACGATGCTGAAGCCCCTGTGGAACCAGCGCTCGCGCTGGGCGCAGGGCTGGCTGCAGGTATCGCTGCGGCACCTGTGGCGCGGACTGCGGTCACCCGTCTTCAACCGCCGCCAGAAGGCCGGGCTGTTCGTGCTGCTCGGCTGGCGGGAGGTCCAGCCGTGGCTGTCGCTGCAGATCCTGCCCGTGCTGCTGCACGCGGCCTGGCGCGCGGGCGGCGCGGACCGGCTCGACTGGGCGGTGCCGGCGTGCCTCCTCGCGGTGGCGGTGACCCTGTCCGCCGGCGTGGTGCAGGCGGCGTTCGCATGGCGGCTCGCGGTACCGGAACTGCGGCGCCGGAAGGCCTGGTTCTGGCGCTATCTCCTCGTCTCCACCGTCTTCTACACCCATTTCAAGAACATCGTGGCGCGGCAGTCGCACCTCAAGGAGGCCATGGGGGACCGGCGTTGGCGGGTCACCCCGCGGGCGGAGGTGTCCGAGGCGTGAAGCGCTCCACCCTCGAACTCCAGGGCTTCCGCGGCCTCGCCGCGCTCAGCACCGTCGTTTTCCACATCTGGCAGCAGTACTACACGTACGATGCCGAGGGCTCCCACCCGCCGGTGGAGAACCCATGGGTGGGAGCGCTGGTCTCCCTGGAGGTCATCGACCTCTTCTTCGTGATGTCGGCGTACCTGCTGACCCTGTCGTACGCCCGCGCCGCCCTCGACGACGGCTCGACGCGGCCGGCCCGGGTGTTCCTCTTCCGCCGGGCGGTACGCATCCTCCCGCTGTACTTCCTGGCGGTCCTGGTCGTCTGGGCGAGCCGCAATCCCACGCTCCCCGGAGACTGGCGGGACCTGGTGGAACACCTCACGTTCACGCACGTCTTCGACCGTGAGCGGATCTTCTACACGCTGGGCCCGAGCTGGTCCCTGTCCCTGGAGATCGCCTTCTACCTCACCCTGGTCGCGCTCGGGCCTCTGGCGATACGCGCCTGCCGCAAACTGCCCACGCGCCGCGCCAGGGTGGCGCTCTGCGCCTCCGGCTGCCTCCTCCTGTACGCGGCCCCGGTCGCCTGGATCATCTTCGCGCACTATGTCCTGGGCATCCCCCACACCAACTGGCCCGTCTACTTCGGCCCCCAGGCCCGCTTCGGCGGCTTCGCGACGGGCATGGCGCTGGCGGTCCTGCTGGTCGCCCTGGGCGAACGAGGCCGGATCGGCGGCCGCTCGGTGGCCCTGCTGTCGGCGCTGTCCCTGACGGGCCTGTACGCCCTGTCGTACCTCTCCGCCCCCGAGAACTTCGCCCACACCTACTACCACCCGCTCGCGGCCCTGCTCTGGTCCGTGCTCCTGTTCGCCACGCTCCACATACGCCAACGGGTAAGCGGCCACGCCCTGTTGAGGGCCCGATCGGTCACCACCGTCGGCCTGATCAGCTACAGCCTCTACATCTGGCACGAGCCGATCATGCTTCAACTCGACAAAACGGGCCTGCTCCCGTCCGGCCCATCGGGCTTCCCATTCGCCGTACTGATCGTGCTGGCCGTGGCGATACCGGCCGCGACGCTGAGCTACTGGCTCATCGAGTACCCCGGGGGCCTGCTGGCCCGGGCGATGGACGGGGCGGGCCGGTCGCGGGAGTTCTACTCCGAGCCGTCGCCGCAGCCGCAGCCGTCGCCGTCGCGGACTCCGTCGCCGGAACCGGCTCGCTGACTGATGGCAGGCGTCCTGTGCGTACGGGCGTGCCGTACGCACAGGACCCGCCCGGCCCGACGCTGCCGCGTCACTGGCTCCAGGCGGGCGCGCGTTCGAGGTGAAGGCGGTGTCCGGTGGTCAGCGCCCCTCAAAGCGACGCGGTGGTCACGACGTCCGCGACCACGCAGCTCACGTTGTCCGGGCCGCCGGAGTCGTTGGCCGCGCCGGTGAGGGCTTGAACCGCCTGGTCCGGGGCGGGAGTCGTGGTCAGAATGTGCTGGATCTCCGCGGTGGGGACGACTCCGGACAGGCCGTCGGAGCAGAGCAGGTAGCGGTCTCCCGGAAGGGCGTCGTGCAGACGGAGGTCGGGGACGGGAACCGGGCTGCCGCCCGTCAGCGCCTTCAGCAGGAGCGCGCGTTGGGGATGGGCCGTGGCCTCCTCGGGGGTGAGGCGGCCCTCGTCCAGCATTGACTGGACCATCGTGTGGTCGTGGGTGATCTGGAAGAGTTCGCCGGCGCGCAGGAGGTAGGCGCGGCTGTCGCCGATGTGGACCAGGGCCAGTTGGGAGCCGGTCCAGAGCATGGCGGTGAGCGTGGTGCCGGCTTCCTGGCTCTGAGTGACGCCCTGGACCGCCCGTGTGGCGCCCTGGACCGCGTCCTCCAGGAGATTGAGGACACTGCCCGCCGGAAGCGGCTCGCTGTCCAGGAACTTGAGGGCCTCCACGGCCGCCGTACTGGCCGGGGCCCCCGCCGCTCCGAATCCGTCGGCGACGGCCAGGACGCGGGCGCCCGCGTAGGCGGTGTCCTGGTTGGCGGGGCGGACCCGGCCGGTGTCCGAGAGGGCGGAGTAGCGCAGTTCCAGCATGGTGGTGTCCTTCCTCGTTACGTGTGAGAGGTGGTCGACGAGGAAGGCCGCCAGGTCACGGCGGGTCGCGGTCTCGGCCTCCACCCGCGCCCAGTACGCGCGGATCTCACCCGCCGCCGCCGACGGGTCCAGGGCGCAGACCTGCCGTATCCGGGCCAGCGGCATCCCGAGCCGCCGCAGCCACGCCACCAGGCGTGCCTGCTCCAGCTGCTCGGGCGCGTAGTAGCGGTACCCGGTGTCCGGGTCCACCCGCTCGGGGCGCAGCAACTCCAGCTCGTCGTACAGCCGAAGCGCCTTCGGCGACAACCGGCACGTCTTCGCGAACGCCCCGATCGTCAGCATGTTCGTGCGCTCCATGCGCTCCATGCGCCCACCTCACGAGTCGCTCGTTCCTCGTCCTGCCACCGATGCTGTGGCCTCCCCAAAGGTGAAGGTCAATCCATGAGCTGCGGTTCCCCGCCGCTTGTTAGCCTGCGAGCCGGATCGCCGGGATCGACCGGACCACCGCCCGTCGGCATACGCATGAGGAGTCCCCCGTGGCACGCAGTACCCGTATCGCGCTCGTCACCTGCCGAGAGGTGCAGGAGACCGGATACGACCGTGACCTGCCGGGGCTCGCCGGCGCGGTGGAGCAGGCCGGGGCGGAAGCAGTCATCGCGTGCTGGGACGACCCCGAGGTCGTGTGGGACGGCTTCGATCTCGCCGTCATCCGGTCCACCTGGGACTACAGCTGGCGGGCGGCCGAGTTCCTGGCATGGGCCGAGCGGTGCGGGGCGGCGACGACGCTGGCGAACCCGCCGGAGGTCGTGCGCTGGAACGCCGACAAGCGGTATCTGGGGGAGCTGCAGGCAGCCGGGGTGCCGGTCGTCGACACGAGCTATCTCGCTCCGGGGGATCCGGCCGACCTGCCCGAGGAGCGGGAGTACGTCATCAAGCCCACCTCGGGGGCGGGGGCCCGGTACGCCGCCCGGTACGCGCCCGGGGAGCGCGAGAGGGCCGTACGCCATCTCGCACGGATGCACGCGGAGGGGCTGACCGCGATCGTGCAGCCGTATGTGCGCAGCATCGACACGGCGGGCGAGCGGGCGCTGCAGTTCTTCGGCGGGCGGTTCCTGCACGCGATACGGAAGGGGGCCGTGCTGGAGGCCGGAACTCCGTACGACGCGGACAAGGTTCCCCACCCGCGGCTCCGGCCCTGGGAGCCGACCGCCGCCGAACTCGCCGTCGCCGAACGGGCGTTGGACGCCGTGCCCGGTGATCCCGAGCTCCTCTACGCCCGCGTCGACCTGGTGGACGGCGACGACGGCGAGCCACGGGTCATGGAACTGGAGCTCGTCGAGCCGAACCTCTTCCTCTCGCTCCACACGGACTCGGTGCCGGTGATCGCGGAGGCGATCCTCAAGGCCGCCCGGTAACGGCCACCCGCTGCAGCAGCCCCCATGTGAACTCCGCCACGCAGTCGTGCCGTACGCCCTCCGCGTCGGGCGCCGTGAAGGCCAGGCCCCAGCGCGTGGGGGCCGTGCCCTCCAGAGGCCGGACGGGAGCGAAGGCGCGGGCCGCCTCGTCGACCGTGCAGGACCAGGGGCGCAGGTCGTCCACCGTCCGCAGGTCGGGTCCCGCCGCACCCGGCGCCCGTACGAGCCACTCGTTCCAGACCGCGCCGTTCGGGGCGAGGAGCACCTCGAAGCGGAGGTCGGGCCAGAGGGGGACCGGCCAGATCAGGGCCTCGCAGTCCAGGTCGCCGATCTTCCGCGCGGCGACCGACTCGGGTGTGCCGAGGATCGAGCGGTAGCGCGAGGCGGGCGGCCGGGAGCGGGGGGAGCGGAGCATCGCCTGCCACCTCTTGTTCGCCTCGCGCATGTCGGCCGTCGAGACACCCAGCTCATGACGGGCGGCCTCGACCAGGTCCGGGTTGTGGTCGGCCATACGGCGCAGCAGGACGAGCTGGAAGTCGAGCGGGGTGAAGGGGCTGCGGCTGGTGGGGCGCTGGGCGGCTGGCATGGGTCCCATCGTCCCGTACGTGCCGTTCTCCCGGGTGGCGGCCGTCCGGCAGGAACAGGACGGAGTTCACGTACCGGACGTACCGGGGTCCGCGGAAGGGCAGCACCCGGCGGAGCAGGCCCTGAGAGACGACGTGCGAGGCGTGCGCCTGGTGGGCCTCCAGGTCGAAGGAGGACAGCGGCAGCCAGGTGTCGCCGGGCAGCACCCAGCCCTCGTAGCCGTACTGGGCGAGGTGGGAGACGACCGGGGCGATCGGCTGGATGCGCGCCTCCAGCTCGATGAACAGGGCCGGGCGGTCGCGGGTCAGGAGGGCGGTCGCACCGCGCAGGACCGCGAGCTCGTTCCCGTCGACGTCGATCTTGATGAAGCCGACGTCGTGGAGGTTCAGGCCGTCGAGGGTGACGCAGGGGACGTCCAGGGCGCGGGCGTGGATGTCACGGCGGACGAGCGAGGAGACGCCGCGGTCGCCCTGGTCGCCGGGCGGCAGCCAGAGGCGGGCCGTGCCCGGGCGGTCGCTGGCGGCGGCCCGGACCACCCGGACGTTGCCGGGCGTGGCCTCGGTCAGCAGGCGGGCCAGATGCGGCACCGGCTCGACGGTCACCACGTGGCGGGCCCGGTCCGACAGCCGGCGGGTCCAGGGGCCGTACCAGCCGCCGACGTCCACGGCCGTGCCGCAGTCCGGCGGACAGAGTTCGGGGAGCCGGGCCAGCTCGGGTTCGAAGCGCGGGTAGACGAGCCGGGCGGCCGCGGCGACGAGGCGTACGGGGACGAAGGGAGCGAGACGGGCCGCCAGGGTCATGGGGTCCTCATCCGCTTGAGAAGCTCTTCGTGTTCGTCCTCGGTCACCTGCTCGCCGGAGGACGGGAGGAGCTGGGGGATGCCGTCGACGATCGGGTAACGGCGATGCAGGCGTGGGTTGTAGAGGGCTGCCTCCGCCGTGCCCGTTCCCGTGCCCGCGACGTCGGGTACCTCTGGTGCGAGAAGGTGCAGCGGCCCCTTGTCCAGCGGGCACGCCAGGATCTTCAGGAGTGGGTCGTCAGGGTTCATTCGCGGTCAACTCCCGTGTGGGGGTGGGGCGTTGTGACTCCGATTGCGGATCGTGCTCCGGCTCCGGCTCCGGCTCCTGCTCCGAAGGAAGCACCGGCTCCGGCTCCCGCTCCTGCTCCGAAGGAAGCTCCGGCTCCGGCTCCCGCTCCGAAGGAAGTTCCGACTCCGGCTCCGAAGGAGGCTCCAGCTCCGGCGACGGCGCGGACTGCGACGGTGCCGGCTTCGGCGGATCGTGCTTCGGCATCGCGAGGAGTACCGAGACCGCCAGCGCCGTACCGCCCAGGCGCAGTGCGAGCCGTACCGGATCCTCCGGGAGCGCCTCGCCGAACGCGAGCGTGCCGAGCACCGCCGTGAACAGGCAGGTCACCGTCGTGCAGACCGGCACGATCAGCGAGGCCCGGCTGCGTTGCAGCGCGGCCTGCGACATGACCAGGCCGAACGCGCCGGTGAAGAGCAGGAGATAGGGATACGGGGAACGCAGTACGTCAAGTACCGCCCCGCCGAAGCCACTTGTCGTCAGATGGCTCGACACGCCCTTGATGGCCAGCGAGCTCACGCCGTACAGCAGGCCCACCGCCACGCCGTATTCGACGCCGGTGGTCGGCAGGCGGTGCCGGCGGCGGGCACGGTGCTCGGCGGAGCCGTACAGCCAGATGCCCAGCGCGAGGGACGGCAGGCAGACGAGCAGGATCAGGGGGACGGGCGCGCTGCGGCTGACCGTGTCGGAGCGTTCGTTCAGCGACAGCACGACCATCAGCAGCGCGGCGAGGATCGCGCCGAGCGCGTACCGCTCGCGGCCGGAGGTCTCCTCGCCGAGCAGCACCGAGGAGAGCAGGACGAGCAGCACCAGGCCGGAGACGAAGAGTCCCTGGGCGGCGGCGATCGGGAGGGTGCGGTAGACGGCGAGCTGTGCGCCGAAGCCGGCCGCCAGGGCGAGGGAGCCGCCGATCCACAGCGGGCTGCCGAGGACGAGCCGCAGCAGTCGCCACGGTTCCCGGACGCTCACCGCGGGCATGGCCGCCAACGCCCGTTTCTCCAGGACGAATCCGGCGCTGTTCAGAACGTTCGCCAGCAGGGCCGCGGCCACTCCCCACCACATGGTCTACGTCCTCCGCGCGTGCAGGAGCAGGATCGAGGCCATGGAAGGGATGCGGCAGGCCAGCCGGTCCAGCGGGCGCAGCGGGCGCGGTACGCCGTGGAAGGGCGCGCCCCGCAGCCGTACGACCTCGAAGCCCGACGCGGTCACGAACTCCCGTAGCGCGCGGGCCGTGTAGAGCCGCAGATGGCCCACGACCTCCCGGCCCGGACGGCCGTGGATCGCGCGGAGGCTCACCTCGGAGAAGACGGGCTGGACGCCCGCGAGGAGCAGCGCCCGGTTGTACCAGGCGGCCAGGTTCGGTGTGGAGAGCATGAGATGGCCTCCGGGGCGCAGGATCCGGTGGATCTCGTCGAGGGCCGCGTCGGGGTCCACGAGGTGCTCGACGACCTCGCTGAACAGGACGGCGTCCGCGGAGCCGGACCGGAACGGCAGCCCGCCGTCGGTGAGTTCGCCCCGCACCGCGTACGGCAGGTGGGCGTGCGCGCGCCGGAGGGCGTCCTGGGACCAGTCGACGCCGACGATGCGGTGGCCTGCGAGGAGCGGGGCGGCGGTCGCGGCCGCGCTGCCGTCGCCGCAGCCGATGTCGATGACCGTCTGTGTCTCCTTGCCGGCCGGCCCGAGGGCGGCGGCGAGCATCCGGGCCTGGCGGAGGCTGCGGGGAGTGCCCGAGGCGACGGTGACGTCCGGGTCCTCGTAGAACTCCCGCAGTCCGTGCGGGCGCCGGCGGGGCGGAGCCGTGGTCATGGGGTGCTCCCCTTCGCGTTTTCCCCCGCGTTCTCCGTGGCGTTCTCCTCCGCCTGTTCCGTCGCGTGTTCCGTCTCGTGCAGGTAGTGCTCGAACAGGTCGCGGAGATGGGAGCCGTCACCGTGGCTGAGGAGTGTGCGGGACCAGCGGAGCGCCACGTGCAGGCGGCCGGCGGTGGAGGCCGTCGTGACCGTCAGACCGCGGGGCATACGGGCGGGCGCCGAGAACCACACCGCGTGCGCGCGGCCCGCCCCCTCGCCGAAGTCGAGGGGGTACGGGATGCGGCCGATGTTGCTCAGCAGGGTGGTCGACGTCCAGGGCGCGGCCGCCCTGCGCAGGCCTCTGGTGAGGGCGGCCCGCCAGGACACGGGAACCACCGGGGCGGTCAACAGGGCGGCGCCGTGGCCGAGTTGGGGCCTGGGCAGGGCTTTGAGCGCGCGGGTGCGGTCGGCAGTGCGGCGCAGCAGGCCGGCCAGGTCGGAGGCGTCCAGCTCCTCGGGGGCGAAGGGGACTTCGACGAGTCGGGTGCCGTTGCCGATGGGCATGTCCGTGCCGCGCGGCCGGTCGTCCACCGGCATGGTGATGCGCAGCGGGCGGGGGCGGGCGCCGTGTTCCCGGTTCCAGTGGGCGATCATCAGCGCCGTGGCCGCCATGAGCTGGTCGTTCACCGTGTACGGCGCCCCCTTGGGCCGGTGCGGGACGCTCAGCTCGGCCACGAGCATGCCGTTTCCGGGGGAGGGCTCGGGGGTGCCGTGGGCGACTCGGGCGGGTGGGGCCAGGGTGGAGGGAGTCTCGGTCTGCTCGGGCGCGGCGCCGGTCGCACGGGTCGGGGGTGCGGCCGGGGCGTTGTCCTCGCCGCCGTACAGTTCGGCCGCCGTGGCGAGCACCCTCAGGCAGGCGGGGCCGTCCAGGGCGGTGTGGTTGATGGTGAGGAAGAGAACGCTGCCGTCGTCCTCCGGATCGCGTACGACCTCCAGGCGGATCGGAGGCGAGGCCGACAGCGGCGGGGCGTCGGACAGGGCCCGGTCGCGGGCGTGCTTGAGCGCGTCCCGGTCCGGGGGCGGGAACGCGATCACCTCCACGTCGGGGTCGGGCGTGAGCTCCCATTCGTAGCGGCGCCGGTACCAGGGGCCCGCGGCCTCGCGCATCAGGATGCGGGGATGGCGATGCAGGGCCTCGGTGAAGGCCGTCCTCAGACGGGCCGGGTCGAGGTGGCCCGGCAGGTGGACCTCGATGTGGACGGTCTCCGGCTCCTCCTCCTGGAGGCAGTGCCGGGCGACCTCGTCCACGACGGGGAACGGGATCCGGTCCGGCGGGCGCACGGGGCCGTCCGTGCCGTCGCGTGCCGGGTGGTCCAGGGTGGTCATGTGGGTCCGCCTTCCCCCGTCTCTTTCCGGTCTTGCGGCTCTTCCTTCGCGTCCTTCGCGTCCTTCTCTTCCTTCTCTTGCTTCGCTTCCGGCTCTTCGGGCCGAGTCGCCTTGAACTTCGGTTTCCGGACGGGGAACCGGACCGTGGGCGGATCAGGCTCGCGCTGGGCGGACGCGGGGCCCCGTGCGGAGACGGTGGGCCCGGACTCGTGCACTCCGGGCGTCGGCGGCCCGTAGCTCTCCCCGCGCACCCGCTGCGGCAGCGGCTCCGTGGGAGCCTGGGAACCGGAGGGCTGCGGCACCGGTGGCGGTACGGGCGGCACACCGCCGAGCGGCCTGGGCGGCGGCCCGGGAGACCCCTGAGGCGCCGCCCCACGAGGCTCGGTCGCCGCCTCCCGTACGGACACCAGCGCCGCGAACAGCCCGATCAGCGCCAGCAGTTGGGCGGTGGGCCCGAACGCCCCCGCGTCCTGTGCGACCGGTGTCCCCGCCCCCGTGGCGGCGGCGATCCCGGCGCCCGCGAGGGCGAGGAACGCGATCGGCACCAGGAGCGCGTGGCGCCTCCCCGCGAGGAGCGCCAGCAACGGCACCAGCAGCGCGAAGAACCCGGCGATCACCACGCCCACCAGCGTGAGCGCCACCACGCCCAGCACCGGGCCCGGAGCGGGCGGCACCGGCGAGGGCTCGTCGGGGTTGGGTGAGCGGCGCCGGTACAGGACGAGGCCCGCGAGCGCGAGCACCCCGACCCCGCCCGCGATCAGCCCGGCCTCGTACACCACGGACGGCTCGTACGAGAGCTTCACCGCGCCGCCCGCGCCTTTGGGGATCCGCCAGCCCTGCTGCCAGCCGTCGAGCCGTACGGGGTTCAGCTCCTTGCCGTTCAGCGTGGCCTTCCAGCCGTCGTTGAAGTTCTCGTACGTCGTGAGATAGGAGGCGGCGCCCGAGCCGACGGTCACCTCGCGGCGGTCGCCGAGCCAGTCGCGTATCCGCAGGTCACGCTGGGCGGTGGCGGGGGCCGCTACCGTGCCGCGGGTCAGCGTCACATCCGTGACCGTCAGGGGTCCGGCGTCGCCCGCCTCCACCCGGTGCTGGCCCGAGCCGAGGGACAACGAGGCGTCCGCGCGCCCTTCCTGGCAGAGCGTCAGCTCGACGGGCCGCCGCTCCACGAGATCCCCTACGGTTCCCTTCGCGCTCGTCCGGTACAGCTCGCCGTCGATCGCGAGGTTCGGCCCCTGCCCGCACGGCAGGTCGAAGGGCCGATTGGCCCGGGGCTGCGGGGTGCGGTACTGGTCGAGCGCCGGGACGTATGCCTCGGTCAGGCCGACCGGCAGTTGCAGTTCGTCGTCGACGACCGGGTTGTAGACGGTCATCGGCGCGGTCTCGGTGACCGTGATGTCGAGGCGGTCCGTGGTGATCGGGGGGAAGCGGACGACGCCGTTCTCGTCGACGCCGGCGATCGCCGCGCCGTCCGGCGAGCTGATGTTCACCTTGGTGGGCCGGGTGGACAGACCACCCGCGGGCGCGAGGACGACCTCGCCGACGGACTGTTCGCCCGGCCAGCGCAGATGGATCGTGGGATTGTCCCCGGCGATCCAGGCGGTGGTCAGATCACCGTCGGTGAGGTTGCGCGGCGACAGGCCCGTGCCGAGGCGGGCGGTCGAGTCGGCGGTCGCGGTGATGCGGCTGCGCTGGTCGGGCGCGACTTTGTACAGCAACTCGTCGAGTTCGTCGCCAGGGATCGGGACCGCGCTCGCCTTCACCTCGTACGTGCCCGCCGCGTCGGAGGTCCAGCGGCGGTGCAGGCCCGCCTCGGTGCCCGTCGGGGAGAGCCCGCCCGGGTCGGACGTCCGGTGCAGCGACACGACCTCGGCGGCGGCGTCCGTGCGCTCGGCGTCCGTCGGGAGCCGCAGCATACGGGTCACCTGCACGTCCGGGATGGTGATCTCGGAGAAGCCCGCGCCGGACAGACCGGAGTGACGGGCCACCGAGTCCAGGATCGTGATCCGCAGCCAGTTCGTCCCCCCGGTCGGAGCCTTGATCCGCTGCCGCATGCCGTTCGACCGGAGATAGCTCGTCGCGGAGCCGCGTTCGGTCTCCACGCGCACCCGCGTCGGCGCCGACCGCACACTGTCCTGAGGCAGCGGCGTGACCCGGATCGACGACGGGATCTCCGTCTCGTCCGTGAAGCCGATGCGCAGCCACTGCCCGTCCGCCGAGCCCGCCGCGCCCTCGGCCCACGCGGTGTCGGGATTGCCGTCGAAGGCGTTCACGGGGTCGTACTGCGGCAGATAGAACAGCCAGTTGCCGCTCGACGACGCCGTCACCGAGCGGGCACCACGCAGCTCGGCCACCGTCTGGTGCCCGATGCCCTTCGTCGGCAGGATCTGGTGCGGCTTCTCGCCGGCGTCCTGGTAGCTGTCGGAGTGATTGCGCTCGTCACGGGTGTACGGGTACGAGGTGTTGGAGTTGACCAGCCCGAACCGCGTGTCGGCGCGCCGCAGTCCGTCGCCCACCACCTGCAGTGCGGGGGAGCCGAGCCCGGGATGGTTGTCTCCGGTCAGCACGGCGGCCCGGTCCCGCATCGCCGGATCGGCGGACAGCGGCAGCAGCGCCTCGGGACCGCCGGAGACGACGGCAGTGTCGGCGACCTGCTTCAGCCTGGCCTGCCCGGGCCGCGGCACCTCGCCGCTCGCCGGCTCGTAGATCTCGACGGCGCGCTGCCGCGGATACAGCCCCTCGATCTGCAGCGGGGTGTCGTCCGGGATCCGCCCGCCGGTCATCTCCGGCCCGAACCCGGTCACCCGCCGGTAGCCCGACTCCTCCAGGGTGCGCTTCACGGTCGTGGTCGGTACGTAGCCCATCTGGTCGGGATCGAGATCGTTGCGTACGACGACGTAGTAGAGCCCGGCCCGGCTCAAGTAGTCGGCCAGGCCCGGGACTTCGCCGCCCGTCATCAGCGCCTGCTCGACCGCGTCCATGGCGCGCCGGTTGCCCGCCGTGCCGAACGGCACGTAGTCCCGCTGGGCCCAGCGGGACTCGGCGAGGACATCGAGGGGCTGGTCGATGGGGGAGCCCCACGTGTAGATGCCGTGCGCGGTGGCGGGCACGACCAGCGCGCGGGAGTCGGGGGAGCGCTCCTGGAGCCAGTTCGCCGTGGTCTTCCAGTACTTGGGGAGCTCCTGGAACGAACCCGGCTGCAGAATCGACCCGTTGAGGTAGGGCAGGGCGAGGCCCGGGAGCACGAGGACCGCCGCGATCAGCGGGGCCAGGCGGCGCCCGCGCACGGGACGGGCGCCCCGCGTCTCGGAGGCGACACCGACCAGATGCATCAGCCCGAAGACGAGCGCGAGGGCCATACCCGTCTGGAACTTGTAGATGTTGCGGAAGGGGACGATGGCGCCGTCCAGCCAGTCCTGGACGATCCCGTGGAAGGGCGCGCCGAACGAACCGCCGTACCCGGCCAGGGTGATGAGCGCGACCGACAGCACGGTCAGCACCAGCCAGCGCCGCTCGGGCAGGTCCCGGCGGGCGAGCCCGGCGAGCCCCAGGCCCGCCGCGAGGGCCGAGCAGACGATCACGAGCACCGACGTCGCGACGGTCCAGCCCGCGGGCAGCCAGGACTCGCCGAAGTGCAGATACGCCACCCAGTTGCCGGCGCCGCGCAGGGTCTCCGTCGCCGACATGGTGCCCGTCGTGGTCTGCGAACTCTCCACGTACGGAAGGAAGTTCTCACCGTAGATCCCGAGCAGCAGCAGCGGGACCACCCACCAGGCCGTCGCCAGGATCACGCCCGGCACCCACCAGGTGATCAGCTTGCGCTGCCGGGGGCCGCGGGGCCGGGAGAGGAGATAGAGGCCTACGGGCAGCAGAGAAGCGAGCGTCGCGGCGGCGTTCACCCCGCCCATGAAGGGGATGAGCAGCGCCGAGCGCAGGGCGGCCACCCGGGCGCTGTGGCGCTCGTTCATCAGCGGCAGCAGCACCCACGGCAGGAGCGCGCCGGGCAGCGCCGCCGCCGAGGTCGAGCCGACGACGATCGTGAACACCGGCCACAGCGCGTACGTCACCGCGCCGAGCAGTCGCGAGGCGTTGCTGCCGATGCCGAGGCGCTCCGCCAGCCGCAGCGCGCCCCAGAAGGCGGTCGTCACGACGAGGGACAGCCACAGCCGCTCGGCCAGCCAGACCGGGATGCCCAGCAGATCGCACAGGCCGTAGAACGGCAGCATCGGGAAGGCGTAGCCGACGTACTGGTCCGCGATGCCGCCGAAGCCGCCCCGGTCGTGCCACAACTGGCCGAGGTCGGACATGAACTGCCACGGGTCGAGCGCGACACCGAGCTTCGTCTCGAAGGTCATGCGGCCCGGGTCCACAGCCAGGAACAGCACGAACACCACGGCCCAGAACCCCAGCAGCCACCGCCGCGACCGCGGCCCCTGAGCGGGGTCGGGCACGGGGGCGAGGGGACGGGTCGGTGCCGGGGGAGGGGCCTGGACCGTGCTGGTCATGGACACCGCCGGAGGATGAGGAGGAGATTCCAGGTGGCGAACTCGCGCAGCCCCGGCGCCTTCGCGACGGCCTGCGCGAGGAACGGCCAGTAGCGGGAGCGCGCCGAGACGACCGTGACGTCGTCCCGGGCGCGCACCTGCCGCAGAGTGGGTCCGATGTGCACGGCGAAGAGGTTCTCGCCGAGGGTGTGCTTGGCCGGGCGGCCCGTACGACGCCGGTAGCGGGCGCGGGCCCGCTCGGCGCCGAAGTAGTGCCAGGGCGCCCATTCGTGGCCGCCCCACGGGGACAGCCAGTTGGTGAACGACACGTAGATCAGGCCGCCGGGCCGGGTGACCCGCACCATCTCGCTGAGGAAGGTCTGCGGGTCGGTCACGTGCTCCAGGACGTTGGAGGAGAAGCAGACATCCGCGACCCCGTCCGCCAGCGGCAGCAGATATCCGTCCGCGACGACCGCGCTCCCGGGCGGCTTGTCCCCGAGTTCCCGTACGTCCGGTTCGAAGAGGTAGCCGTGCGCGCCGCGCCGCCGGAACTCGTCGGTGAAATAGCCGCCCCCGCCGCCGATGTCCACGACGACGCGGCCCTTCACCGGCCCGTCGTACGCCTCCACCTGGTCGGCGGCGTCCCGTGCGAGCAGCGAGTAGCAGCCCTCGGGGTCGTCCTGCTCATGGCGGAAGGCGCGGAAGAGGGCGAGGGAACGGCGCAGGGAAGGGTCCTTCAGACCCGTCCCCGTACCTCTGCCTGTACGGGTGGGAGCGGTCATGGCGTCCAGTTCCTCACCGCCTCCGCCGCCACCGCGCGGAACTGCCGGACCGTGCGGTGCCAGCGGAACTGGGCGGCACGCTCGCGGGCCGCCTTGCCCATCAGGGTGCGGCGCTCGGCGGACAGGGCGAGGGCGCACCAGGCCGCCGCGAAGGACGACTCGCCCCGGGCCAGCAGCCCGGTCTCGCCGTCCACGATCGAGTCGCGCAGCCCCGGTACGTCGAAGGCGATCGCGGGCGTCTCGCGGGCCGCGGCCTCGGTCACCACCAGGCCCCAGCCCTCGACCGCCGAGGGATGCAGGAGCATCCAGGCGGCGCAGAGGAGGCGGTGCTTCTCGGGTTCGGAGACATGGCCCGTGAACTCGACGCCCGGGCCCGCGAGGTGTTCGAGGCGCTCCCGCTCGGGGCCGTCGCCGATGATCACCAGTCGGCCGCCGGTGACCGGGCGGACCCGCTCCCACAGCCGCAGCAGCAGATCGATCCGCTTGTACTCGACGAGCCGTCCCATCGCCACGAACAGCGGCTCCGGCGAGCGCGCGGCGCGCGGGGCCGGCTCCTCTACGCCGTTGTGAACGACCCGGATGCGCTCGCGCTCGACCCCGATCGCGCGCAGCGCGTGTGCCGTCGACGGGGAGACGGCGACCAGCAGGTTGCGGCGCTGCGGCGTGCCCGCGAGCGCCCAGTGTTCGAGTCTTCGGCCGAGCCGGGCGGCGGGCGCCAGCGGTCCGCCGAACCGCATCCGCCACAGATCGGTGTGCACGTGGTTGACCAGGCACAGCGTCGGACCGCGATGCCACAGCGGCGCCAGATACGGCATGCCGTTGCAGACCTCGACCAGCAGATCGCAGTCGCCGACCTGACGCTGGAACGTGGAGCGGACGCGCAGATAGTGGCCGAGATCGCCGCCGGCCGACACGACGCGGTAGTCGCGGTACGCAGCGGGGCCGCCGCACAGCAGGGTGACCTGGTGGCCGAGCTGGGTCAGGCCCTCGGCGAGCCGGTCGACGAGCAGTTCGGAGCCGCCCGCGGCCGCGTTGCCGAAGTCACGACGGGCGAGGAAGACGATACGGCGCGGCTGTGGGGGGAGCGCCGGGTGACGCTGCGCGGAGCGGGGGAAGGCGGCGCGCAACGACGAAGGCACGTGCTGGGGCATGGGTGCTCCAACTCGTCTCAGGGTGCGGAACCAGCGTGGGGGGTATGGCACGGCACGGGTGCGGATCTTGCGATCGGGCAGGGGTCTCGTGGTGCGGTTCGGCTGTGTTTCGCGGTGCGGAGTTTCGCGGTGCGGAGTTTCGCGGTGCGGGCGGTGCGGATTGTGGGGGTTGTGGGCGCCGGTCGTGACGGTGCTGTGGGCGGGTTGTGCTTGGGTGGGGGTGGATAGTTTTCGCCCAGCGGTTCGATGCGGCTACTCACCGAGGTGACAAATTCGGGGCCTTTTCCAGCTGACGTCTCATCACATCGTGAGCGGCTGCTGGGATGTCTCGGTCGTTTCGGGATGCGGACGCCCTCGTACCACCAAAACGACTCCCGCCAGCGCGAGGACCAGACCCAGCGCACCCGCCCCCACAGGCAGCGTCCGCCCCACCATGCGCAGCTGACCGCTGTCCGCGTCGGCGAGCTCCACCTGCTCCTTCTGGGTCTCCTTGGTGAAGGCGATGCGCTCGCTGTCCAGCAGGACCGCAGCGTCCTTGTCGGATCCGGGTGCCCGCAGTGTCTTGCGGGGCCCGATCGCCGCGTAGATGATCCGGCCCGTGCGCTGGTCGGCGACCAGTTCGATGCCGTGGTTGGCGTACCACTCCTCGGCCAGCACCTGGCTGCGCTCGGGCTTCCCCACGATGCTGCCCGGCACCAGCCGGGTGCCGGTCTTCGTGGCGGCCACGGTGCCGGTGAACCGGTAGCCCTCGTACCCCTGGATCTTCTTCGTGCCCCGGTACGTCAGCGTGACCGTCGAGCCGAGCGTGTTGTCCCACCAGCGGTACGAGCGTTTCTGCACGCCGAAGGGGAACTTCAGATACGCCTCGCCGTCGAAGTACGGCTCCTCCTGGCAGCAGTGCACCGGTGTGTTCGTCTTCCGGTCGGTCACCCAGCGCTCCGTCGTCCACTGCAGCGCGTCGTGCGGGTCCGCCGCGGGCAGCGACTTGTCGTTGTCGACGGAGGTGGACACGTCCCAGACCGCCCGGCCGCTCTTCTCGCTGTCGGAGACATCGCCCCTGACCTGGCGGGTGATGGTGATCTTCTTGTCGTGGACGGTCTCGATCTCGTCCGTGTCGAAGTAGCTGCCCGTGCCGGTGAACACGGTCTTCGAGTCGATGTCGATCGGGGTGCGCTGCGCGCGTGGCTCGACGTACCAGGCGAGCAGCGGGGCCAGGACGAGCAGGAACACGCCCAGACCCAGCAGGACCAGGGACAAGGGTGAGGCTGTACGGCGCATCCGGGCACTCCAGGGGCTTGTGGTGACGCGGCACAGTGATGTGGCGGCACGGTGGGGGAGGGTGCACGTGCGGTATGGGCCGGGAACCGTAGGCGCACTCTTGACGGAGTGTCAATGCATTGCAGAGACTGGGCTCTTCCGGACGGGGCCGGGTGGGACTGGTTCAGGACCGGGCGGGACCGGCTGCGGTCGGGACCGCACGAGCCGTCGGTGCGGGGTGATCGGGGTGGGACCTCCGACAGAGAGGCTGACCCTGCGATGCCCAGACTGCTTGCCGCCCTGCTGACCGTCGCGGCCGCCGCCGCGCTCGCCGTCGGCGCCGCCCTCGGCATCGTCGCGCTGCTCGACGCGACTCCCGAACAACCGAACACCCCGCTCATCACCTACGAGACGGCAGGCCGGGAGCGCTGACCATGCCCCTCCGCCCGGGAACCGTCACCGTGCGCTCGGCCTGGCACGACGTGCCCCGTCTTCAGGTGCGGCGGTTCGCCGCGATCGCCATGGCCGAGGCACCCGCGCTGGCCGAGGAGATCCTCGGCGAGATACGCCGTGAATACCCCCACCTGCCCGTCGTGCTCGACGATTCCGGCGAGCCCATGGCGCTGATCGGCATCCGCCGGGCCATCGAGGTCTTCGTCCAGCATCTGGAGACCGCAGAGGGCCGCCCGCGGGTGCCTCCCGGGGTCTTCCAGGAGTTCGGCCGGGGCGAGGGACTGCACGGCCGCAGCCTCGACTCGCTGCAGGCGATCTACCGTCTCGGGGTACGGCTCGCCTGGCGCCGTTTCGCCGAGATCGGACAGCGCGTGGAGATCCCGCCGCCCGCGATGTACGAGCTGGTCGACGCCGGCTACGAGTACCTGGACGGGCTCGTCGACCAGTCCGTACGCGGCTACGCGGAGGCCGCGGCCCGGCAGGCGGGGGAGCGGCTCCGCCTCCAGCGCGGGCTCATGGAGCTGCTGCTCGCCGAGCATCACCGGGGCGACCCGGCCGACGCCCTCGCCGAGCGGGCCGCGCGGATCGGCTGGCCGCTGCCCGAGAAGGTCGCGGTCGGCGTGCTGCTGCGGCCCGCCCGGGAGGCCGTCGCCCCCGCCGTGAGCCAGGGCGTGCTGCTGGACATGGAGTGCGAGCAGCCCCGGATGGTCGTGCCCGACCCGGACGCCGCGGGGCGGCCCGAGCTGCTCCGGCGCGCGATGAGCGGGTGGGCGGGCGCGATCGGGCCGCCGGTGCCGCTCGCCGACGCCGCGAAGTCGCTGCGTTGGGCCGAAGCGGCGGTAGGTCTGATGGAGCGGGCTCTGCTGCCCTCGGGAGAGGTGCTGTACTGCACGGAGCACACGGAGGCGCTGGTCCTGCTGCAGCCGGAGGAGCTGATCGACGACCTGGCGCTGCGGTGCCTGGAGCCGCTCGCCCACTGCGGTCCCACGCACGGGCGGCGCCTGGCGGAGACGCTGCTGGCATGGCTGGAAACCAGGGGTGGCGCTCCCGAGGTCGCCGCCCGCCTGGGCGTTCACCCGCAGACCGTCCGCTACCGCCTCCGTCAGATCCGTGAGCTCTGGGGCGACGAGGTCGACGATCCCGACCGGCGGTTCGAGCTGGAGTTAGTCCTGCGGGCGCAGCGGCTTCGGGGCCGGCTCGGGGACCCACGCTCCCTGCGCTGACGGCTCTGCCCGACGGCAGCTTTCCCCGCCGCTCGCGCCCGCTTCTCCCGCCCAGCCATGCCCTGTGTTCTGGTTTGTCACGTTCCTCCTGCTGCCCACCCGTGACGGTCAGGCCATTGCCCGCGGATACCCACATGAGTAGCCTGTGTTCGTCATGCCGATCGTCTGTTGAAATATCGAACATAGGGAGGGAGCCGGCCGTGGGACGCCTCGTACCAGCCGTGACCCGGGCTCTCGACATTCTTGAGCTCTTTCTCGACGGGGACGGGACACTCTCCGCCCCCGACATAGTGCGTCGGCTCCAGCTGCCGCGCACCACCGTGCACGAGCTGGTGACCACGCTTGCCGCACGCTCGTACATCGCGCCCGTACCGGGTCAGCCCGGACGTTACCGCCTCGGGGTGCGCCCGTACCAGCTCGGCAGCCGGTACTCCGAGCAGCTGGACCTCGCCGCCGAGGGGCAGCAGGTCGCCCGGTCCGTCGCCGAGACCTGCGACGAGACCGTGCACGTGGCGATCCTGGAGGGCACGGACGTCATCTACATCGCCAAGGTCGACTCCACGCACGCCGTGCGCATGGTGTCCGCCGCAGGCCGCCGGCTCCCCGCACACTGCACCTCCGTGGGCAAGATGCTGCTCGCCTCGCTCCCCGAGTCCGAGCTGACCTCGCGGATCCCCCAGGACGCCGAGCTGACCGGGATGACGCCCAACAGCATCACCGACCCGGCCGTCCTGCGCGAGGCTCTCGCCGAGATCCGCGGCCGGGGCGTCGCCGTGGAGAGCCGCGAGTCGAATCCCGACGTCAGCTGTGTGGCCGCGCCCGTGCGCGACCGCACGGGGAAGGTCGTCGCCGCGCTCTCCATCTCGGTACCCATGATCCGCTGGAGCGAGGAGCGCCGCGCGGAGCTGGAGCAGCTCGCCGCGAAGGGCGCGGCCGAGCTGTCCGAGCGGCTCGGACATCGGAGCCCGGCATGACCAACGTGGAGGTCGCGGTCCGCGAACAGGCCGCGCTGGGCGAGGGGCCCACCTGGGATCCGGCCGCCGGGCGGCTGGTCTGGGTCGACATACTCGGCTCCAGGGTTCATACGTACGAACCCGTCTCCGGCCGCCGTACGGTCATGGCGACCGAGCAGCACGTGGGCGCCGCGAAGCCGCGCGCGGGCGGCGGACTGGTGGTCAACCTCCGGGACGGCGTGGGGCTCTACGGGCCCGGCGCCGACGACTTCCGCTGGCTGCACCGGGACCCCGTGCCCGGGCGCCGGGCCAACGACGCGGCGGTCGCCCCCGACGGCGCCCTGTGGGCGGGCACCATGCGCTACGACGAGGCGCCGGGCGGTGGCTCCCTCTCCCGTATCACCGCCGACGGCACGGTGGAGGTCGTTCTCGACGACGTGGCCGTCAGCAACGGCACGGGCTGGAGCCCCGACGGACGCCTGATGTACTACATCGACTCGCCGACGCGCCGCATCGACGTGTTCGATGTCGATGCGGCGAACCACCGGCCGGTCAACAGGCGGCAGTTGGCGGCCGTCGAGGACGGCGCGGGCTTCCCCGACGGGCTCACCGTCGACGCCGACGGCTGTGTCTGGGTGGCCCTCTGGGACGGCGGCGCCGTCCGCCGCTACACGCCCTCCGGCGACCTGGACCGAGTGGTCCCGCTCCCCGTCCGCCGCCCCACGGCCTGCGCCTTCGGCGGCGCCGACCTGACCGACCTGTACATCACCACGGCCCGTACGGGCCTGGAGGCACCGCACCCGATGTCGGGCTCGGTGCTGGTGCTGCCGGGCGCGGGGAAGGGCCTGGCGCAGCCGGCGTTCGCCGGCTGAGCGGGGGGCGCCCCTTCAGGGGCGCGGGGGCGCAGCCCCCAGTTCCGGGAAGGGGTGGGCCTGGGGAAGGAAACCTCGCCCCACCCACCCCGCAGCCGCCCACGAACCTCAGCGGCCGGCGGCCCCGCGCTCCCCGGCCGTGAGGGGCGGCCCCGTGAGCGGAGGTTTGAGCGGGCCGATCGCGGCCGCGAGGAGCACGCTGGGGGCGAGGAGTATGTGCCCGCCCCGCTGGAGTGACGTCACGTCGGTCAGCCTGCGGGCGATACGGCCGTTGCCCATCGCGGTGTGCACGAGGCGGTCGACGTACGCGGCGACGATCCGCTCCCGGAGCGTGGGACCGGTCCGCGTCGCGCCCGGGTAGAAGACGTCCTGGCCGGTGGCCAGGTCCCAGGCCGCGTTGACGGGGCCGGCCACCGCCTTCTGGATACGCCGCGCCAGCCCGGGGCTGCCCCAGCCCTGACGGCGGATCACCTCGCGCAGGGCCACGGCACTTTGGGCCGCGACCGACATGCCGTGCCCGTAGATCGGGTTGTACGCGGCGAGCGCGTCACCGAGGACGGTGAAGTTCTCGGGCCAGGCCGGCAGCCGCTCGTAGGAGTGGCGGCGGTTGGCTGTGGTGCGGGTGAACACCACGTCGGTCAGCGGCTCGGCGTGCGCGAGCAGCTCGCCGAGGATCGGGTGACGCAGCTCCTCCCGCGCGAACCGTACGAAGTCGTCGTTGTCGGCGGAGGGTTCGCCGCCGGTCGTCCCGGACAGTGTGACGAGCCACCGTCCGCCCTCGATGGGCAGCAGCACTCCGGCCCGGCCGGGGACCCCGGCACGCGGGTCGGCCTGCACGTTGACGACCGGGTAGCCCTGCCGGGCCCGCTCCGGGGCGCGGTAGATCCGGCTGGCGTACGCGAGGCCGGAGTCGACCTCCCGCCGCGCCGGTGGGGGCAGCCCCAGGGCCCTGAGCCAGTGGGGTGTGCGGGAAGCACGGCCGGTGGCGTCGACGACCAGGTCGGCGGCGTGTGTGTGTTCCGCTCCGTCGCGGCCGCGTAATCGGACTCCGGTGACGGCGGCGCTGGTGCCGTCGAGCCCCAGCGCCTCGGTACGCTCGATCAGTTCGATCCGGTCGTCGTCGAGGACCTGAGCCCGGACGGTCGCGTCGAGCAGGTCACGGCTGCACAGGATCATGTAGTGCGACTCGGGCCAGCGTCGGTACCAGCCCTTCGGCGACAGGGCGACCATGTCCGTCGTGACCGCCAGCCGGTGCGCTCCGGCCGCCAAGAGCAGCTCGGTGGTGCCCGGCACCAGATCCTCGACGGCTCGCGCGCCGCCGGACCACAGCGTGTGGACGTGCTGTGCCTGCGGGAGGTTCTTGCGGCGTTCGGGCCCGGCGGGCAGGACATCGCGCTCGACGACGGTGACGACGTCCGCGAACTCGGCCAGGGCACGGGCCGCGAGCATGCCCGCGTGGGATCCGCCGAGAACGACCGCGGATCTGACGGGCCGCCGGGCGGGGGCGGGACGGTCACTCATGCGCCGGCACGCTCTCTTCCTCGGCAGCCGCGTGGGTACGTACCGCCTTGATGTCGTCGGTGTCGCCGAGGGCTCGGGACACGCCCTCGATGTCCTGGACCAGTTCCATGGTGTTCGGGCTGCCGGCGGGGGCGGAGCGCTCGTCCTCGCCCGCTCGCTCCTTGGCGTGGACGGCGTCCTGGATCGTCACGGCCGAGGCGAGGGCCTTCGCCCGGCCCGGCTCGAATCCGAGGCCGAGTGCCGCGTCGTACGCCCGTCGGTGCACGTCTTCGTCGATGTGGGGGGCGAGTTGGAGGAGCGCGTCGCGGATGAACGTCTCGCGGTGCGTCAGGCGCAGCTCCGCGGTGGCCCGCAGCGTGACGGGGACGCCGGTGCCGGTGACGGTCCTCATCAGCAGGTACAGGGGTCTGAGGTTCCAGTGGCCCAGCCGGACGCGCCAGCGGCCGTGCAGGTACTGGCCGGCGTGGGGGAGGATGAAGCCGACCGCGATCAGGATGGCGGAGAGGCAGGCGACAGGCGGCGCCACGTCCGTGCTCAGCCAGTCCAGATCGTGTCCGGTCCAGCGGGCGAGGACGGCCGTGAGCTTCGCGCCGTCGTAGAGCAGGTTCATCACATAGCCGGCGCCCAGGCACTGCAGGCCGCCGCGCAGCCAGGCGTCGAGCCCGCCGGTGCGCACCCAGTTCCAGATCAGCCTGGATGTGATCAGACAGGCCACGGTGTGCGCGAGCAGGTAGAGCACGATCTCTTCCCGCATGAAGGGTGTGGTGGCGTAGTACGTGTCCAGGTCCCGCACCCGCTCGACGCGGACGTCCGCGAGGGCGAAGAGCACCCACAGGGCGATGATCACGCCGCTGTAGACGGCGACGACCCACCGCGTGGCGCGGCGGGTCGACGCCGAACGGTCGGACAGGCCGTTCCGCCAGGCGATGATCAGCAGGAGGCAGGACGCGCAGAACGCGGTGATGAGGGAGTACACCCAGGGCGCCGCGATGTTCGCCACACCGGTGACGCGGTTGGTCCAGGCGATGGCCGGCGGCGCCGCGAAGACGAACACACAGCAGGCAAGCAGCAGCAGACCGCCGACCGCTCGCAGCAGCGGGTCCATCCAGAGCTTGATGATGCTGGGCAGCTTGATCACCAGTGCGGCTGCCAGGACCGCGGTCGGAATCCAGAACGAGATGTACAGCTCGCCGAAGAATTCGGAAGGATTCATCGTCGCGAGGGCCGTTCTGCCCGACAGGGCGCGCTCATCGTGTGCTCCCGGAGGGTCGGCCGGTCAAGTCGTCCAAGTCGTCCAAGGTGTTCGGGTCGTTGCCGTGCGGGCCGAGATTACGCGTTTCGTGAGACCTCGTCATATCCCGGCCCGGCTGAAGTTCCGTAGACCCCATTGACTCGCAAGCGCTTCGATACTGGTCAAAGGACGGTTGGCCAACCGTCGTTCAGTAAAGCGAACCCTGGAAGGAAAACATGCGCACCGCCCGCTTCACCCTCGACCCCGCCTTCACGATCGGTGAGGTCAACCCACGTCTCTTCGGCTCCTTCGTCGAGCACCTCGGCCGCTGCGTCTACACCGGCATCTACGAACCCGACCACCCCACGGCCGACGCCGGAGGCCTCCGTACCGACGTCCTCGAACTCGTCCGCGAGCTCGGCGTCACCACCATCCGCTACCCCGGAGGCAACTTCGTCTCCGGCTACAAGTGGGAGGACTCGGTGGGCCCCGCGGACGAGCGGCCCCGCCGGCTCGACCTCGCCTGGCGGTCCACGGAGACCAACCGCTTCGGGCTCAGCGAGTACATCGCCTTCCTGAAGAAGATCGGCCCGCAGGCCGAGCCGATGATGGCCCTCAACCTGGGCACCCGGGGGGTCGCGGAGGCGCTGGAACTGCAGGAGTACGCCAACCACCCCTCCGGGACGGCCCTGTCGGACCTCCGCGCGGCCCATGGCGACAAGGATCCCTTCGGGATCAGGCTGTGGTGCCTCGGCAACGAGATGGACGGTCCCTGGCAGACCGGGCACAAGACCGCCGAGGAATACGGCCGCGTCGCCGCCGAGACCGCCCGGGCCATGCGGCAGATAGACCCGTCCGTGGAACTGGTCGCCGGCGGGTCCTCCAGCCAGGGCATGCCCACCTTCGCCGCGTGGGAGGCGACCGTCCTGGCGGAGACGTACGACCTCGTCGACCACATCTCCCTGCACGCCTACTACGAGCCCCAGGACGGCGACGTCGACTCCTTCCTCGCCTCCGCCGTCGACATGGAGTCCTTCATCGAGAACGTCGTCGCGACCTGCGACCACGTGGGCGCGAGGCTGAAGTCCAAGAAGAAGATCAACCTGTCCTTCGACGAGTGGAACGTCTGGTACATGTCGGAGTGGCACGCGATCGAGGACTCGTCCTCGCGGGACTGGCCGGAGGCGCCCCGTCTGCTGGAGAACAACTACAGCGTCATGGACGCGGTCGTCTTCGGCTCCCTGCTCATCGCGCTGCTGCGGCACGCGGACCGGGTGACCGTCGCCTGCCTCGCCCAACTCGTCAACGTCATCGCGCCGATCCTCACGGAGCCGGGCGGCCCGGCCTGGCGGCAGACGACGTTCTTCCCGTTCGCGCAGGCCTCCCGGTACGGGCGCGGGCAGGTCCTCGACGTACGGGTGGACTCGCCGACGTACGAGACGAAGAAGTACGGCGAGGCGGACCTGCTGCACGCGACGGCCGTGCGCGCCGAGGACGGTTCGGTGACGGTGTTCGCGGTCAACCGCAGCCGGACGGAGCGACTTCCGCTCGAAGTCGCTCTGAACGGGCTGGAGTTGACCTCGGTCGTGGAGCACTCCGCACTGGCGGACACCGACCCCGAGGCCCGCAACACCCTCGACACCCCGGACCGTGTCACCCCGCACCCCGTCACGGACACCACCCTCCGGAACGGCACGCTCAGCGCCGTCCTGGAGCCGCTGTCCTGGAACGTGATCCGCCTGGCGTGACGGTCACAGGACGCCAAAGGGGCTGAAAAGTCAGCCCTTTTGGCGTACTCGGCTTGATCGCCTACCCTCGATCCCGTCCATTCCTACTGAACCAGTAGGGAAGCTAGGGAAAGAACGGGAACGACGCGTATGCGCACGCTGGTACTGCTCGCACTGGCGGGCCTGGGGGCCCAGTTGGTGGACGGCAGCCTTGGCATGGCCTACGGCGTGACCTCGACCACCCTGCTGCTCGCCCTGGGCACCAACCCGGCCGCGGCCTCGGCCACGGTCCACCTCGCCGAGATCGGTACGACCCTGATGTCCGGGGCCGCGCACTGGCGCTTCGGGAACGTGGACTGGAAGGTCGTCGCCAGGATCGGCGTGCCGGGCGCCCTCGGAGCGTTCCTCGGCGCGACCGTCCTGTCCCGGCTGTCCACCGGGGTCGCCGAGCCGGTGATGTCGCTGATCCTGCTCGGGCTCGGCCTGTACGTCATGTCCCGGTTCACGTTCCGCGGTATGCCCAAGGGCAACCTCGGCAAGCCGCTCGGCAAACGGTTCCTGACGCCGCTCGGGCTGGTCGCCGGGTTCCTGGACGCGACGGGCGGGGGCGGCTGGGGCCCGGTCGGCACCCCGGCCCTGCTGGCCAGCGGTCGCATGGAACCCCGCAAGGTGATCGGCTCGATCGACACCAGCGAGTTCATGGTCGCGATCGCCGCCAGCCTCGGCTTCCTTCTCTCCCTCGGCTCACAGGGCCTCAACTGGGCCTGGGTCGCAGCCTTCCTCCTCGGCGGACTGATCGCCGCCCCGATCGCCGCCTGGCTGGTACGCCTCGTCCCGCCGCGCGTCCTCGGCTCCGCGGTCGGCGGCGTCATCATCGTGACCAACGTCAGTACGCTCCTGAAGAGCGACTGGATCGCCGCGTCCAGCACGCTGAGCACCCCCGTCTACGTCCTCCTGTACGCGCTGTGGGCAGCTGCCCTGGCGTACTCGATCCGCGCCTACCGCAAGGAGAGGGCGACGGAGGAGGCGGCCGAGGTGGCGGAGCCGGTCGCCGTCTAGACGTGCCGTCCGGTTCCGGGCCCGGGTCGCGGGTCCGCAACCGGAACGGTCGCGCGAATGCTTGCGCGAACCGTTGACGCGGAAGCGCTTCGACTCTACGGTCCGTCCGAAGTTACGGGCGAAGTTCGGAATTTCGGACAACTCAAGGACGGGCCGTGAACGATGTACGACATGAACCACGCCTGACCAGACGGAAGTTACTCGCCGCCACCGGAGGGCTGGCACTGGGCGCGGCGGGCTGCGCCGCACCCTCCTTCGGTGCCGAGGGGAGAACTCGGCTGCGTTACTGGCACCTCTTCGGCGGTGGCGACGGGGCCAATATGACCGCGCTGGTCGACGCGTTCGCCAAGGAGCACCCGGGGATCGACCTGGAGGCGACCCAGCTCCAATGGGGCACCCCGTACTACACGAAGCTGGGCATGGCGGGGGTCGGCGGGCGGGCGCCCGAGGTGGCGGTCCTCCACCTGGCCAGGCTCGCGGGCTTCGGCCCCGGGCGGCTCCTCGACCCGTTCGACCTGGACCGGCTCCGCGAACTGGGCGTCGGGACCGGCCAGTTCCCCGAGGCCATCTGGAAGCGCGGCACGGTCGACGGGAAGCAGTACGCCATCCCCTTCGACACCCACCCCATGGTGCTCTACTACAACACCGACGTCTGCGAGAAGGCCGGGCTGCTCGGCGACGGCGGGAAGCTCCGGACCATCGGCAGCGCCCGGGAGTTCACGGACGCCCTGCGTGCGGCGAAGAAGGCCATGGGCGCACCCGGGCTGACCGCCGAGACGACGGGACCCGACTGCGTCACGCCCTGGCGCCTGTTCGCCACCTTCTACTCGCAGCTGGGCGGCACGGTCCTGTCCGCGGACGGCAGACGCCTCGCGCTCGACGACGGCAAGGCCCTGGAGATCCTCGAGTTCATGGCCTCGCTCACCGAGGAGGGCCTGATGGTCCGCCGCGTCGACTACCCGGGCTCCATCGGGGTGTTCAACGCCGGCAAGACCGCCTTCCACCTCAACGGCGAGTGGGAGGTGTCCACCTTCGCCACCAGCAAACTGCCCTTCTCCATGACCCGCGTACCCGCGCTCTTCGGGCGCCCCACCGCCCAGGCCGACTGCCACTCCTTCGTGCTCCCGCACCAGGACGGCCGCTCGGACGCGGCGACCGAGGCGGCCCACACCTTCGTCGCCTGGATGCTCAAGCACTCCGTGGACTGGGCCAAGGGCGGCCACGTACCCGCGTATCTGCCGACTCTGGAGAAACCGGCCTATCTGAAGCTGGAGCCACAGTCCGAGTACCGCTCGGTCATCGACGATGTGGTCCTCGACCAGCCCGCCTGGTTCGCGGGCTCGGCCTCGCCGATGTGGATCCAGCTGGGCGCGGTCTTCTCGGGCGTCCTCACCGGATCGCGTACGCCGCGAGGCGCCCTGCGCGCGGCGAAGAAGAGACTGCGGAAGCTGCTCGACACGCCCGACCCGCTCGGCAGCGCGGGAGGTGCCGCGTGACCACGACGACGACCGCGACCCCCGCCCCGGTCTCGGCGGACAAACCGGCGGCCCGGCCCGTCGGCATCCGCCGTAAGTGGACCGAGCACGGCTTGATGTTCATCGGCCCCTTCTTCCTCGCCTACGCCCTCTTCCTCCTCTGGCCGCTGGTCTCCGGCATCGGCATGAGCCTGCGCAGCGACAACATCACCGGTGAGGGAGGGGAGTTCGTCGGCTTCGACAACTACGCGGAGGCCTTCCAGGACCCGGGCGTCTGGTCGTCGCTCTGGAACACGATCTGGTTCACGATCCTGTCGACGGTGCCGCTGGTGGTGACGGGCCTGGTCTTCGCTCTGCTCGCGCACCACCTCCGGTTCGTCCAATGGCTGTGGCGGCTCTCGTGGTTCGCGCCCTTCCTTCTGCCGTCGGGCGTGATCGGTCTGCTGTTCCTCTGGGTGATCTTCCCCTCGGACTTCGGCTTCGCGGACCAGCTGCTCGCCGCCTTCGGCCTGCACCCGGGCATCGGCTGGCTGACGGACGAGCGGTACGCGATGCTCTCGATCGTTCTCGCGACGGTCTGGTGGACTGTCGGTTTCAACTTCCTTCTCTACCTGGCGGCGTTGCAGTCCATTCCTCAACACCTCTATGAGGCGGCGGAGTTGGACGGCGCGGGGGCTTGGGACAGGTTGCGGCATGTGACCCTGCCCCTGCTGAAGCGCACCACGGGAGTGGTCCTGGTCCTCCAGATCCTGGCGTCGTTGAAGATCTTCGACCAGGTCTACATCATGACGGGCGGCGGCCCCGACGACTCGACCCGTCCGATCCTCCAGTACGTCTACCAGTCCGGCTTCACCGGCTACCGCATCGGCTACGCGTCGGCCGTCTCGTACATCTTCTTCGCACTGATCGTGGTCGTTTCGCTGGTGCAGCTGCGGCTGTCCCGCCGGAGTGGGGAGGCAGCGAAGTGAGCGTGCTGACGTCGACCGACGAGGGACGCAAGGTCCGCTGGACACTGGGCCGCTGGGTGATGCTGGCCGGTGCCCTGCTCCTCGCGGTGGTGTGGATTCTCCCCCTGGCGTGGACCGTGGCGACGTCCCTCAAACCGGAGGGCGAGGCAACGAAGACGCCCATGCGCTGGATCGGCTCGCACCTCACCCTGGACGCGTACCGGAAGGTCTGGGAAGCGGGGGACATCGGCCGCTGGATGTTCAACACGGCGTACATCTCGGTGATGACCACGATCCTGACGGTCCTGCTCTGCGCGATGGCGGCGTACGGCTTCTCCCGCACGGAGTTCCGGGGCCGCAAGCTCCTGTACGGCGTCGTCCTCGCCGGAATCATGGTCCCGCCCCAGGTCCTGATGGCTCCGCTGTTCGCCGAGATGGTCCAACTCGGCCTGGTCGACACCTATTGGGGCGTGATCCTGCCCCAAGTCGCCGCCCCCGCCATGGTGTTCATCCTGGTCAAGTTCTTCGACGGCGTTCCCCGCGAACTGGAGGAGGCGGCCTTCGTCGACGGCGCCGGCCGCTGGCGGGTGTTCTGGACGATCGTGATGCCACTGTCCCGCCCGGTGCTGGCCGCTGTCGGTATCTTCACCTTCATCTCCACCTGGAACAACTTCCTCTGGCCGTTCCTGGTGACCACCGACCCCAATGGCATGACCCTTCCGGTGGGCCTGGTCAACGTCCAGACCTCCTACGGCCTGCGCTACGAGCAGATGATGGCGTCGGTCGTCATCGCGGGCCTGCCGCTGCTGATCGTCTTCGTACTGTTCCAGCGGCAGATCGTGCGGGGGGTGGCGCACACGGGCCTGGCGGGGCAGTGACGGTCAAGGCCCGGGACTCCAGCTCCGGTCCCGGGCCGTTGACGCTCCTTTCGGCTCGGTCCTCTGGTCAGGCGCTGTCGACGCCGACGGTGAGCGTGGCCTTGTAGCCGTCCGACACGCTGGAGCCCAGTGCCGTCAGCGTCAGCAGACCGGAGGACGCGCCGCCGTCGTCGTAGATGCTGTCGTCGGCGAGAGCGGTCTCGCGGGTGGTGTTCGCCGAGTACGGGGAGGTCGCCTGAATCTCCTCGTTGATGTCCGGGTCGAAGAACAGCTGGCCGGTGTGGATGATCTCGCCGCCGGTGTACGAGTCGTCGGTGAGCGTGACGTCCGTGTGGACGCGCATGTGGACGTGGACGGCGCGGGAGACGTAGTGGCCGGGCCAGATCGAGGTGATGCTGCACTGGCCGTTCTCGTCGGTCATCTGACCGCCGCGCAGGAACTTGCCGTTGTCCTCCTCCTCGTGACCGTTGCCGCCCACGAAGCCGGAGTACTCGCCGAGGTGGTCGCAGTGCCAGATCTCGACCAGGGCGTCGGCGAGCGGGGCGCAGTCGTTCGCGACATCGACGACCGTGAAGGTGTACTGGACTTCGAAGCCCTCCTTGTCCTCCCTGATGTCCTCGCGGACGAGGGCGCCTTCGAGGGAGTACGGGCCCTCGGTGACCTCGGCGTTGAGGACGCACACGCTGCTGGTCGCGGAGGTCGACGTGGACGTCGATGCCTTGGTCTGTTTCTTCTGTGTGGTCGGTTCGGCGGCCGCGAGCCCGGCCGCCGCCAGCCCGCCTGCCACGGCGATGGTGCCGCCGCCGATCAGCACACGGCGTCGCTGGACGCTCTTGTCCCGGCGGTGCCTGCCGGACTCGGTGGTGTCGGAGTGCGCCTCGGGGGCGTTGTCGTGGGGAGTGGTGTTCTCGGTCATGGACATGGAACGTAGGGACGTATCTGAGGAAAGCCTTGATGGGCGGCTGTGCGGAGGCTGAGGACCTACCACCCAACGGCCCCTGTTTCCACCGGAGTTGGGACACATTCCGCGTGCCGTCGGGAGCCTGCCCGCCCCTTCGACGCGGCCGGTTACCTTTGGCCTCATGGCTGACGAGGCATTCAGGAATCCCCGGCTCGCGGCGATCTACGATCCGCTCGACCCCGATCGAAGCGATCTCGACGCGTACGTCCGCGTTGTGGAGGAGTTCGGGGCGCGCCGGGTGCTGGACATCGGCTGTGGGACGGGCGTGTTCGCGCTGCTGCTGGCCGGCCGGGGGATCGAGGTCGTCGGTGTTGATCCCGCCGCCGCGTCCCTCGAAGTGGCCCGGGCCAAGCCGGGTGGCGACCGGGTGCGCTGGATCCACGGTGATGCGACGGCGCTTCCGCCGCTGCGGGTCGACCTCGCGGCCATGACGGCGAACGCCGCCCAGGAGATCACCGACTCCGAGGCCTGGCGGATGACCCTGCGGGGGGCCTACGAAGCGCTGCGGCCGGGCGGGCGTTTCGTGTTCGAGACCAGGGATCCCGCGCGGCGCGCCTGGGAGGAGTGGAACCGTGAAGCCTCGTACGGGGTGGTGGAGATTCCGGGCGTCGGCCCGGTCGAGAGCTGGGTCGACCTGGTCGAGGTCAGTGAGCCGCTGGTGAGTTTCCGCTGGACTTATGTGTTCGCCGCGGACGGGCAGGTACTGACCTCGGATTCGACGCTGCGTTTTCGCGAGCGGGCGGAGATCGAGGCGGAGTTGACCGCGCAGGGGTACGTGGTGGACGACGTGCGCGACGCCCCCGACCGGCCGGGCCGGGAGTTCGTCTTCGTCGCGCTGCGGCCGGAGCTTGAGTAGCCCGCTGGGGGTGATCGCACCAGGCTCTCGTCGACGGGCACCGGCCTCATGCCACCGCCGTAGGCGCGAGTGCGCGCAGTTCGCGCAGGGCGGCCGCGACGGCCGGTCGTTCGTGGCCGCCGCTGCGGGTGCAGGTGAGGAGCTTGCGGTGCGGGTCGTCGGTGCAGCGCACGCGGCTGATCGGCAGGTGGGGTGTCAGATGGGCGAGGCGGGGGATCAGGGCGACGCCCAAGCCGTTGGCGACCAGATGGGCCATGACGTTCCAGTCCATCGCGTGGTGGACGACGTCGGGCGTGAAGCCGGACGCGCCGCACGCCGAAAGGACATGCGGACGGCAGGGGCTGTCCGGCACCGGGGCGATCCATTCCTCGCGGGCGGCGTCCCTGAGATCGACGTGAGTACACCCCGCCAGCCGGTGCGTGTCGGGGACGACCAGGTCGAACGGGTCGTCCAGAAGCGGCTGTTGGTCGAAGCGGGCGTCGCTGAGCGGCGGGTTGTGCGGGGTCGCCTCGACGACGGCGAGATCGATCTCGCCCTCGAAGAGCAGGTCGAAGCTCTCGGTCACCTCCGCCTCCTGGATCCGGACGCAGAGTTTTGGGTGGCGTTCCCGCAGATGTGCCGCCATCGGGGCGAGCAGGACCGAGATGGCCACGGGGAAGCCGCTCGTCCGCAGCAGCCCGGCGGGGTCGGTGCGGTCGGCCCGCAGATCGAGCTCGGCCCGCTCCCAGTGGGCCTGGATCGCGTCGGCGTGCGTCAGCAGGCTCCGCGCGGCCGGAGTGAGCCGTACGCCGCGCCCCTGCGGCTCCAGCAGGTCGACGCCCAGGTCACGGGCGAGCTGCCGGATCTGTTGTGAGGCGGCGGACGGGGTGAAGTGCAGGGCACGGGCGGCGGCGGTGACCGTTCCGTAGTGGTCGACCGCCCGGAGGACATGCAACCGGCGTAGGTCAATCATGAAGCCCACGCTTCAAGGTGAGGTCCAGGAAGTCAACCTGGACGTACACAAAGGCGTCGGTACACCCTGGCTGTGTCGCGACCGTCCATCCAACCGTTTCCGGATGTATTCGCTTACATGCCTACATGCACAGGAGGAGTCGCAGATGACCAGCACAGCCGACGGCAGGACCCGCGGCGCGACAGGCGACACATGCCCGCACTGCGGTTGGCCGGACCATGCCGAGCCCTTCCAGGTGGTGTCCCGGCACACCACAGCGGCGGGCAGCACGGTGTGGACCCGCTGCGGATGCGGTTCGCTTCAAGTGCGTGTCGTGGACGCCACCGGCATGCGCATCGTCTCGCGCAGCCGTCCCGCCGACCCGGCCCGCGGCACGTCCAGGGCGGCAAGTCAGCTCTGCGACAGGTGAGTTGTCGAACGCGATTCGACGACCGGCGTGGTGGAAGGTGCTGCGCGAACCGTTGACGCGCAAGGGGTTCGATTCTACGGTCCCGTTCGATGTCGTGACCGGCGTTCAGAATACCGAACACGACCGAACGGGCTGTTCCCCCACCGCCCCCACGCAAGGAGGCTCCGCGTGCGCCGCACCTCCCGAAGAACCACTCTCCTCGCCGTCCCCGCGGCCATCCTGCTCGCGCTCGTCCCGAGCTCGGCGTCCGCATATCCGAACCCGGGCACCGTCACCGGCTCGACCGTGGTCCACGACCCGACGATGCTGCGTACTTCGTCGGGCCAGTACCTGCTGTACGCCACCGGCGGAGGCATCAGCAACCGCACCTCCACCGACCGCATCGCCTTCAGCGGCGGCGCCGACGCGTTCTCCTCGCGGCCCAGCTGGTGGTCGCGATACTCCTCCGTGCCGGAGGCCTGGGCGCCCGACCTCTCGTACCACGGCGGCAAGTACCTGTTGTACTACTCGGTCTCGTCCTTCGGCTCGCAGAACTCGGCCATCGGGCTGGCGACTTCGAGCACCGGCGGGCCGGGCAGCTGGACCGACCAGGGCATCGTCTACACATCTAGCGCGTCGAACGACTACAACGCCATCGACCCGAACCTCTTCGTGGACGACGACGGCAAGTGGTGGCTGTCCTTCGGCAGCTGGTGGACCGGGATCAAGATGATCCAGATCAACCCGTCGACCGGGAAGCAGCTCTCGTCCAACACCACCCGCTACTCGCTGGCGTCGCGCCCCACCGGGACCAAGGCCGTCGAGGCCCCGTACATCGTCAAAAGGGGCGGCTACTACTACCTGTTCGCCTCGTACGACACCTGCTGCGCCGGCACGAGCTCCACGTACAAGGTGAAGGTCGGCCGGGCGACCAGCGTCACCGGGCCGTACCGCGACAGGAACGGCGTCGCGATGATGAACAACGGCGGTACGCCCGTGCTGGAGTCGCACGGCCGGTACATCGGCCCCGGCGGACAGTCGATCATGAACGATGTGGACGGCGACCTGATCGTCTACCACTACTACGACGGTCAGGACAACGGAACTCCGAAGCTCGGTGTCAACCTTCTGAACTGGAGCAGCGGATGGCCCGTCGCCTACTGACCCTGCGCTCGGCACGTCCGCTCGCTGCGCCGTCACTGGGCCACACCTCGGCCTGACCGCAGTTCCCGAGCCACGCCCACAGTTCGGTCCCGGCCCCATCCCCGCGCAGGCCCGCGTGTTCTTCCCCCACCCCTCGCGGGCCTGCGCACCCCCCACACCCACGGAAGGGACATCCGTATGCGCCCCACCATGAGCCGACGCCGTTTCCTCGCCCTCTCCGGCGCCGGAGCCACCGCCCTGGCCCTGGGCGTCCCGGCCCTGACCGCCACGGCCGCCGAGACCTCACCGATCGGTTTCGGCGCGGGCACGACCGGGGGCGGCAACGCCACACCCGTCACCGTCAGCACGCTCGCGGCGTTCAAGGCGGCCGTCACCGGAAACGCGGCCAAGGTGGTCCGGGTCTCCGGGCTGATCACACTGAGCGGACAGGTCGACATCGGCTCCAACACCACGGTGCTGGGCGTCGGTTCGTCGTCCGGCTTCACCGGCGGCGGGCTGCGCCTGAAGGAGGTGTCGAACGTCGTCGTACGCAACCTCAACATCAGCAAACCGCTCGCGCCCTCGGACGGCATCACCGTCCAGGAGTCCACGAAGGTGTGGATCGACCACAACTCCTTCTCGGCGGACCGCGACCACGACAAGGACTACTACGACGGTCTGCTCGACATCAACCACGGGTCCGACTTCGTCACGGTGTCCTGGAACACCTTCCGGGACCACTTCAAGGGCTCACTCGTCGGTCACAGCGACAACAACGCCGGCGAGGACACCGGCCATCTGCGCGTGACGTACCACCACAACCACTTCAGCGACGTCTACTCGCGCATCCCGAGTCTGCGCTTCGGCACCGGGCACTTCTACGACAACTACGTGGCCGGCGCCGACACCGCCGTGCACTCCCGGATGGGCGCCCAGGTCCTCGTGGAGAACAACGTATTCCGGTCGACCAAGGTGGCAGTGACGACGAACCGCAGCAGCGACGTCGACGGGTACGCGGTGCTGCGCGGCAACGACCTCGGCGGTGCCGCCACCGAGATCTCCCAGGCGGGCAGCTTCACCTCCCCGCCGTACAGCTACTCGGCGGAACCGGCCTCCTCCGTGGTCGCCTCGGTGACGGCGGGAGCCGGGGCCGGGAAAATCTAGCCCGTGACGGCCTGACAGCACCGGTCGACGCGGCCGGCGGGGGCCTCGTCGCGGGATCGTGAGGCCCCCGCCGGACGGGTCGGTCGGTGGTGTGTGCCGGTGGTCAGCCGGCCCGGTTGCCCGCCGCGGCGTCCGGCCACGCGGTGCCCTGGGACAGCCCCGGTCCGGCGGCCGCCGCCGGCCAGCCCGTAGCCTGGGGCATCGGCTGTGGCCCGGGCTGGGCCACGGGAGTCAGCCCGGCCGCTTGCTGCTGCTGCGCCTGGGCTGACATCGGCGTCAGCCAGGGTTGCTGCTCGGGCTGTCCCTGGGCCACGGGGCTGGGCTCGGGTTCCGTCCGGCCTCGCACCATGGCGGCGGTCAGCCCGCGTTGCTGCTGGCCTCGTGCCATGGCGGGGGTCGGTCCGCGTTGCTGCCGGCCCTGAGCCATGGCGGCGGTCGGCGCGGGTTGCTGCTGGCCTTGCGCCATGGCGGCCGTCAGTCCGGGTTGCTGCTGGCCTTGCGCCGCGGGGTACAGCCCGGGTTGCTGCTGGCCCTGCGCCGCGGGGTACAACTCGGGTTGCTGCTGGCCCTGCGCCGCGGCGGGTAGCCCCGGATGCTGGGGGGCCTGCGCCACGGCGGCCAGCCCCTGCGTTCCTTGTCCATTGGTCGAGCTGACCAGTCGGTCCACGGCCGCCGTACCCGAGCTGTAGGTGTTACCCCCAGCCGACTCGGGCACGGCGGCTCCCCTCCTGGACCCGTAGAGAACCGACTCCAGGCCGGACACCAGGCGACGCACGTCCACCTGGGGCCGGACCACGAGCCGCAGGAAGCGACTGGACGAGCCGATCTTGTTGCCGCACTCGCGGACCAGGATCCGGTGCTCGGTGAGCAGCCGATCCCGGACCACGGTGCCCTCGGCGCCCACGGGGAGGCGCACGAAGAGGAAGTTGCCCTGCGACGGATACACCGTCAGACCGGGCAGTTGGGAGAGCTGGCGGGCCATGTCCAGCCGGTCACGGCGGACCTGGTGCAGGCTCTCCATGTACTCGGCGCCGTGGTCCCGGAGCATGAACACCACGGTCTCCGCGAAGGAGTTGAGGTTCCACTTGGGCAGCATGGAGCGGATCCTGCCCGCCAGGCTCGGGTTGGCCACGAGATAGCCGAAGCGCACGCCGTGCAGACCGAAGTTCTTGCCGAGGCTGCGCAGCACGATCACGTTGGGGCGCATCACCGCGTCCTCGACGACGCTCGGTTCGGCCTCCGCGTCGGCGAACTCCAGGAACGACTCGTCGATGACGATCAGATCCAGATCGGCTAGGGCGTCGCAGAAGGCGTTGATCGTCTGGCGCGGCAGAAAGCCGCCGTCGGGGTTGTTCGGGTTGCAGATGACGGCGACCCGGCTGCCCCGGGAGCGGATGAACTGGATGTACTGGGCCGGGTCGAGTGCGAAGCCGTTGCTCTCCTGGAGCGGGAACATGTCGACGCGCTTGCCGGTCTCCATCGGCTGGTCGGTCCAGCGGCCGAAGGTGGGGACGGGGATGGCGAGGGACTCGCGTACCAGTAAGTGGTCGATCCAGGTGATGAGTTCGGTGGACCCGTTGCCCATGGCGACACACTGCGGGGGCAGTTGGAGCAGACTGCACAGCTCGCCGGTGATGGTGTCCGCGCTGCTGGGATAGAAGGTGATGATGTCGCGCAGCCGATGCGACAGCTCGTCGAACATCGCCGGGGTCGGGAAGTACGGATTGCACGGGATGCAGAAGTCCAGCGGACCCGCCTCCCCGCTCTCGCGTGCCAGCGCGGCCATCGACGGGCTGTGCGCGCCGCTGCGGAAAAGCGAGGTGACATTGTCGGCCATGGACCCTCCGTCCGTGGGGGCGGCCCGCATGGGGATGCGCGGGCCGCCTCTTCATACGAACGGAGATGTGTCGGTGTTCAACCCATGGGAGAACTGAGGAGATTGACGTCCCCCATCGGGTTTCAGACGCCGAACGAGTGGATCGTCGTCGAGCGGTACGTCTGACCAGGCCGAAGCGTGGTGGACGGGAACGACGGCTGGTTCGGCGAGTCCGGGAAGTGCTGGGTCTCCAGGCACAGCGCGTCGCCCTGACGGTAGAGGTGGCCGCCGGTGCCGACGAGCGTGCCGTCGAGGAAGTTCCCGGAGTAGAACTGCACCCCCGGCTCGGTCGTCGCGATCTTGAGCGTGCGGCCCGATGACGGGTCCCGCAGCGTCGCGATGTGCTCCGGCTCCGCCGTGACGCCCTTGTCCAGGACCCAGTTGTGGTCGAAGCCCTGGCTGTACACCAGCTGCTGGTCCGCCTCGCGGATGTCCTCGCCGATGGACTTCGTACGGCGGAAGTCGAAGGGGGTGCCCGCGACCTCGGCCGGCTCACCGGTGGGGATCAGGCCCGAGTCGACCGGGGTGTACCGGGACGCGGCGATCTCCAGCTCGTGGTCGTACACCGAGCCGTTGCCCTCGCCCGCGAGGTTCCAGTATACGTGGCTGGTGAGGTTGACGACCGTGGCCTTGTCGGTGGTGGCCTCGTAGTCGATGCGCCAGTCGCCGTGCCGGGTGAGGGTGTACGTGACCTTGGTCCGCAGCGTGCCGGGGTAGCCCATCTCGCCGTCGGCGCTGGTGTGGCGCAGGATCAGGCCGACGTCCGAGCCGGAGGTGAAGGCCTCCACGTCCCAGACGTGCTTGTCGAAGCCCTGGGCCCCGCCGTGCAGGCTGTTGTCGCCGTCGTTGACGTTCACCCGGTAGGCCTCGCCGTCCAGTGTGAACGCGCCGTCGGCCATACGGTTTCCGTACCGGCCGATCAGCGCGCCGAAGTACGGGCTGGAGGCGACGTAGTCTTCCAGGGCGGCGAAGCCCAGGGACACGTTCGCGTGGCGGCCGCGGGTGTCGGGGATCTCCAGGGACTGCACGATCCCTCCGTACGACAGGACTTTCAGACGCGTCCCGCCGTTCTCCAGCGACCAGCGGTGGATCTCCGTCCCGTCGGCGAGCTTGCCGAAGAGCTCCTTCACGGCTGCCTCCCGTGGCGTGCACACATGCGTACGGGGGCCCTTTCGGGCCCCCGTACGACCTATGGATTTCTTACGAACCGACCTTGCGCTTGTTCCACACGTCGAAGCCGACCGCCGCGAGCAGCACCAGGCCCTTGATGACCTGCTGCCAGTCGGTGCCGACGCCGACGAGGTTCATGCCGTTGTTCAGCACACCCAGGACCAGGCCGCCGATGATGGCGCCGAGGACCGTGCCGACGCCACCGCTCATCGACGCACCGCCGATGAACGAGGCGGCGATCGCCTCCAGTTCGAAGTTGAGGCCGGCCTTGGGGGAGGCCGCGTTGAAGCGGGCCGCGAAGACCAGACCCGCCAGGGCCGCCATCATGCCCATGTTCAGGAAGACCAGGAAGGTGACCTTCTTGTCCTTCACACCGGACAGCTTGGCCGCGGGCAGGTTGCCGCCGATCGCGTACACATGGCGGCCGATGACGACGTTGCGCATCACGTAGCCGAAGCCGACGACCAGGACGCCGAGGATCAGCAGGACCACCGGGGCGCCCTTGTAGCTGGCGAGCAGCATCGTGACGGTGAGGAGGGCGGCGGACAGCGCGACGAGCTTGAGCAGGAACAGCTTGACCGGGGGCACATCGAGGGAGAACTCCTGCTGCCGCCTGCGGTCGCGGACCTCCTGGATCACCACGAACGCGATCAGGCCGAAGCCGAGCAGCAGCGTGAGGTTGTGGTAGTTGGTGTTCGGACCGACCTCGGGCAGGAAGCCGTTGGAGACCTTCTGCAGCCCGTCCGGGAACGGGCCGAGCGTCTGGCCCTTCAGGAAGATCTCCGTCAGACCGCGGAAGAGCAGCATTCCGGCGAGGGTGACGATGAAGGACGGTATCCCCAGATACGCGATGAAGAAGCCCTGCATCGCGCCCGCGGCCGCGCCCAGCACCAGGCACAGGACCACGGCCAGGGGCCAGGCCATGTCGTGGTTGACCATCAGGACCGCGGCGATCGAGCCGACGAACGCGGTGAGCGAGCCGACCGACAGGTCGATATGGCCCGCGATGATGACCAGCATCATGCCGATCGCGAGGATCAGGATGTAGCTGTTCTGCAGCACGAGGTTGGAGACGTTGCGAGGCAGGATCAGGTCGCCGTTGGTCCACACGGCGAACAGGGCCACGATCAGGCCGAGCGCGATCAGCATGCCGTACTGCCGCATGTTGCGGCGCATGCCTTCCATCATCAGCTTCAGCAGACCGTCGTCCGCGGCCGATCCGCTCTTGCCGGGCGGTGCGCCGGCCGGCGTCTTGGCGGTCACATCCGTGCTCATCGTGTTACCTCTTTGTCCTTCGTCATCTGACGCATCAGCGCTTCCTGAGAAGCCTCGGCCCGCGAGAACTCACCCGTCAGCCGTCCCGCGGCCATCGTGTAGATGCGGTCGCACATCCCGAGCAGCTCCGGCAGCTCGGACGAGATGAAGACGACCGCCTTGCCCTCGGCGGCCAACTTGTCGATGACCGTGTAGATCTCGAACTTGGCACCCACATCGATGCCGCGTGTCGGCTCGTCCAGGATCAGCACGTCCGGACCCGCGAAGATCCACTTGCTGAGGACGACCTTCTGCTGGTTGCCGCCGGACAGCTTGCCCACCGGCTCGAAGACCGTCGGCGCCTTGATGTTCATGGACTTGCGGAAGCCCTCGGCGACCTGGCGCTCCTCGTGCTCGTCGACGATCCCGCGCTTCGCGACCTTCTTCAGGGAGCTCAGCGAGATGTTGCGGTTGATCGTGTCGATGAGGTTGAGCCCGTAGTGCTTGCGGTCCTCGGTGACGTACGCGATGCCGTGCTTGACCGCCTCCGGGACGGTCTTCGTACGGATCTCCTTGCCGTCCTTGAGGACCGTGCCGCCCGCGTACCGGCCGTAGGTGCGCCCGAAGACGCTCATCGCGAGCTCGGTGCGGCCCGCGCCCATCAGTCCCGCGATCCCGACGATCTCCCCGCGCCGCACGGAGAGCGACACATCGTCGACCACCTTGCGCTGCTGGTCGATCGGGTGGTGCACGGTCCAGTCGCGGATCTCCAGGGCGGGCGCGACGCCCTTCTCCGGCTGGTGCGGCGTCCGCTCCGGGAAGCGGTGTTCCAGGTCGCGGCCGACCATCCCGCTGATGATCCGGTCCTCGGTGGTCTCCGCGGCCTTGACGTCGAGCGTCTCGATGGTGCGCCCGTCGCGGAGGATCGTCACCGAGTCGGCGACCTTGCGGATCTCGTTGAGCTTGTGGGAGATGATGATCGAGGTGATGCCCTGCTTCTTCAGCTCCAGGATGAGGTCCAGGAGCTTGCCGCTGTCCTCGTCGTTGAGGGCGGCGGTCGGCTCATCCAGGATGAGCAGCTTCACCTTCTTCGACAGCGCCTTGGCGATCTCGACGAGCTGCTGCTTGCCCACGCCGATGTCGGCGACGCGGGTGTCGGGGTGCTCACTCAGTCCGACCCGCCGCAGCAGTTCGGACCCGTGCTTCAGCGTCTCGCTCCAGCTGATGAGCCCGCGCGTGGCGTGCTCGTTGCCGAGGAAGATGTTCTCCGCGATGGAGAGGAACGGCACCAGTGCCAGTTCCTGGTGGATGATCACAATGCCGTGCTGCTCGCTCGCCCGGATGTCCTTGAAGCTGCAGACCTCTCCCTCGAAGAGGATCTCCCCTTCGTAGGTGCCGTGCGGGTGGACGCCGGAGAGGACCTTCATCAAGGTCGACTTGCCGGCGCCGTTCTCCCCACAGATGGCGTGGACCTCGCCCTGCTGGACGGTCAGTGTGACGTCCGACAGCGCTTTGACGCCGGGAAAGGTCTTGACGATCGAGCGCATTTCCAGGACGGGTCCCGCCATGGTCGTGCCTTCCAATCCTTAGAAAACGGCGGTTACTTCAGGTCGCTTTCCTTGATGTAACCCGAGTCGACGACGACCTCCTTGTAGTTGGACTTGTCGACGCTGACCGGGTCGAGCAGGTAGGCGGGCACGACCTTCGCACCGTTGTCGTAGGTCTTGGTGTCGTTGGTCTCGGGCTTCTTGTCGTTCAGCACGGAGTCGACCATGTTGGTGGCGACGTCGGCGAGCTTGCGGGTGTCCTTGTAGACGGTCTGCGTCTGCTGGCCCGCGATGATCGACTTCACCGAGGCGACCTCGGCGTCCTGGCCGGTGACGATCGGCAGCGGCTTGCTCTTGGAGCCGTAGTCGTCGGACTTCAGCGCGGAGAGGATGCCGATGGAGATGCCGTCGTACGGCGAGAGCACCGCGTCGACGCGGGCGCTCTTGTACGCGGAGGTCAGCAGGTCGTCCATGCGCTTCTGGGCGGTGCCGCCGTCCCAGCGCAGGGTGGTGACCTGGTTCAGCTTGGTCTGGCCCGACTTGACCACCAGCTGCTTCTTGTCGATGTACGGCTGCAGGACGTTCATCGCGCCCTGGAAGAAGTACTTGGTGTTGTTGTCGTCGTTCGAGCCGGCGAAGAGCTCGATGTTGAACGGGCCCTTCTTGCTGCCGTCCTTCAGGCCGAGCTTGTCGACGATGTAGCCGCCCTGCAGCTCGCCGACCTTCTCGTTGTCGAACGAGGCGTAGTAGTCGACGTTCTTGGTGCCGAGGATCAGGCGGTCGTAGGAGATCACCGGGATGTTGGCGTCGGCGGCCTGCTGGAGGACGTTGTCCAGCGACTTGTTGTCGATCGCGGCGATGATCAGCGCGCTGACGCCCTGGGTGATCAGGTTCTCGATCTGCGAGACCTGCTGGTCCGGGTCGTCCTCGCCGTACACCAGCTTCGTCTTGTAGCCCTTGGCCTTCAGGCCCTTGACGACGTTGGCGCCATCGGCGATCCACCGCTCGGAGGACTTGGTGGGCATGGCGATGCCGACGGTGGAGCCCTTGGCGTCGCCCTTGTTCTCCTCGCTGCCGCCTTCGCTGCTCTGCCCGCAGGCGGAGAGGGTGAGGGCGAAGGTGGCAGTCGCGGCTATGGCGGCGAGGGCGCTTCTACGGTTGCGCATGATCAACTTCCTTGGTAAGTCGGGGGGTGGAGGTCGGCCTGGCTAGGCGATGACGCTCTGGGGGCGAAGCAAGGAAAAACCGGAAAGAGGTCGTGTCGGATTGTGTCCGGCTGTGTGGTCTTGTGTGAAGAGGGTTTAGCCGGAACGTTATGAGGGGATTGCGAATCGGTTCAGCTTGCCGGGCAGTCTCGACCCCAGCGGAGCCATGTCGCCGTCCGCCCCGTGCCGCGCGAGCAGGTCCAGAGCGAGCCGTCCACGCCGCACCCTCTCCCGGGCGGTGCTCAGGGTGAGGTCCCGCATGTGGGCACCGTACGGGTAGATCCCGGGGGCCTTCGACAGACCGAACTTCAGGTAGAGCGGTGCGCCGCGCCGGATCAGCTCGGCGACCTCGTACATCCGCACATAACCGCCGAGATCGTCGGGGGCCTCGATGTACATGTCCATGGGGGCCGCGCTGACTCTGCGGATCTCCGTGAGGTGATCGAGGGTCAGATCGCTGGGCACGTTGATGGAGTCGCCGCCGAGCTGTTCGTATACGGCGTACGCGGCCGGGTTGACGGGGCCGATCAGCGCGGAGACCTTGAGCGTCGTGTCGGCGGGGATGATCCCGGCCTCGCGCGCGCGGTGCAGGGTCCACAGCACGCCCTCGTCGGCCACCAGCAGGCACTTGACGCCCAGCTCCGTGGCCCTGATGGCGTCCTCGACGCAGCCGGCCACCGCGTCGTGGCCACGGGCGCGCAGACCGCCGCCCCGGGAGTCGGTACGGGTCGAACCGCCGATGTCCCAGGTGCCACGCGGGCCCGTGAAGAGGCAGAGCTCGATGTCACGCTCGCCGGTGGCCTCGACCATCTCGGTGATCTCGGCGTCGGTCAGCATCCAGACACCGCTGCCCTGGCTGATCCGGTGGATCGGCACATCGAGCCGCGAGGCCTCCTTGAGGACCACGGCCAGCGCCTCGGGCCCCTCGCACGAGGGGATCTCGGTGCGCCAGCGGCCGCCCTCGGGGAACGTGTGCGGCGAGGCGTCGGCGGGGGAGAGGTCGGGCGCGCTCAGGCCGAGCGCGGCAAGCGGCTGCTCACCGGGTCGACGGGCTGCCGTGGCGGAGGCGTCGGTCACAACTGTCCTTCTTCGCGTTCGATGTTTCGGACGGAGTTCGTGTCGGTGGATGTACGCCGGTACGGAGTGTCAGGGTCTCCGTACCGGCGTACGGCTTGGGGGCGGGGCGGGCGCCCGGTGGTGCTACGGCCGCATCAGGACCTTGCCGACCGCCGGGTCGCCGGAGCCGACCAGCTCGATGGCGTGCGCGAACTCCTCCAGCGGCAGCTCGTGGGTGACCAGGGGCAGCGGATCCAGCAGCCCGGCGCCGAACACCCGCACCGTGTGCGCCCAGGCCTCCGGCGGCGCACCGAACACGGTGTGCACCTCCAGCTGCCGTACGACGAGATCAGTGGGGTCGAGTCCGTCGGCACCCGCGGCGGGGATACCGGTGAGGACGAGCCGCCCGCCGCGCCTGAGCAGGGAGGCGGCGGTGTTCGCGGCGGACGCCGAACCGGCGGTCTCGATGACGACGTCGAAGTCGTCCGGCAGCTCCTGGTCCCGGGTACGGAAGTCGGTGGCGCCGAAGGTCTTCGAAAGCTCCTCGCGGTCCGGGCGGGTGCCCACCACCAGCAGCTCCGACGGCGAGCCCGCCTTCAGGAACTGAACCGCGAACATCCCCAGCGTCCCCGTGCCCACGACCGCGACCCGCTCACCGGGCCGCGCGTTCGCCTTGAGCGCGGCGGCCGCGATACAGGCGGCGGGCTCCAGGAGCGCCGCCGCCGTCAGGTCGGCGTCGTCCGGGAGGACATGGAGCAGCCGGGCCGGCAGGGTGAGCGTGGTGGCCATCGCTCCGGGCTGAGTGAAGCCCGTCTCCTCGTAACCGGCCGAGCACAGCGTGGTCTCGCCCGCGTGGCAGCGGTCGCAGACCTGGCAGTTCCGGAAGCCCTCACCCACCACTTTGCGGCCGACCAGGGACGCCGGAACCCCGGAGCCCACCGCCTCGACCGTCCCGGACCACTCGTGGCCGGGCGTGAGCGGGTAGCGGACGTACCCCTCGGGCCGGTGCCCCTGGTACACCTCACGGTCGCTTCCGCAAATGCCGCTCGCGTGAACCCGTACGAGGGCCTCCCCGGCGGCCGGAGCGGTCGGCTCGTGCGGGACGATCCGGTGCTCGCCGGGCGCGTCGATGACGACCTCGGTGCTCACTGCGATCCCTTCGGCTTGCGCTGCTCCCAGCCGTCCGCCCACAGGTCGAAGCGGGCCTGCTGCTGCGGGAACTCCGCGGCCGCGTCCGTGTCCAGCTCGACGCCGAGGCCGGGCGCGTCCGAGAGGTGGAAGTAGCCGTCGACGACCTGGGGCGCGCCCTTGACCACCTTCTTGATCTCCGCGTCCGCGAAGTCGTTGAAGTGCTCCAGGATCTTGAAGTTCGGGGAGCTGAAGCCGACCTGGAGGGAGGCGGCGGTCAGGACCGGACCGCCGACGTTGTGCGGCGCGACGAGCATGTAGTGGGTCTCGGCGGTGGCGGCCAGTTTCCTGGTCTCCCAGATACCGCCGATGTGACCGACGTCGGGCTGGATGATGTCCACGGCCTGGCTCTCGAAGAGCTCGCGGAACTCGATGCGATCGTGAATACGCTCACCGGTGGCGAGCGGCATGTCGACCTTCGCCGCCACCTTCTCCAGAGCCTTGAGGTTCTCCGGCGGGACCGGCTCCTCCAGCCACGCGGGCTTGAACGGGGCCAGCTCGTGGGCGAGGCGGACGGCGGTCGCGGGCGAGAACCGGCCGTGCATCTCCAGCATCAGCTCGGCCTCGGGCCCGATGGCGTCCCGTACGGCCTCGATGAGCGAGACGGAGTAGAGGGTCGCCTCGTGGTCGAGCTCGAAGTGGCCGGTACCGAAGGGGTCGATCTTGAGGGCCCGGTAACCGCGCGCGATGACCTCCTGCGCGGCCTTGTGGTACGCCTCGGGGGTGCGCTCCGTGGTGTACCAGCCGTTGGCGTAGGCCTTGACCTTGTCGGTGACCTTGCCGCCCAGCAGCTGCCAGACCGGGACGCCGAGCGCCTTGCCCTTGATGTCCAGGCACGCCATCTCGATCACGGCGATGCCGGACATCACGATCTCTCCGGCCCGCCCGTAGTCGCCGTACTTCATACGGCGGACCAGATCCTCGACAGCGAACGGGTCCGACCCGAGAATGTGGTTGGCCTCTGCCTCGTGCAGATAGCCGAGCAGTGCGTCGGTATGGCCCAGCATGCGGGTCTCACCGACGCCGGTGAGACCCTCGTCGGTGTGTACCTGGACGTAGGTCAGGTTGCGCCATGGCGTCCCTACCACGTGCGTGCTGATTCCCGTGATGCGCACGGCGGTTGCTCCCCTGCTGCTCTTCGGTGCTCTTCGGCTCTGTTCGAAATTTCGTCACTCGTTCGAAATGCTGGTCGGACAGTAAGGATGTGGCGGCCGGAGTGTCAATGGGTCGAGCGGTCGAACACGTAACGGTTTCGATGCGATGGGCGCCGGATGGCGCGGAATAGTCCGTACTGTCCTTGCTCCGACCAGTCGGAACGCTGCCTTCCCTACACAATTTTCACAGCCGCGACTAGGAACGTCACGCGTTCGGAACTTAGCCTTCCGGCGTCATGGACTACTGCCACCCGTGCCATCGGCACCTCAATGGCGCCCTCGCCTGCCCGGGGTGCGGCACGCCCGCCGAGGCGTGCCGTGCGTACGCGGATTCGTTGTCGGATCGTGATGATGCGGAAGCGGACGCGTACGACGACGTCTACGAGGAGGACGAGCCGGAGGTCGTGGGGCGCCGGCCTCGGGGTCGTGGGCGCGGCGCGCGGGTGAGCCGGCGGGACCGGCGGGCCGCGCTGCATCGGCGTCGGCGTCGGCGGGCCATGCTGATCGGCGCGGGGTTGTTGCTTGCCGCGAGTGGGCTGAGTCTCGCGGAGCTCGGCAGGGAGGCTCCGTCGGCCGAGCCGAACGCGGCGCCCGTGGAGGATGACTCCGCCGCATCGCCTACGGCGTCGGCGGAGGGTTCGTCGGGGTCCGGTGGTGGGGCCGGCTCCGTGCCGGATGCCGACTCGCCGGGCGACTCGGCTTCTCCCTCGGCCTCTGAGTCGAAGAAGCCCTCGAAGAAGGCGGGCGAGAAGTCCGAGGAGCCGTCGGCGAAGGGGACGCCTGCGCCGAAGCCGTCGGCTCCCGCCGCGACCTCCAAGCCTCCCGCGCCCCCGACTTCTCGCCCGCCCGCGGACGAGCCTACGACTCCGGTGCCTACGCCTTCGGAGACGTGCACTCGGTTCTTGTGGTGGTGTTCGTAGGCTTTTCGGGCGTGCGTGGGTGGGGTGGGTTTTTCTTTCCCCAACCCCACCCCTTCCCGAAACAGGGGGCTGCGCCCCCGGGCCCCCATGCCCGCAGTTGCCCTCGGGCGGGAGGGGATGGGGTGGGTGGGTTTCGTACTTCGGGTGCGGGTTGGTTGGGGCTGGGCGCGCAGTTCCCCGCGCCCCTGAAGGGGCGCGTCCCATGCGCGGGAGGGTGAAGGGTGCTTCGGCTGCGGGTTGGTCGCGCCCACGCGGCGGAGCCGCATATGTCACAGCCTCGCGCCCCTGAAGGGGCGCTTACGTGGCCAGCATGCGCAGGAGCAGGTCCCGCAGGGAGAGTCTCTCCTCGTGTGACAGGCCCGCGAGGGGCTCGCGGGCGAAGTGGAGGGAGTCGCGGAGGCCGTGGGCGACGCGGCGGCCCTCGTCGGTGACCGCGGCGAGCTTCACTCGGCGGTCGCCCGGGTCGGGGCGGCGCTCGACGAGGCCGCGGGACTCGAGCCGGTCGACGATGCCGGTGACGTTCGACGGCTCGCACTTCAGTTTCTGGGCGAGCCGTCGCATGGGCAGTGGCTCCAGGGAGAGAAGGCTCAGAAGGCGCGCCTGCGCCCCCGTCAACGCGTGCTCGGCGGCAGCGCCCTCGTACTCCTCGTGATAGCGAGCCACCACCGTACCGATGAGGTCGACGACCTCCAGGGTCAACGGATCGGGGCGGGTCTTCTGTGGGACGGAGGCCATGGACTCCAGCGTACCCCGTTACTTGACAGCATGAAATATTCAGGAGCATGGTTGTTTCAGTGTCTTAAGTAAATCCGCACGGCAGAACATAGGAAAGGCGCCTGTTATGACCGTCACGCCCGAGCTCCCCGCCACCAGCCGCGAATGGCATCTCCTCACCCGCCCGGCCGGCTGGCCGAAGCCCGAGGACTTCGCCCTGGTCGAGGCCGAGATCGAGCAGCCCGGCCCGGGTCAGGTGCTGGTCCGTAACCGGTACCTCTCCGTGGACCCGTACATGCGCGGCCGCATGAGCTCCGCGAAGTCGTACGTCGCCCCCTTCGAGCTCGGCAAGGTCATGCAGGGCGGCGCAGTCGGCGAGGTCGTCGCCTCGAACGCCGACGGCATCTCTGTCGGCGATCACGTCCTGCACTTCCTCGGCTGGCGCGAGTACGCCGTGGTCGACGCCCAGCAGGCCGTCAAGGTGGGCCCGGCAGCGGTGCCGGCCCTCAAGGTGGACCCCGAGGCCGTGCCCCTGTCCACCTACCTGGGCGTCCTCGGCATGACCGGTCTCACGGCCTACGCGGGTCTCCTGCGCACCGCCTCCTTCCAGGAGGGCGACTCCGTGTTCGTCTCCGGTGCCGCGGGCGCCGTCGGCAGCCAGGTCGGGCAGATCGCCAAGCTGAAGGGCGCCTCGCGGGTCATCGGCTCCGCCGGTTCCGACGACAAGGTCAAGCTGCTCGTCGAGGAGTACGGCTTCGACGCCGCCTTCAACTACAAGAACGGCTCCGTGAGCGAGCAGCTGGGCGAGGCGGCCCCCGACGGCGTCGACGTCTACTTCGACAACGTGGGCGGTGACCACCTCGAGGCCGCCATCGGCCGGCTCAACCGGGGCGGCCGCATCGCCGTCTGCGGGATGATCTCCGTCTACAACAACACCGAGCCGGCCCCCGGCCCGAAGAACCTCGCCCGCCTCATCCAGACCCGAGGCCGCATCGAGGGCTTCCTGGTCAGCGACCACTACGACCTGCAGCCCGAGTTCGTGCGGGAGGTCGGCCCCTGGGTCGGCTCCGGTGAGCTGAAGTACCGCGAGACCGTCGTCGAGGGCATCGAGAACAACCTGGAGGCGTTCCTCGGCGTCCTGCGCGGCGACAACACCGGCAAGATGATCGTCAAGCTCTGACGGCTGCCGTGTGCACCGCCCGCACCAGCCGCTGGTTCTCCGGAGCCGCACCGCCCGGGAAGGCGACGCGGCGGCGCGTGTAGCCGTACGCCAGGCCGCTGCGCGGGTCGGCGAAGGCCTGGGAGCCGCCCGCGCCGCTGTGGCCGAACGTTCCGGCGCCCAGGCACGGGTACCAGGCGTCCGCCAGGGCCTGGAAGCCCAGCCCATACGCCTTGTGGGCGTGGGCCACCAGGTCGTGGCCGACCGAGTGGATCTGCCCGACCTCCGCGATCGTGTCCGGTTTCAGCAGCGGCGTCCGGCCGTTCACCTGGCTGATCGCCGCCGCGTACATCCCGGCGAGCCCCCGCGCGGAGGCGACGCCGCCCGCCGACGCGGGGCCCTTGGCGCGCACGGTACGTGAGTTGGGGTGGTCCGCCAGCGTCCCCTGCCCCGGCACATGCTCGTTGAAGGCTATCGAGGACAGCGTGTGCGGACCCCTGGGCGTGGCGTCCAGTACGGCCTGTTCCTCGGCCGTGGGCGCCATCGGCTGTACGGAGCGGTAGCGGGGCTCCTCCGCCTCGGGCAGCCCCAGGAAGAGGTCGAGCCCGTACGGGGCGCGGATCCGCTCCTCGTACAGCTCCTGGAGCGTACGGCCGGTGGCCCGTCGTACGACCTCGCCCGTCAGCGCGCCGATCACGAGGGCGTGGTAGCCGAAGGCCGTGCCCGGACGCCAGAACGGGCGCTGGGTCGCGAGCCGTTCGGCGATCACCCGGTCGTCGGCCAGTTCGTCGTGGGTGAAGCCGGCGTCGGATCCGATCACGCCCGCACGGTGCGCGAGCAGTTCGCGCAGCGTCACCGTTCCCTTGCTCTCGGCGGCGAACTCCGGCCAGTAGTACGCCACTTCGCGGTCGAGCTCCAGAGTCCCGTCCTGCACGAGCAGGGCGACCACCAGATGGGCCGCCCCCTTCGTGGACGAGAAGACGCCGAACAGCGTCTCGCCGTCGGTCTCCGGCCCGGCCCAGAGATCCACGACCCGCCGCCCCTGGACATAGGCGCTCAACTGACCTGCGTAGTCCGGGCGTTCGGCGGCGACGACGGCCGCTAACTCGTCGCGCACCGCTTCGTAGCCTTCGGCGACGGTGCCGTGGATCTCCTGGGTCATCCGTACTCCTCGATTCGCAATGCCTTCGGACTTGCTCAGGACACTGTCAACAAGGCCCGTGCGAGCTGTGGAAATTCCCCCTTCGGGTGGTCGCGGAAGAGGGGCTCCGTGCCGAACAGGACGACGTGCGGTCCACTGACGACCGAGGCCCGGCCCGCGGCCTGGGCGGGGCCGCCCGTGCCGTCCTCCAGGGCACGCCAGTGACCGGAGACCAGCGGGTTCCCGGTCGCGTACGACTGCTCCACGCGCACCGAGGAGCCGAGGTTCGTGAACCACACGGGCGCGTAGACGAAGCTGTGGTCCGGCGCGCCGGCCGTGACGCCGCCGGCCGAATTGACCACGCGGACCACGCCGTTGGCGTCCCCGTTGCCCTCGACGGGCTTGACGGCGAGCAGGTCCGCGGCGGCGTTGAGGGCCGCTCCGGTGGCTCCGCGGCCGACGAGGCCCTTGCGGGCGAGGAAGCCGTCCAGGGCGGCCCGGGCGGACGCGTTGAGGTCCTGATGGTCCAGTCCGGCCGAGACGAACAGGACGTCCGCCTTCGACCAGTCGAAGCCCGCGTTGAGGATCCCCGTCGACACCGGAGTCACGTCGAAGTTCATCTCACGGAGCGCGAACAGTTCGCCGGGCGTGACGGCCGCGGCGACCCGTACGCGGTGGAGTGGTGCCGTGCCGCTCGCCTTCGTCGCGTCGAAGGCGACGTCGTACTTCTTGGCGAGCGCGGTCGCCTTCGCTCGCGCCGAGGCGGGCACGATCGCACTGCCGTCGGCCGCCCGGCGTACCGCGACCCCGTCTCCCAGAAGGGAGTTGAGAGCGGCGATCTCGCGTGCGTCGTCGAGGCGCAGGCGGAGGTTGCCGCCCGGGGCGACATGGCCGACGCGCGCGGCCTCGTGGACCGCGCGGGACGGGACCGAGAGCCTGGTGGTCCGCACGGGCTCGACGGTCGCGCCCCACAGACGCCCCAGGCTCCAGCCGGAGATGTCGTACATGGTCGACACCTTGTCGCTGATGTCCCGGCCGTCCGCCAGCATCACATTGGCCAGACCGCGTTTGGGCTGGTGCATGTCGATGACGTACGAGCCCTTCGGGTACGCCTTGCCGCCCAGCCTGAAGTCCTTCGCCGCACGCCGGACTTGTACGTCGTTGGCGAGCAGATGGTCGACTAGCCGCGCCGCGGCCGGGGCCGACCGCTGTCCACGCCCGGACGGAACGACGTACGCGCGCGGGAAGTCGGTCGTGTAGACGTCCTCCGGGCCGATGCCAGGAACGCCCGGCACCGTGCTGGGCGACACCGGCACCTGCGCGGCGCCCGTCGCGCCCCGCCGGAAGACCTCGATCTGGTCGGCGATCAGTGAAGTCCTGTGCGTCCGGGCGTAGTCGAGGGTCGCGGTCATCGCCGCGCCCGCGATGTCCACGTTGATGGCCGAGCGGCGGCGGAGTTCGGCCACCGGGAGCTCGTCGTACTCGTCGTTGTTCACCGCCATCGGGAACTCGACCGTGTGCGCCGCGACCGTGCCGTGGAACGGCATGTACTGCGGGGTGAAGATCGGCGGCCAGTCGTCCCAGCCCTCCTCCTGGTCGCGGAACGGGATCTGGGCGGGCTCCACGCCGTCCTTCCCGGGCGTGTAGCCGAGGCCGTTGACGGCGGACTCCATGCCGAGGGCGTTGGCGTACGTGTTCTTGAGGAACAGGTCGTACTCGTAGTTCTCGCCGTGCGGGGGTGTCGTGGGCTCGATGAGCGTGCCGTTGACGTAGCCGTGCAGGTCGACCATCATCGCGGGCTGCTTGTCGATGGCGATCTGCCGCATCGCGCGGACCTCGGGCTGCGAGGCGGTGACGAAGTCGCGGTTCAGATCGAATCCGCCTGCGTTCGCGCGGGTGCCGGCGATACGGCCGTCCGGGTTCGCGGTGATGTTGAAGTAGACGCGGTGGCGGGCGAGAAGGCCGGCGGTCGCCTTGTCCTTCGCCTTCGCGAGCCGCTCGATGAGTTCGAGGGAGGCGTCCGTGCCCTCCCACTCGTTGCCGTGGATGTTGTTGTTGAAGAAGACGGGGGTCTTGTACGCGGCCTTGATCGCCGGGTCCTTGGCGGCTGCCCGGGGCGCGTTCTCGATGAGGTCGCGCATACGTTCCTGGGCGCGGGCCTGGCGGACCGACTCCGGCGCGGTGACGGTGACCAGGTAGAGGCGGTGGCCGCCCGCCGAGCGGCCCGCGATCTCCACGCTGACGCGGTCGCCGAGCTGTTGGAGGGCGTTCAGCTTCGGGGCGATGGCGTGGTACGGGGTCAGGCCGAGCTTGAGGGACTTGTCCGCCGGGTTCTCCGGGTCCGGGGTGAGGACCTGCTCACGGGGGTAGCCGCGGGTGCCTCCGGTGAGTTCGGTGACGGGGGAGGCCAGAGCCCTGTCGGTCGTACTCTCCGCGGTACGCGCGGCTCGATCGGAGGGGGCTTGGGACGCTGCCTCGCGGGTCGGGGGCCGCGGAGTGGGGTCGGCGGCGGCTCCGTGCGGGGTGGCTAAGAGCGTGGCCGCCGCGGTGGCTGTGGCGGTGGCGAACAGGACGGGTCTCTGCAGGCGCACGCGTACCTCCTGGGAATCGGTACCGGGAGGTGTACCTGTTCGACTTCCCCGCAACAAGAGGGCGTTGGTGTCACGGATGCCCCGAAGGGTGCATGATCGCGCACCTCGACAGGGCATGCTGGAGGCGGGCACCGGCGCGGCGGAGGGCCGGGACCGGCAGACAGAGCGCAAGCGCACCGCACCGTACCGCGTGAGGCGAGGAGGCTCCATGTCCCCGATTCCGTCCCTGCCCAGCCGTGAGGAAGTCGTGCGCATGGCGCGCAACACGACCGACATCACCGGCCAGCTCCTGGACACCGCCGGGAACCTCACCCGCATCGCCGTCAACACCTTTGATCCAAGGGACGGTTCGGGAGCCGAGGTGTTGCGGGTGCTGCGGGAGACCACGGCCGAGCTGGCCGAGGCGAGTGCCTCGCCGCAGGCTCAGGAGGCGTTCTATCGCATCGTGGAGACGCTGACGCGGCTCGGTACGACCGGTGCGCCGCTCGCCGTTCATCCGGTGAGTGAACCCGCGCGGGCGTTGCTCACGGCGCTCGGGGACAGCTTGCTACCTGTCCTCGACGCGGTGGAGCCCGCGGTGGAGGAAGCCGCGGAAGCGCTCGGTGAGCTCGTCGAGGCCACGTCGCCGCTGCTGCCCGCGGCGGCGGGGGTGGCGGCGGGGGTGCTCCTTGCCGCGGCGCCTTTGATCCGGGCCGCCACGGACGTACTACGGGACTCGTCCCCCGAACTCCAGCGCATGGCCGACGCGTTGACGGCGGCGCTGGCTCCGCTGCTGCCCTTGCAGGTGGCTCTGGCGGAACGGGCGGCTGCCGCCGGGGTGGGGGTGATCCGTGTGACGCTGCCGCCTCTTGCGGACCTCACCGAGGCGGGGGCTGCCGCGCTGAAGGCGGGCCGTCCTCTTCTTGTCGCCGGGGAGGAGTTTGTGGTGTCCGGGCTGGAACACCTTCAGCCTGTGCTTCTGGCGTCCGCGTCGCGTGCGGGGCGGGTGGCGCGGGCGGTGGCCGTTCGGGTGTCCGCGGCGGTGTCGCCTGCGGCGGAGCGGGGGGTTGTGGTGGCGGTCCATCCGACGTGACGCCTGGGGCTTCGCCCCAGACCCCGGACGTCGTATCTCGGCTGCGGGCCGGTTGTGGCCGGTTGCGCAGTTCCCCGCGCCCCTAAAAGCGTGGGTGCCCCCTTCTTTTCAGGGGCGCGGGGAACTGC